>JBFWTF010000234.1:0-2714 GCA_050247995.1 Methyloceanibacter sp. | reverse complement strand
TGATAGACGCCGGCCGCGTTCCAGCCTTGGATCGCGGCAAAGTTCGGCTGGCCGGGCTGGTAGCCCGCGCCCTTGACCCAGCCATGCCCCTTGAGGAAATTCGCCGTCGAGGCCAGAGCGTCGGCCGGGGTGGTGAGGTTGATGACGCCGTTGCCGTCGCCGTCGACGGCGTAGAGCAGGATGCTCTTGGGCAAGAACTGGGTCTGGCCGACCTCGCCATGCATCGCCCCGCGCGTCCCGCTGTTGAGGACGCCGCGATCGACGAGCTGAAGCGCCGCATAGAGCTGGTCGGTGAAATATTCGGGCCTGCGGCAATCATAGGCGAGAGTGGCGACGGCCGAGATCGTGGGCTGATTGCCCATGAAGCTGCCGAAGCCGGTCTCCATGCCCCAGATGGCGATGAGGGGGCCGGCCGGTACGCCGAACCGCTTCTCGATCGAGGCGAACAGGCCCGCATTGGCCGACTTCATGCCCTTGCCACGCGCGGCGATGGCAGGGCCGCCTCGCTTCGCCATGAACTGATCGAGGCTCAGCTTGAAGCTCTTCTGACCGCGATCGGCCCTGATCGTGCCGGTCGAATATTTGGTCGCCATGAGCGCGGCGATCGCCTTGGGTCCCATCCCGTTGGCGGAGGCCTCGCCGGCGAAGGCCTTCTTCCAGCCCTCGAAGCCGGCGCTGTTGTTGCCGCAAGAGGCGGCAAGGGCAGGGCCGTTCGCAAGACCGATCATGGCGGCGAAAAATGCAGCCAAACTCAAGGACTTATTTGTCATGGCGATGTCCCCCGCGGGCCCCCGATGCGCCCTTCTTAAGGCCTTTCCGGCGGCGCCATGCCGGTGCGACATTGTTAACCTTAACCATTTTCGCAAAAAAGTCCCCCGTTTGCGGGAAATGAGCGTAAGTTCGCGCCTCGGTGATGGCGTTCCCTCCCATCACCGTCCCCGCAGGGAACTTAACGGAAGAAGCCCCGCTCCCCCCGTTCGGGGCTTCTTCCTTTTCCTGCGTCCCTGCATCCGGGGCGCTCGGGCATCGGGGGGCGCCAAATCGTGGCACCGCCAGTCTTGCCGCAGCGCATCTTGACGGCTAGACGATTGTGCCGCCTCATTTGCGCGAAGACGTTTTAGACCAGAGGGTGTTCCCATGACGCAGATCTTTCCGCAGCTTGAAATTCCCGCCACGCTCGCCGCCGGCCCTGGGCCGGGGAACACCGATCCCAGGGTGCTCGAGCGTTTCGCCAAGACCGGCGTTGCCGATCATATGCAGAAAGACGTTCTGCGCGGCATGCTCGAAGCCAAGCAGATGCTGCGCGAGCTGTGGGGCACCAAGAACGTCTACACTTTCGGCGTCGCCGGGACGGGCTTCTCGGGCCTCGATTGCGTGCTTTCGCTGATCTTGCCCGGCGACAAGGTGGTGGCGTTCCCGAACGGCACGTTCTCGGGAATCGACAGCCTCACCATCCGCATGAAGGCCGCGACCGCCGAGGAGCTTGCGGCGGATTCGCTCAATCCCAAGCCGAAAAGCGTGGTCACGATCGAGACCCCGCACGGCCAGTCGGTCACCGGCGAGACCATCGACAAGGCGCTCGCCGAGCATAAGCCGATGTGGGCCTTCATGGCGCATTGGGAGACGGGCTCGGGCCGCATCAACGACCTCAAGGCCTTCAGCGATGCCTGCCTCAAGCATGGTGTGATGGGCATTTGCGACGCGGTGTCGAGCCTCGGCGTCGCCGATTTCAACATCGACGACTATCCGGGCGTGGTCGCCTGGGCGTCGTGTCCGCAGAAGGGCGTGCTGTCGCTCCCGCTCACCTACGCGCCGGTCAGCTTCACCGACAAGGCGATCGAGATGGTGCGGAAGCGGGGCTGCCGCACCTACGTGCATCATCCCATTCTCGATGCGCGCCATTGGGGCATCATCGACGGCAAGGACGTCGACACGCCCGGCTATCACCAGACCCATTCCTGCTACGCGGTCGCGGCCTTCCACGAGGCGCTTCGCATCATTCTCGGCTACGGCCGGCGCCGCAAAGCCTCGGACTACGCCTATCACGAGAAGGCGCTGCGCCAGGCGGTCGAGGCCATGGGCTGCGACGTCACGTCGAACATGCCGAGCCTCGTCGTGCTCAACCTGCCGGGCAAGCTCAAGGGCAAGGAAAAGGAACTGGTGCAGGGGGCCCGCGCGACGGGCTTCGGCATCTGGCCGACGCTGTCGGAGCCGGTTCAGGTCCGCATCGGCATTCTCAATCAGCTCAGTCCCGAGCAGATCGGCGAGATCGTGAGCCGCTTCGCCGACGCGATGCTGGCCATGGGCGCCGAGTTCGACAAGCAGAAGGTGATGAACCAGCTCAAGTCGTATTACGCCAAGGCGGCGTAAGCCTCGCTTGCACAGTTCACATGCGAAAGGCCCGGCCATTGGCCGGGCCTTTTTGCCTCTTAGAGCATTATCCCATCGCATCGAATCATGACCCCCCTGTTACTCCCCCCTTTCAGGGGGGAGAAAATTGGGTGCGGCGTATCGCTCTCCCTCCCCCTGCAAGGGGGAGGGCCGGGGTGGGGGTCGGGAGCATGGTTCAATGCAAATGAATTACGCTCTGGGCCAGCGCGGGCGCTGGGCTCAGACCTTGCCCTTCGGCTGGAGGTCGCGCATGGCATCGGCCATGAGCCAGGCGATCTGCTGCGCCTGAATGCCGAAAGTCTGAATCTGGGTCTGCGCGTAGC
>JBFWTF010000233.1:0-2750 GCA_050247995.1 Methyloceanibacter sp. | reverse complement strand
CGCCGCGCTTCGGCATACATTCCTTCTGCACGGGCTGTGGCCGCAGCACGAAAAAGGCTGGCCCGCGGATTGCTTCAGCGGCAAGCGGCCTTGGGTGCCGGAAAGCGTGATCGCGGGAATGCGCGACATCATGCCGAGCCGCAATCTGATGATCCACGAATACCGCACGCACGGCACCTGCTCGGGGCTTTCCCCCGCGGCCTATTTCGCCGCCGCGCGCGCGCTTTACGAGCGCGTCAACGTGCCTTCCGGCTTTCTCGCCCCGGGCGCCGACCTCGATGCGCCCGAGGAGATCGAGCGCGCCTTCCTCGACGCCAATCCCTGGCTCGCGCCGGAGATGATCTCGATCACCTGCCGCAAAGCGCATCTGCTCGATATCAGGGTGTGCTTCGGCCGCGATCTCGCGCCGCGGGCGTGCGGTGGGAACGAAGACCAGCGGCGGCTCTGCCCTTTGCCGAAGATTGCGGTTCCACCGCCATCGCAGCCCTGACGCTCGGCCGCGTCAGGATGCGCGGAAGATGGCGACGCAGCCTTCTTGCGTGACGGCGACATCGGCGAAGCGCCGCCGCAACCCCTCAGAGAGCGACGCGAGATCGTCCTCGCGATTGTTGAACACGCCCTTCGCGTTATAGAGATCAAGCAGCGCCCGCGCCGCGGGGTTCGGCGCAATGCCGCGCCCGAGAATGGTCGCTCCGAACAGCGTGGCGCCGCGGCGCATCGACGGCCGCAAATGGTCGATCGCGGCGAGCTTCTCGTCCATGCGGCCGGGGAGGCAATGGAGCACATAAGTAAGCCCGACGGAGGCGACGGGCGCGAGCGCGAGCGCGGACGGCGCAAGCAAGTTGACCTGATGCAGCTCGGGCTGAAAGCGGGCCAATCTCGCTGCCGCGCGGTCGAGACAATTGCGGTTGGCGTCGAGCAGGACGAGGCGCTCGAGTTCCGGCGACGCGGCGCGATCGAGCAGCATCCCGGTGCCGACGCCTGCCTCCAAATGCTCGGCAGACATGTTGTCGCGATAGAGCCCGATGAGACGCCGGGTCGGGCAGCGCCAGGCGAAGCGGTTGGACAGCCCGTGAACGAGCCCATCGTAAATCGAGAGCGTGAACGGCGTGTAGACCGCGTGCGCCTTCGTGACGGCATTCTCGTCGATCACGGCTCAATCCCTCCCTTTGCCCCGACCTCATAGGCCACCGATGGCGGCGAAGAAAGGCCGGAGCTTGTTCGCCCGGGAGCGCTCACCTAGAGTAGCCCTGGAATGGCCCGTGCCACGGGCTCCCTTGGCCCCCTCTTCTGACGCGACAGCATGGCAAAAGACAAAGACGGTCGAATCGCGCTCGTGACCGGCGCGGCGCGGCGCGTCGGCCGGATCGTCGCGCTCGATCTCGCGGCTCGCGGCTGGCGCGTCGGCGTGCATTACCGCAGCTCGGCGGCCGAGGCTGCCGCCGTCGTCGCCGAGATCGAACGGGATGGAGGCAAGGCCGCCGCCTTCGCCGCCGATCTCGCCCGGCTCGATGCGCTGCCCAAGCTGATCGCCGACTGCGCCGCCGCGCTTGGGCCGCCCTCATGCCTCATCAACAACGCCGCGCGGTTCGAGCGCGACACGCTTGCGACGCTCGACGGCGCGACGTGGGCGGCGCAGCTCGACGTCAATCTGAGAGCGCCGGTCTTCCTCGCCCAAGCCTTCGCGAAGGCCTTGCCCGATGGCGTAGAGGGGAACGTCGTCAATATCGTCGATCAGAAGGTGTTGCGCCTCACCCCCGATTATTTCTCCTACACCGTCGCCAAGGCGGCGCTGTGGTCGGCCACGCGGATGATGGCGCAGGCGCTCGCGCCGCGGATCAGGGTCAACGCGATCGCGCCCGGCCCCGTGATCAAGCACGAGGCGCAGAGCCAGAGCGCCTTCGAGCGGGAGGCCGGCGCAACCCTCCTGCAAAGGGCGGTGAACGCGGGCGATGTCGCGGGCGCCGTCCGCTTCCTGCTGGAAACGCCCTCGATCACGGGCCAGGTCATCGCGCTCGACAGCGGCCAGCATCTCGCCTTCGATGGGGAGAGCGAGGCTTGAGGCTGCCGCCACCAAGCTCTTGAACGACCTCGCGCCGAGACCCTACTTTCGCCCTAGGATACGCTCGTCCTGCCAGAAAACGTTCAATGATTCCATGCCGTTAGAGAATCCAGACCCTTCCGGAACGATGCCGCGTCTGCACGATGGGCTCGGCGCCGTCGAAACCGGTGCTGCCGTGATCGGACGCCACGCCAAAACGGCGCCTACCGGGCCCGGCGTCTATCGCATGTTCGATCAAGCGGGCGAAGTTCTCTATGTCGGCAAGGCGCGCCATCTCAAGAAGCGCGTGCTGAGCTACGCGCGGGGCGCGGGCCACAACAATCGCATCGCCCGCATGATCGCCGACACGGCGAACATGGAATTCGTCACGACGGCGACCGAGACCGAGGCGCTTCTGCTCGAAGCGAACCTCATCAAGCGGCTGAAGCCGCGCTACAACGTCGTGCTCCGGGACGACAAGTCGTTTCCCTTCATCCTCATCGCCCGCGATCACCCCGTGCCGCAGATCCTCAAGCATCGCGGGGCGCGGAGCCGCAAGGGCGAATATTTCGGCCCCTTCGCTTCGGCGGGCGCGGTGGGCCGTACCATCAACACGCTTCAGCGCGCCTTCCTGCTGCGCTCCTGCTCCGACGCCTACTACGAGAGCAGAACGCGGCCGTGCCTGCTCTATCAGATCAAGCGTTGCAGC
>JBFWTF010000232.1:0-2767 GCA_050247995.1 Methyloceanibacter sp. | reverse complement strand
CGGCCACCCGATTGACGAGATGATCGTAGCGGAGCCGGTAGGCGATCAGGTCGGCGATGGTCGCGATCTTGAGGCCATGACGGGCGGCGAAGGCGATGAGGTCGGGAAGCCTCGCCATGGTGCCGTCGTCATTCATGATCTCGCAGATCACGCCGGCCGGATAGAGTCCGGAAAGGCGCGCAAGATCGACCGCCGCCTCGGTATGGCCGGCGCGGATCAGAACCCCGCCTTCCTTGGCGACGAGGGGAAACACGTGGCCCGGGGTCATGACGTCGCGATAGTCCTTGGTCGGGTCGATGGCGACGGAGATGGTGTGGGCGCGGTCATGGGCCGAGATGCCGGTCGAGACCCCTTCCCGCGCCTCGATCGACACGGTGAAGGCGGTGGAGTGACGCGTGCGGTTCGAGCGCGACATCAGTTCGAGGTGAAGCTGCTTGGCACGCTCGGGCGTGAGCGCAAGGCAGATGAGGCCCCGGCCGTATTTGGCCATGAAGTTGATGGCGTCGGGGGTGGCCATCTGCGCCGGGATGACGAGATCGCCCTCGTTCTCGCGCTCCTCGGCGTCGACCAGAATGAACATCCGGCCGTTGCGCGCATCTTCGACCACCTCCTCGATCGGCGAGAGGAATTGATGGTCGCGTGTCTTCGGCGCAATCGTCACGGGCCGAGCCTTTCTTGCTCTCCGAGGCGGGCGAGGTAGCGCGCCATGAGATCGACTTCAAGGTTTACCAGATCGCCGGGGCGGCGGTCTCCCCATGTCGTATGGGCAAGCGTGTAAGGAATGAGGTTGACGCCGAAGCGCGTGCCGCGCGTATCGTTAACCGTCAGCGAGACGCCGTCGAGCGCGACCGATCCTTTGGCGGCGATGAAGCGGGCGAGCTCGGCCGGGCTCTCGAGCTGGAAACGGACGCTGTCGCCGTCGCCCTCGCGCGAGACGACGGCCGCGGTCCCGTCGATATGGCCGGTCACGACATGCCCGCCAAGCTCATCGCCGAGCGCCAGCGCCCGTTCGAGATTGATGCGGCGCCCCTCCTGCCAGGTGCCGAGGGTGGTGCGGGCGAGCGTCTCGTTGGAGACCTCGACGGCGAAAAGCGCGCCCTCCCCCTTACCCTTGGCTTTGGCGATATCGACAACGGTGAGGCAACAGCCGTCGCAGGCGATCGAGGCGCCCTCTGGGAGGCTCCGGCGCTTATACGGGCAGGCGATGACGAAACGCGAGCCCCGCCGCTCCCGAAGCGTTCCTACGCCGCTGACAAGGCCGGTGAACATCGCCCTACTCGCCGCCACCAATGCATCCGGTCCGGACCGAAGGACCGGGTCTCGATCTCGATGAAATGCCCGCTTCCGGTCAGACGTTCAAGCCCATCGCCGACAAATGGCAAAAGGCCGCCTCTGCCCACGCATTTCGGACCCTGATAGATGACGGCCTCGTCGACGAGATCGGCATCGACAAAGGCTCGGGCCACCGAAGGGCCGCCCTCGACAAGCACGCGGGTGATGCCGCGCGCGGCAAGGGTCTCGAGCGCATCGCGCACGGCAAGGAGGCCGTGAGCGTCCACCGGAACCGCGACGATCTCGGCGCCGCGATCCTGGAGGGCATCGGTGTTCGGATGCTCCTCGTCGGCCGAGCAGACGAGCCAGACCGGCACCATCAGATCGTCGAACAGGCGCGCGTCCGGCGGCGTCCGCAAACGACGGTCAAGCACCACCCTGACCGGCGAGCGGCAGGACATGCCGGGAAGGCGGCAGGTCAGGGCCGGGTCGTCGGCGAGGATCGTGCCGCGGCCGACCAGGATGGCGTCGTGCCGCGCTCTGAGGAGATGGCCGTGGGCGCGCGCATCCGCCCCCGTGACCCAGACCGGCGCGCCCTTCCCTTGCGGGATCAGGCCATCGGCGCCGACCGCGAGCTTGAGCGTCACGGCGGGGCGTTCCTCGGTGACACGAAGGATGTGACCGAGCGCCACGGCCTTGGCTTCGTCGGCAAGCACCCCATCCTTCACCTCGATGCCCGCGGCGGCGAGGCGGGCGATGCCGCGGCCGGCGGTGCGCGCGTCGGGATCGCGGAGCCCAATGACGACCCGGGCGGGTTTTGCCGCGGCGATGATCTCGGCGCAGGCCGGGCCCCTGCCGCCGGGGTGAGCGCAAGGCTCGAGCGTGACATAGAGGGTCGCGCCCCGCGCCCTCGTGCCGGCGTGCTCGATCGCGATCGCTTCGGCATGCGGGCGCCCTCCGGGGGCGGTCCAGCCCCGGGCGAGAACCTCGCCGTCGGCGGCGACGACGATGGCGCCCACCGACGGGTTCGGCCAGGTCTGGCCAAGCCCCCGGCGCGCGAGGTTGAGCGCCTGCGCCATGTGGTCCTCGTCGCTCAAGGTCATGGGGATGATGTGGGGTGTTTGCCTAGTCTTCGACAGGGGCGCTCGCCTTGCCGTCGCCCGCGTCGTCGTCATCGGTCGCGGCGAGCTCGCCGAGCAGCGCTTCGAAATCCTTGGCCTCGCGGAAGTTCTTGTACACGGAGGCGAAGCGCACATAGGCGACGTCGTCGAGCGCCTTCAGCGCCTCCATCACCAGGCGCCCGATGGTCTCGGACCTGATGTCGTTCTCGCCCATATTCTCGAGCCGGCGCACGATGCCGCTCACCATGCGTTCGACCCGCTCGGGATCGACCGGCCGCTTCCTGAGCGCGATCTGCACCGACCGCATTAACTTGTCGCGGTCGAAGGGCATGCGGCGCCCGCTCCGCTTGACGACCGTGAGCTCGCGGAGCTGC
>JBFWTF010000231.1:0-2787 GCA_050247995.1 Methyloceanibacter sp. | reverse complement strand
TAGCGACCGTATGTGAAAGCTCCCGGAGCGCCCATGGCCACGCCTCAATATGTCTATGTCATGAACCGCCTGTCCAAGACCTATCCGGGCGGCAAGCAGGTGCTGAAGGACATCACGCTCGCCTTCCTGCCCGGCGCCAAGATCGGCGTGGTCGGGGTCAACGGGGCCGGCAAATCGACGCTCCTGCGCATCATGGCGGGTGAGGAGACCGAGTTCGTGGGCGAAGCCTGGGCGGCGGAGGGCGTGAGCGTGGGCTACCTGCCGCAGGAGCCGGTCCTCGACGAAACCAAGGACGCTGCCGCCAATGTCATGGAGGGGGTTGCCGAGAAGAAGGCCAAGCTCGACCGCTACAACGAGCTTGCCATGAACTATTCCGACGAGACGGCCGAGGAGATGGCGCAGCTTCAGGACATGATCGATGGCCAGGGCTTGTGGGATCTCGACGCGCAGGTCGAGCAGGCGATGGATGCGCTGCGTTGCCCGCCGGGCGATGCCGACGTGAAGACGCTCTCGGGCGGCGAGCGGCGCCGCGTCGCGCTCTGCCGGCTTCTCTTGGCGAAGCCCGACATTCTCCTGCTCGACGAGCCGACCAACCATCTCGACGCCGAGAGCGTCGCCTGGCTCGAGCATCATTTGCGCGACTATCCCGGCACCGTCATCATGGTGACCCACGACCGCTACTTCCTCGACAACATCACCGAGTGGACGCTCGAGCTCGATCGCGGGCAGGGCGTTCCCTACAAGGGCAACTACTCCTCCTGGCTCGAGCAGAAGAAGAAGCGGCTCGAAGTCGAGGGCAAGCAGGACGAGGCGCGCGAACGGACGCTCGCCCGCGAGCTCGACTGGATCAGGGCGAGCCCCAAGGCGCGCCAAGCCAAGTCCAAGGCCCGCATCCGCGCCTACGAGGAGATGCTGGCCGAATCGACCCGCGACAAGGGCGGCAAGACGCAGATCACCATTCCGCCCGGGCCCCGTCTCGGCCAGGTCGTGATCGAGGCCGATCACTTGAACAAGGGCTTCGGCGACAGGCTTCTGATCGACGATCTCTCCTTCAAGCTGCCGCCCGGCGGCATCGTCGGCGTGATCGGGCCTAACGGCGCGGGCAAGACCACGCTGTTCCGCATGATCGTCGGCCAAGACAACCCCGATGACGGCGCGATCAAGATCGGCGAGACGGTGAAGCTCGGCTATGTCGATCAGTCGCGCGACGCGCTCGACGGCAAGAAGACGGTGTTCGAGGAGATCTCGGGCGGCAACGACACGATCAAGCTCGGCAACCGCGAGGTGCAATCCCGCGCCTATGTCGGCTGGTTCAATTTCAAGGGCGCCGATCAGCAGAAGAAGGTGAGCCAGCTCTCGGGCGGCGAGCGCAATCGCGTCCACCTTGCCAAGATGCTGAAGTCCGGCGCGAACCTGATCCTGCTCGATGAGCCCACCAACGATCTCGACGTCGAGACGCTGTCCTCGCTCGAGGCCGCGCTCGAGGATTTCCCCGGCTGCGCCGTCATCATCAGCCACGACCGCTTCTTTTTGGACCGTATCGCCACCCACATTCTGTCCTTCGAGGGCGACAGCCACGTCGAGTGGTTCGAGGGAAATTTCGAGGATTACGAGGAGGACAAGAAGCGGCGGCTGGGCGAGGACTCGGTCCTGCCGAAACGCATCAAATACAAGCACTTCGCCCGGCGTTGAGGCGGTCCGGCGCAAGCGCTTGACGCGGGCGCGCAAAAACGTATAAACATATCTTTATGTCCAATGGCGCAGAAGCCCTGCCGCAAGGCCTGTCCCGCGCCCAAGCCCTGGCCGGATTGCGCGCCGCGGGCGAGGCCACGCGGCTCCGCATCCTCGCGC
Source organism: Methyloceanibacter sp. (assembly GCA_050247995.1). Classification (GTDB taxonomy): domain Bacteria; phylum Pseudomonadota; class Alphaproteobacteria; order Rhizobiales; family Methyloligellaceae; genus Methyloceanibacter. The sequence continues at coordinate 936 of JBFWTF010000231.1, read as the reverse complement.
TCCTTGCCGCGGCCGGAGAACTCAACGTCAAGGACCTGACCCAAATCTTGGGTCAAAGCCAGCCGCGCATCAGCCGTCACCTCAAGCTGATGGTCGAGGCGGGCGTGATCCGGCGTTTCCGCGAGGGCTCATGGGTTTTCTTCCGCCTCGCCGATTCCGGCGCTGAGGCAGCGCTCGCCCGCGCCATCGTCGGAAGTCTCGATCCGGCCGACCTCACGCTCGCGCGCGATCGCGCGAGGGCCTCGGCTGTTGCCAAGGCGCGCGCCGAGGAGGCTCAGGCCTATTTCAAGGCGCATGCGGGCGAGTGGGACGAGATCCGCGCACTTCATGTCGCCGAGCGCGAGGTCGAGGCCGCCATGGACGCGGCGCTCGGGAAGGGGCCTTTCAACCTGCTTGTCGATCTCGGCACTGGCACCGGCCGCATCCTCGAACTCTTCGCCCCGCGTGCGGCCCGCGCGCTCGGCTTCGATCTCAATCACGCCATGCTGAATTACGCGCGCATGAAGCTCGAACGCGCCGGCCTCTCCCATGCCCAGGTCCGCCACGGCGATCTCGGCAACGTTCCCTTGCCCGACGGCGCTGCCGATGCGGTCGTGCTGCATCAGGTGCTGCATTTTCTCGACGACCCCGCCGCGGCGATCGCCGAGGCGGCGCGACTGCTGGCGCCGGGCGGCAGGCTGCTCGTCGTCGATTTCGCCCCGCACGAGCTTGAGTACCTGCGCGAGCAGTCGGCCCATCGCCGGCTCGGCTTTGCCCGCGATCAACTGGCGCGGCTGTTCGAGCGCTCGGGGCTCAAGCTCGAAGGCTTCCGCGAGCTTGCGCCCGCGCCGTCAGGCGGCAAGCTGACCGTATCCCTGTGGCTCGCGGTGAAATCCGCCACCGCCGCCAAGAAGCGCAAAGCGAGCGCCAAAGTAGAGGCCGTTGCCTGATGGCTTC
>JBFWTF010000230.1:0-2798 GCA_050247995.1 Methyloceanibacter sp. | reverse complement strand
GGCAATGACGCGGTGTTGCACGCCCTTGGCGCCGAGCAGGGGCCGCTTGCTGGTCAGCGTGCGCGAGTTGACCCCGGCCCAGTTCAATTCGCCCGACAGCCTGCCATACTCGATCTTGGGACAGCGGTTCATCACCACTTCGAGCCCCGCATCCTCGGCCAGCCGCGCCGCCGCGTCGTTACGCACCCCGAGCTGCATCCACACCACCTTGGCGCCGATCGCGATCGCCTCGCTTGTGATGGCGAGCGCCGCCTCCGAATTGCGGAAGATATCGACGATGTCCACCTTGTCGGGAATGTCGCCGAGCGCGGCATAGACCGTCTCGCCGAGAATGGTCTTGCCTTCCTGTCCCGGATTGACCGGGATGACGCGGAAACCCTTCTCCATGAGATATTTCATCGCGAAGTAGCTCGGGCGCGAGGTGTTGGCGCTCGCCCCGACCATGGCGATGGTGCGGTTCCGCGTCAGGATGCTCCGGATATAGGCATCGCTATAGGAGTCGTGGTTCATCGCGTCGCTTGCCGGCTTCCGGGGAGGGGAGCGCGAGGGGTCTAACGCGGCCAGTCGGGCGCGCGCTTGTCGAGGAAGGCGCCGATGCCTTCCTCGGCCTCCCGGTCGAGCATGTTCTCGACCATGACGGAAGCGGCGTAGCGATAGGCCTCATCGAGCGGCATGTCGAGCTGGCGATAGAACGCCTCCTTGCCGATCTTGAGCGTCCGCTTCGGCTTCGTCGCGATCTTGCGCGCAAGCTCCATCGCCTCGTTGACCACGCGGTTGGGCTCGACCACGGTATTGACGAGGCCGAACGCTTTGGCCTGCTCGGCGCCCACCATGTCGCCGAGGAGCAGCATCTCCATCGCCGCTTTCCGCGATACGTTGCGGCTGAGCGCGACCATCGGCGTCGAGCAAAAGAGGCCGATATTGACCCCGGGCGTGGCGAAGCGCGCCTCCGCGCTCGCAACGGCAAGATCGCAACTCGCCACGAGCTGGCAGCCCGCCGCCGTGGCGATGCCGTTCACCGCGGCGATGACGGGCTTGGGCGAGCGGACGATGGCGAGCATCATCTCGGCGCACGCGTTCATGGTCTCGGCGAAGAAGGCGCGGCCCTTGTCGCGATCGCCGCGATGCGCGGTCATTTCCTTGAGGTCGTGGCCGGAAGAAAAGGCCGGGTCAGCGCCGGTGAGCACGACGGCGCGGATCGCCTCGCTCGCGCCGATCGCGCGCATGGCCTCGGTCACGGCCGCGATCAAATCGCGCGACAGCGAATTGCGCGCTGCGGGCCGGTTGAGCGTGAGCAGCGCCACCGGGCCGCGATCTTCGCGCAGCAAGATCCCGGCCTCGCTCGCCGTCTGTCTCGCAGTGCTGGCCATGCTTCTGCCGCCTCTCGAAAGTCCGGAAAGCCTTATAGCAGAGATTCCTTACGGGGCTTTGCGGCGCGAGACCCCTCGCACAGGGAAAGCTCCGATGATGTGGAGTCATGATACCACATTGCTAGTCGACTGAATTCATTGGAGAGTTCGTTTGTCCTTGACGCCACTCGGGGCAGAAGCTAGAAGCGCCGATCCTTAAAGCCTGGAAGCACGCGCATGAAGACCTTCTCCGCCACGCCGAAGGACATCGAAAAGTCCTGGACCCTCATCGACGCCGACGGCCTCGTGGTGGGGCGGCTCGCCGTTCTGATCGCCAACCGCCTCAGAGGCAAGCACAAGCCGGGCTACACCCCGCATCTCGATTGCGGCGACAACATCGTCGTCATCAATGCCGGCAATGTCGTCCTCACCGGCAACAAGCGCGCCGACAAGGTCTATCACTGGCACACCGGCTATCCCGGCGGCATCAAGGACCGGACCGCCGCCAAGATCCTCGAAGGCAAGCATCCCGAGCGGGTGTTGCAAAAGGCCGTCGAGCGCATGATCCCGCGGGGCCCGCTCGGCCGTCAGCAGCTCAGGAATTTGCGCATCTATTCCGGGCCCGATCATCCCCACGCGGCGCAGAACCCCGTGACGCTCGACGTCGCCGCCCTCAACTCGAAGAACGCAAGGAGCGCTTAGGCCCATGAGCGAGACCATGACGCTTGAAGATCTTGCTCCGCTGAAGACCGCAGCGCCCGAGGCCCGCGTTTACGAGAAGAAGGTCGACGCCCAAGGCCGTTCGTATGCCACCGGCAAGCGGAAGGACGCCGTCGCCCGCGTCTGGGTCAAGCGCGGCCCCGGCAAGATCACCATCAACGGCAAGGATCACGTCGCCTATTTCGCGCGGCCGGTGTTGCAGATGATCCTGAAACAGCCCCTCGTCACCGCCAAGCGCGAGGGCCAATACGACATCGTCTGCACGGTGAGCGGCGGCGGGCTCTCGGGCCAAGCCGGCGCCGTCAGGCACGGCATTTCGATCGCGCTCACCCGCTTCGAGCCCGAGCTCCGCGGCGTCCTCAAGAAGGGCGGGTTCCTGACCCGCGACGCCCGCACGGTCGAGCGCAAGAAGTACGGCCGGGCCAAGGCGCGACGAAGCTTCCAGTTCTCGAAGCGCTAGCCGCATCCCGGGCGCTTTCGGTTGGTCGATACCGGCTTTCGCCGGTATCGCACCGCGCGCGACTCGGGCTTAATCCCTCTCTCACCACTCTCGTTTAAGGCCTTCGCCATGGCCAAGTCCAAAACCATCAGGGCCGCCGTGCTCGGCGCCTCCGGCTATACCGGCGCCGACATGATCCGGCTCGCGGCGCTGCATCCTGCGCTGTCGATCGCCGCGCTGATCGCCAAGGGCCACGCCGGCATGCCCTTGGCGCAAGTCTTCCCCCATCT
>JBFWTF010000229.1:0-2872 GCA_050247995.1 Methyloceanibacter sp. | reverse complement strand
GCCTTGGACGCGGCCCAGATTCCGGTTTCATAGGCGCCATGCGCGGTCGCCATGAAGGTCGGATGCACATGCTCGCCCGCGAGGAATATCCGGTCATGGATCGGTTCGGCGAAGGCCGCCCGGGACAAGCCGCGGCCGGGTTTCGCGCAGGAATAGGCGCCGTTGGTGAATTTATCGGAAGACCAATGGGTTACCGCACCCTTCTTGAAGTGCTTTCGCAAATCCGCGCCATAGGCGCGAACGAGAGCCGAAAGCGCGAAATCGATCATGGCCGCTTCGCCCGCCTCGCTCATCTCACGGGCGAAAGTGCCCGCAATATGGGTGATCGCGATCGGCCGGCCGAAGGGCTTGATCTCGAAATTGAGCGGATGGGTGTCGGGCGCAACGGGATCGAATATGTCGACATAGGGGGCAGGCTTTGCCCCGAAAGCGGACTCGTCGAGCAGGAGCGCGATCTTCTCGTACCAGCCCATCGGCACATCGTCGAAGGCCTGCGCGATGTGAGGCGGCAGGCCCGGCTCGATGACGAGCCTCCCCGTCTCGATCATGCGCGCGGGCACCGCGATGATGGCCGCCCGCGCCTCGACCGTGCCCTGCGACGTCTCGACAGCGATGCCCTGGCCCTGCGCTCTCACCTTCAGCGCGGCCACGCCTGTGCGGATCGGCAAGGGCACGGCGATGCGCGCGATGAGCGCCCCATAGCCGTCCTCAACCGGATAATTGAGATGCGTGTCGTCATAGCGCCCGGCATCGAAGGTCGAGATATCGTCGGGCTCCGCCGAATACATGAGGGTGAGCCAATGGTGGATCATCGGATACCAAGGATGGCTCCGGTCGAGCAGCGCGCTCGCCGCGATGTCCTTCCCCTGCTTTCCGGCGTCGGCAACCTCGCCCAGGAGGCGCCAGACGAAATCCTCGCGCATCGTGGTCGCTTCCCAGCGGCCATCGAGGAACGTCTCGAGCATCGAAGGCGAATACCGGCTGCGATAGCGATGGCCGATCTTGTCGGCGACCTGGCGCAGCACGTTCTTGTCGGCGGAGTGAAGCCAGTGGCAGCCATGGTCCCAGAGGTGCCCGAGGCTCGACGTGTCGCTGTAGGCGCGCCCGCCAATCCGGTCCCTGGCTTCAAGGACAATGAAGGAAGCCCCTGCCCGGGCCAGCGCAAGGCCTGCGCCAACGCCAGCCGCGCCTGCGCCGATCACCACAATATCCGGGTTTTGTGTCATCAGCCTTGGTACCGGGGCTCAATCGGCCCGGTCAAGCACCCTACCAAGCGAGTTGGAGCTGCAACGCGGTTTTGTTGGGGCCGACGGAATGAATAGCGTCCCACCGGTCAATCGCTGCATCCAATTTTTCTTTCTGAAATCTAAGGCCCGCTACGTCTGTCATGAAGTCAGATCTAAGACGCTCTCTGATAGTCTTTTGACGACGCTCATAGGTGACAAACCGAAATGGATACTGATCAAGCTCTGATGCAGGGTAATCCACTTCCTCAACGAGCTTCCACGTGCGTTTATCGAAGTTCAAATCAAAAAACGCGTCACCTCTTATATTTGCTGCAAACACCTCCGTGAGATAAACCTTGTTATAGAAGTCCTTCTTCGCAAACATCGAATAGATGTTATCTCCGCCGATGACAAAAAAATCGTCCTTTCCCCTGCAGATTGACCAATAGTCGGCGAGAAACACCGCGTCCTCTGCGCTGGTTACCCAGGTCACACCCTCGGGGCCGTTCCGTTTGTCCTTTGAAAGCACAATATTGAAGCGATTTGGCAGCGGCTTTCCGATAGAGTCGAACGTCTTTCGACCCATTATGACCGCATGGCCAATCGTAAGTTCGCGAAACCGTCTAAGATCGGTTCTCAGCCGCCAAGGCAAAGCGTTGTCACAACCAATTATATGTTGGTCAAAGCTTCGAGCGACGACGAAGCTTGCCGACGGCATTACGATCTTTTTCTGTAAACTCAACCGCGCCCCACCAAAAGGAAATTAAGCCTAAGACTAGCCCACTGACTTCGGTAGGTCAATCACGATTCGCTCCCGCCCCAATATGTACAATGATATGAACAACCAATTCTAGTCAGTGGATATTTTTGCAAGCCGATCCAGCGCCTCATCCGCAAGGCGGCAGAAGGTGAGGCCATCCTCGAGCTCGGCCCCGGCCTCCGTGTAGAGCGCGCGGCCCGCTTCGTTCCAGCCCATCATGATCCAGTAGATACTGGGAAATCCCTTCTCCCGCGCCAGGCCAGCCAGCGCCTTGAGCAGCGCGCGCGCCACGCCCTTGCGCCGATAGGCCGGCAGCACCGAGAGGTCTTCAAGATACATGACCTCCTGCCCGCGCGAGGTGGCGAAGCTCCTGTGCCAGAAGGCGCATCCCGCCGGTGCCCCGTCGAGAAAGGCCAGCAGGCATCCGACGATCGGTTGCGGCGGGAACAGGGCCGCTTCGAGATCGGCCGCCGAGGACGTCATCTTGTCGGCGAAGCCGTGATCATCGGCGAGCGCCTTCACCATGGCGAGGAGCACGCCACCCTCGCCCGGCGCGATCGGCCTGACCGCGATCGTCATTGCGCCAGCTCGCGTAGCTTATCGCCGGTGACGCGGAACACCGTCCATTCGTCCATCGGCGCGGCGCCGAGCGTCTTGTAGAACGCGATCGACGGCTCGTTCCAGTTGAGCACCCACCATTGCAGCCGCGTCAGCCCCTCATCGACGCAGCGCCGTGCCAGTGTCTTGATGAGTGCGATCCCGATCCCCTTGCCGCGCAGCTCCGGCGCAACGAACAGGTCCTCGAGATAGATCCCGTGCCGGCCGTGGAAGGTCGAGAAATTATAGAACCAGAGCGCGAAGCCGGCGGGCTTTCCGTCCCAGAAGG
>JBFWTF010000228.1:0-2885 GCA_050247995.1 Methyloceanibacter sp. | reverse complement strand
GCCCTTTCGATCACCTTGACGAGCGGGGTTCCGTCCGCCGCCATTTGCCGGATGGTCTCATCGAACAGGATCACGCCCGAGATGCGCTCGGCCATGGCCTCGGCGGCGCTGAACAGGAGCTCGCGATAATCGCGGCGGCTGGTTTCGGTCGATTCGACGCCGATCGCGGTGAACCGCTTCGCGATCGTTCCGCCGGACTCATCGGCGGCGAGAATGCCCTTGCCGGGCGCCACCATGGCGTTGGCCACTCGGTTCAATTCAGCGAGATCCATCGTCCTCTCCGCCTGCCAGCTCATCCACGCGCCATAATGTTTAGTAAAGGGCCGGGCCTGAGACAACTCGCGATTGCTCCCGCGAAGGGCGGCGCGAGCGGTTCAATGGCCGGCCATGCGCGGGGGCACTTTTTTCCAGGAAACGCCCCCTTCGCCCATCTGGTAACCGAGATCGAACAGCTTGCCCATATAGACGGGATCGAAGGCCTGCGTGCTCGTGTCGGGGAAATCGCCCGGGATGTAGACGAGGTTGTAATCGATGCCGTTCCTTTTCGAGAACACGAACAGCTCGTAGAGGTCGCCGACCCCCTGGCTCTTGATGAGGCTCGACACGGCGCGGCCCGCGATCGACAAGGTCTTGGGTTTGACCGCCTTATATTCGGGGGAGACGCGCCCGTTGCGGATGATGTAGGCGCGCCGCACGGGATTGATGCCGAGACTGCCGTCGGTCTTTTTGGCCATGAATTGCGTCGGGATGAGGAAGACCTCCCGCGTCGCCCCGCCATCGACATGCATCTCGTCGTAAGTTGCGCCGTCGGCCGCCACCTTGACGAAACCGGGCGGGAACACGGCGGGGATGGCCGCCGAAGCGAGCAGCACTTTGCGGAAGAGTTCGAGCGACTCTGGCCGCCCGCTCACGGCGATCTGGCCCATATCCCAGACGACGGGCCGCTCGGCATCGAGATTGGTGGTGCCGATGAGAAGCCGGCGTCCCTTGCGGTGTTCGGTCGCGACCTCCTGGAGGAACTCCTCGGTCACGTAATGGGCGATGACTTTCGCCAGGGGCGCGTTGCTCGCGAGCGAATCCCCGCCGAGCAACCCTCTCACCGGCTGGGCGATGGCGATGTCTTTCGTGGTGGACTCGGTAAAAACCTTCTTCAGCGCCTCGTCGTATTTCGGTCCGAGAAAGGCGAAAGGCGCGGTGAGCGCGCCGGTCGAGACGCCGGTGACGAGATCGAATTCGGGCCGCTTGCCCGAGGCGGTCCAGCCGCACAGCACCCCGGCGCCGAAGGCGCCGTCCGCGCCGCCGCCCGACAACGCCAGAAAGCTGACGACAGGACGCCGCCCCTTGCTCAGCATCTCGGGGCGGTTGGCGCGAACCTGAACCCACTTCTCCTTGACCAACGCGTCGGCGTTGGGCGGAAGCTCATCGCCCCAGAAGCGGATGGGCGCCTCGCCCATGCCCACGACCGAGGCCTGGTTCTCCATGGTTGCAGGCACGGGATTGCGGGCAATGGCCGAAGCGCAACCCGCTAGCGCCCCGGCAACGAGCAACGCCCACACCACCCGCGCCACGTTTTCCCCCGATCGGCAGCGGCGGAAGCCTTGGTTCCGCCTGGAAATCTCTTCAAGCGCAGCAGATTAGCGCAAAATTATGGCACGGCGCGAGCCTTTGCGGGCGGGCTTGTTCATCCCAAAACGGGACTTGTATAAGGTCTGGCAACAAAAGGAGGAGTTATGCGCTGTCTCGTTGCCTTTGCCATCGCCCTGCCGCTCGCGCTCGGCGCGAGTGCCGTTGAAAGCCCGGCCGCCGAGGAGTGCATGATCGGCGACTCGGCCTTGTGCCTGGCCAATCCCAACTGTCATTGGGACGGGGAGAAGCGCGGCTGCTATCCCGGCCCCGCCGAATACCAGGACGCCTGCGCCGTCCATGGCGACCAGACCATCTGCGATCTCGACACGACGCTCGGCTGTCAATGGTCGGCCGAAGCAAAGAAGTGCGAGACCAAGAAGAACTAGGCTCTGGCAAAGCCCTCATCCTGAGGAGCCGCCGAAGGCGGCGTCGCGAAGGATGCTTCGGTTACGTGCTTCGAGATGCGCTCCTTCGGAGCGCTCCTCAGCATGAGGCGAATATTTGTGTCTTCACCCCCTGGCTCTCGCCAGCGCGTAGACGAAGAGCGCGCCGATCGCGGCATGGATCAGGCCCGTGCTCCACAGCGCCGCGCCGCCGATATCGCGCGCGGTCCAGAGGATGAAGGCTGCGGCGAGCACGTTGTAGAGCCCGAGCCCATAGGCCGCGGCGAGGCCGCCTTTGCTCGCGAGATGGTCGCGCGCGAGAAGCGCAGCGACGCCGAGCCCCAAGGTCGCGGCGCCGAGAATGCGCGCAAGGAAAATCGAAGCGACGTCCGGCCCGGCTCCGAGCGCCCCGATCAGCATGTCCGGCGCGATCAACGCCGAGAGGCCGAACAGCGCTTCGAACGCGCCCGAAGCGATCATCAACGGTCTGAGCATGGCGCTCCCCCCTCCTCGCCCGCCCGCCCCGGCTTCTATGGCGCCGCTGGCGCGGGAAAGATCGTCTTCCAATCGTTCTTCATGTCCACCACGGTCCAACCCTTGGCGAGCGCCTCGTCGAGCGCCTTGTCGAGCTTGCCCACGGCGGACTGGCGGTCATAAGCGTATTCGCGCTCTGCGTCGGTGTGGTGCACGAGCCCCATGAAGCACAAGCGCCGGCAGAACGCGGTCCATTCCAGCATTTGCTTGTCGCCGTCGGAATTGCCGAAGGCGAAGATGGGCTGCCGCCCGATGAAGTGATTGATGCCCTCGGGCTTCCCCGGCCCGTCATCGACGAACAGGACCTTGGGCTGTTTGACGAGAACGGGGCTTGAGTCCCAC
>JBFWTF010000227.1:0-3064 GCA_050247995.1 Methyloceanibacter sp. | reverse complement strand
AGCTCACGAACGCCTGCACGCCGCCAATCCCCTCTCCCCTTGTGGGAGAGGGGCTTCACGCCGCGACCTTGCGCGGGCGACGCTCCGCGCAAGTCGCATGGCGGGAAGGGTGAGGGGTGAGTCTTTCTTGACGCGGGCTCACGCCCGCTTACCCCTCGGCAACTCACACCACGCGCGAAGCGCCCGCGCGGCGGGGATCGCCCGCGCCTTCGAGCCCGCCTTTGGCTTCGCGGCGCGCGGCATGGACGCCGCCGAAGAAAAGATTGCGTTCCGGCCAGGCATGCGCCTGTTCGCCAGCCTCACGAAACGCGGTCGCCGCTTCTTCGGTAAAGCCGGGCTCGAAGCTCAACTTGCCGTCGCGCTCGACATGGAGCCGGGGGCAGGCGACCGCTTCATCGAGACCCATGCCATGATCGAGCAGATTGACGGCGACCTGAAGGATCGCCGACCTGATGCGGTTCGAGCCGCCGGTGCCGAGCGCCGTGATGGCGCCGTCGGGCTCCAGGATGATGGTCGGCGCCATCATCGATGAGAGCCGCGTTCCCGGGCGCCAGTCACCGAGCCCGTCTTGAGCCAGGTCTTCCTCGCCCAGCATGTTGTTCAGCATGAAGCCGAAATCGCCGACGATGAAACCGTTGCCCTCCCCGTTCGAGAGGCTGACCGCGGCGGCGTTGCCTTCGGCGTCGATCACGCTCACATGGGTCGTGCCGCGATAGGAAGCAGCATGGCGCCGCGCTTTGCCGAGCTCTTGGACCGGCTCGCCGCCGACGAGACGGCGCGCGAGATCCTCGCCATGCGCCGCGCGCGCTTGGTTGATCGCCGCCATGGCGTCACGCAACTGAAGCGCATCGATGGCGCCGCCCGCGCGCACGGCCGCATCGAGATAGGCGAGGCCGAAGGCGATCAGAGCGCCGCTCGCCGCGGGCGGAGGGTTGAGCGCGACGGTCGCGCCCCGATGTTTCCAGGTGAGCGGATCGCGCAGCGCGACGCGGTAGCGCGCGAGATCGGCGTGGGTGAGATGGCCGCCGCCCGAGTTCTGCCCGGCGACGATGGCGCGGCCGACATCGCCATCGGCGAAGAGGCGCGGCCCGTCCTCGGCGGCCCATTCGAGGCAGTCGGCGAGTTTTTCGTTGCGGAAGGTTTCGCCCGCCGCCATCGGCTTGCCGCCCGGCGCGAAGATGCGCGCGACACCTTCGCTTGCGGTCAGGATCGGCGCGATGACGGTGAAGAGATAGGCCTGGAACGGGCTCAAGGGAAAACCCTTGCGCGCCGCCCGCGCCGCCGGCTCGGCCAGACGCTTCATCGGCAAGCGGCAGAGCGCCTCGTGGATCGCGAACAGGCCGGGGATCGCGCCCGGTGTCGCGCTCGAGCCCTGCCCGATGTGGAATTCCTGCGTGGCCGGGCCGAAATCGGCGTGGATGGGGAAGAAGGCCGCGCTCGCGCGCTTCTGAAGAGGCGTCTCGACGAAGAAGTCGAACAGAGCGGCTTTCGCCTTCCCCGCCTGCCGCGCCATGAGGAAGCCGCCGCCGCCGGGGGAGGCGAACACCGCCTCGGCGACGAAGGTCATGAACGCGCCGGCGAGCGCGGCGTCGAAGGCGTTGCCGCCGTCTTCGAGGATTTCACTCGCGGCCGCGACGGTGAGCTCGTGCCCCGCCGCGACCACGCCTTTCGTCTTTGTCATGGGCGATGGCTTAGAGCGGAGACATAAGGCGGGGCAAGTGCCCGATGGCGCGGGCTTCCGGTGCGATGCCTGCTTCGCCACCTCGCGTCATCCGGCGCAAGCCGGAATCAAGAAGCGGCAGGCTCCGCGCTCGTGGTTCTGGATACCGGCTTTCGCCGGTATGACGAGACAGCGGCCCCAGCCGGAGTCCACCGGGACAGGCCGAGCCGTACAACGAACTACCCGCTCTCCCCTTGTGGGAGAGCACGCGCGCCTCTTGGCGCGCGGTGAGGGGTAAGCGGCGAAGCCGCGTCGGAACGATGACCCCCCCTCATCCGGCGCGCCGCCAGCAGGCGGCCCGCCACCCTCTCCCACGAGGGGAGAGGGAAATGCGTGTCTCACCCCAAGGGACTAGCCGAGGCGTTTCTCCAGAGCGGCGAGCTCGTCTTTCAGCGCCTTGGGCAGCTTCGCGCCGAACGTCTCGAAGTGCTCCTTGATGAGCGGGAGCTCGGCCTTCCAGCCGTCCTTGTCCACCTTGGTCAGCTCCTTCACGTCCTCCGGCGCGACTTTGAGGCCGCCGACATCGAGCGCGCCTTCGGCCGGCAGCTTGCCGATCGGCGTGTCGACCGCCTTCGCCGTGCCGTCGCAACGCTCGAAGATCCATTTCAGGACGCGGGAATTCTCCGCATAACCCGGCCACATGAACTTGCCGTCGCCATTCTTGCGGAACCAGTTGACGTAGAAGATCTTCGGCATCTTGGCGCCGCCCTTCTCGCCCATCTTGAGCCAATGGGCGAAATAGTCGCCCATGTGGTAGCCGCAGAAGGGCAGCATCGCCATCGGATCGCGGCGGATATCGCCCTTCACGCCCGAGGCCGCGGCCGTCTTTTCCGAGGCCATGATCGAGCCGAGGAAGGTGCCGTGCTGCCAGTTCTCGGCCTCGGTGACGAGCGGCACGACGGAGGCGCGGCGGCCGCCGAAGAGAATGGCGTCGATCGGCACGCCTTTGGGATCTTCCCACTCCTTGGCGATCACCGGGCACTGCGCCGCCGGCGCGGTGAAGCGGGCATTGGGGTGCGCGGCGGGACGGCCCGAGGACGGCGTCCAGGAACGGCGCATCCAATCGACGGTGTGCTCGGGCGTCGTTCCCATCTGCTCCCACCACACATCGCCGTCATCGGTGAGCGCGACGTTGGAGTAGATGCAATTGGCATGAAGCGTCTTCATGGCGTTGGCGTTCGATTCGTTCGAGGTGCCGGGCGCCACGCCGAAGAAGCCGGTCTCGGGATTGATGGCGTAGAGGCGCCCATCCTCGCCGAACTTCATCCAGCAAATATCGTCGCCGATGGTCTCGGCCTTCCAGCCGGGAATGGTCGGATTGACCATGGCGAGGTTGGTCTTGCC
>JBFWTF010000226.1:0-3266 GCA_050247995.1 Methyloceanibacter sp. | reverse complement strand
TCCGGCGGCGCATTTCCCCGTGATCAAGGATGCGCTCAGCGACAATCACCCGATCGCCCGGCTGCTCGACGGCCTCCATCGCGATCCCGGCGAAGGCGAGCTCGTGCGCCACACGCCGCTGATCGATCACGCTTTCGCCGCCCGTTCGGTCGAAGGGATCCTTGAGCGGCTCGACGCCGAGAAGGGCGACGACAAGGCGTTCGCGGCGGAGACCGCGGCGGCGATCCGCGCCAAGTCGCCCACCTCGCTCAAGATCGCGTTCAAGCTCTACCGGCGGGGCAAGTCCCTCGACCTCGCCGAGGCGCTCAAGCTCGAATTCCGCCTCGCCTCGCACCTCATCGGCAGCCACGACTACCGCGAAGGGGTCGCGGCCCGGATCGCGGGCAAGGGGCGCAAGCCGGACTGGCAACCCGCCACGCTCGCGGCCGTGGACGATGAGGCGGTCGAGCGCCTGTTTACCACCCCGGTCGAGGACGAGCTCATGCTTGCGAATTTGACGCCGGGTCTTTGAGGACTGGGCTCAAACGCGAGCTAACATCGTCGCAACTTCATGCTAGAATTTCATGCAATCTTAAGCGTCTCGCTTAAGCGCTTTTTAGGTTGCCGCGCCTATAGTCTTGGTCAAGTTGGGATTTTAACAACGAACAAAGGGTAGGCGATGGTTACGGCCCTGGATATGGGGATGCGTGAGAACGTCGGCGAAGCAGGCGACCTCAAGTCTCGCTATCTTGTCTCGTTGAAGCTCATCGAGCGGCTCCACCGATTGCTGCTCGATGTCATCAAGGACGAGTTCGAGCGCTTGGGCCGCACCGACGTCAACAGCGTGCAGGCGCTTCTCCTCTACAATATTGGCGACGCCGAGCTGACCGCGGGCGAGCTGACGAGCCGCGGCTACTATCTCGGCTCGAATGTCTCCTACAATCTCAAGAAACTCGTCGATGCGGGCTACATCGACCATCAGCGCTCGACCGTCGATCGCCGCTCCGTGCGGGTGAAGCTCACCGACAAGGGGCAGGAAATCTGCCGGCTGGTGAACACCCTCTATCAGCGCCAGCTCAAGTCGCTCGAACAGGTCGGCGGCATCGGCAGCGACGACCTCGAAATGCTCAACAAGGCGCTCATCCGCTTGGAGCGCTTCTGGTCCGATCAGATCCGCTACCAGCTCTAAAACGCGCAAATTGCATCGGCGCAGGGCTTGAAGCGCCCCGGAGAGAAACCTCCGGGGCTTTAAGCCTTTGGCGGCCCGCGTCATTCATGCCCAAAATCGCCCCATTCCGGGCCTACACGGTGAGTCGGCCTCTAACCGGCGTGGACGCCGACTGTCTCGACGCCGCCCCTCCGGAGTGGGACCAAAGCGCGCCAGGCGTTCAGCGGATTGTGACGATTCCGTGAGGGCGTTCGCGCTAGAGTGTCGGGACAAAAGCGCTTATATTCGAGCGGGATCGAGCCGCAAGTGACGGGGAGCGGCGAATGCTGAAAGATCAAGGCAAGAGGGATGGCGCGGTCGTCGCGGCTTGTGCCGTCGCGCTGTTCGCAGTGAGCCTCGTCCCCGCCCATGCCGGTCCGTTTTCCTGGCTGACGGGCAAAAACCAGCAGCAGCAGCCGCCGCAGCAGCAAGTGCAGCCGCCGCCGTCGAGCGGCGGCCCGGGATTCTTTCCCTTCTTTGGCGGAGGCAGAAACAACCGGGGATGGCAAGGCGCCGGCCCCGATCCCGTGACGACCCCGCATGCCTCGGCGCTGCCCAGCGACAATCCCGAGGCTTTGCTCATCATCAACCCGCCTCTCGGCACGCCCACGCTCGCCACGCGCAATATCGAGGCGACCAAGGCCGCCATCGAGCGATACAAGGCGATCGCGGCCCAAGGCGGCTGGCCGATGGTTCCAGCCAAAGCCATGAAGCCGGGCCAGCGCGGCCAGGAGGTTGAAATCCTCCAGCGGCGGCTCGAGATCTCGGGCGACCTCGTCGGCCAAAGCGTGCCCGGCGAGTACGACGCCGCCGTCGTCGCCGCCGTGAAGAAGTTTCAGACGCGCCACGGCTTCGCCGCCACCGGCGTCATCGACAGCAAGGCGATGATCGAGGCGCTCAACACGCCGGCCTATGTCCGGCTTGCGCAGCTCCAGGCGAGCCTGCCGCGCCTCCAAGGCCTCGCGCGGAACGCCGCCGGCCGTTACGTCGTGGTCAACATCCCGGCGGCGCAAGTCGAGGCGGTCGCGGGCGGCGAGGTCGTGCTGCGGCAGGTCGCCGTGGTCGGCAAGCCCGAGCGGCCGACGCCGGAGATCTCCAGCAAGATTCAAGAAATCAATTTCAATCCGTATTGGTACGTGCCGCGCACCATCATCATCAAGGACCTGGTGCCGAAGGGGCGCGAATTCGCCCGCAGAGGCCAGAGCATGCTCGCCGCCTACCACATGGAGGCCTTCGATGCCGCCGGCAATCCGCTCGACCCGCGCCAGATCGATTGGAACAGCCCCGAAGTTTACAACTACAATTTCCGGCAGCTTCCTCACGGCGAGAACTCGCTTGGCTTCGTGAAGATCAACTTCCCGAACAAGGACAGCGTCTACATGCACGACACGCCGCTCAAGGGCCTGTTCGCCAACAACGTGCGGTTCGAAAGTTCGGGCTGCGTGCGCGTGCACAATGTCGAGCAGGTGGTCGCCTGGATTTTGCGCGACACGCCGGGCTGGAGCTACGAGCGGATCGTGTCGATGAAGCACACGGGCGAGCAGGTGGACGTCAAGCTGTCGAAGCCGGTCCCGGTCTTTCTCGCCTATATCAGCGCCTGGGGAACGCCTGACGGTCTCGTCAACTTCCGGCGCGACATCTACGGCCTCGATGGCGGCTCCGCGACCGCCTCGGCCTACTGATCCAACGGCTTCCCACCGCCGGTTTGCAGAGTGGGAAATATCACATCGCGAATCCGGGCGCGCGCCTAGGGTCCTCCTTAGCTCAAGATGGTCTTGAGCGATCATTCGAAGGAGACCTCAGATGTTCAAGCTCTCTTGCAAATTCCTTGGGTTCGCCGCAGCCAGCAGCCTCGCCCTTCTGACCGTCACGACCGCCCCCGCCGCGGCCGGCGACATGGTGCAAAGCCTCGGTCCGGTCGGTCCCGAGCAGCCCATTCTGGCCACGGTCGGCGACAAGCAAGTCGTAGCCTTCTTCGCTTCCCGCAACGGGCAATGCGACGTCCAGATGGTCATCTGGAATCGAGACGACGTCGAAGCCCGGACTGCCGGTGCGGTGCGCGTCAGCCTCAATCCCGGTC
>JBFWTF010000225.1:0-3287 GCA_050247995.1 Methyloceanibacter sp. | reverse complement strand
CCGATCGACGGTCACAATTACGAGCACCTTCTTCCCGTACTGCGCAACGTGCGCGCCATGAAGAACGGCCCGATCCTGGTTCATGTCGTCACGCAGAAAGGCAAGGGCTACGGTCCGGCGGAAGTGTCGGCCGACAAGTTCCACGGCGTCGGCAAGTTCAATGTCGTGACCGGGGCGCAAGAGGCGCAAAGCCCGGGGACGCCGCCGAGCTATACCAAAGTGTTCGCCCAAAGCCTGATCGAGGAGGCGCGCGCCGATCCCAAGATCGTCGCGATCACCGCCGCCATGCCGTCCGGCACCGGGCTCGACCGCTTCGCCGAAGTTTTTCCCGAACGCTGCTTCGATGTCGGCATCGCCGAGCAGCATGCCGTGACCTTCGCCGCGGGCCTTGCCGCCGAGGGCTTCAGGCCCTTCGCCGCCATCTATTCGACCTTCCTTCAGCGCGCCTACGACCAGGTCGTGCACGACGTCGCCATCCAGAAGCTCCCCGTGCGCTTCGCCATCGACCGCGCCGGGCTCGTCGGCGCCGACGGACCGACCCATGCCGGCGCTTTCGATGTGGCCTTCCTGTCCTGCCTGCCCGGCATGGTGATCATGGCGGCGGCCGACGAGGCCGAGCTCGTGCATATGGTTGCGACCGCTGCCGCGATCGACGACGCGCCGTCGGCCTTCCGCTATCCGCGCGGGGAGGGGACCGGGGTCGCGCTGCCCAAGCGCGGCACGCCGCTCGAGATCGGCAAGGGCCGCATCCTGCGCGAGGGCTCGGCGGTCGCTCTGCTCTCGTTCGGCGCGCGGCTGCCGGAATGCCTCGCCGCTTCCGATCAGCTCGCCGGCTTCGGCTGGTCCACGACCGTCGCCGATGCGCGCTTCGCCAAGCCCCTCGACCTCGATCTGTTGCGCCGTCTCGCCGGGAACCACGAGGTTCTCGTCACCGTCGAGGAAGGATCGAGCGGCGGGTTCGGCGCCAACGTGCTTCAAGCGCTGGCGCGGGACGGCCTGCTCGACCGCGGCCTCAGATTGCGGACGCTCTTCCTGCCCGATCGCTTCATTGAGCAGAACAAACCGCAAGCGATGTATGTAGAGGCCGGATTGGATGCCGCCGCCATCGTCGCCGCCGTCTTTGCCGCGCTCGGCAAGGAACGCGAAGCGGCCGAGGCGATCCGCCTCGCCAAGGCTTGAAGCCTATTCCAGCGGACAATCCTGGCTGAAGCGCTCGACCGCCTCGGCGCGTCCGTTATCGGACAGCGAAACGCTCGCCGCTCCGGCCGTGACCGTCACCGGCCCGGCCTGACGCAGGACCTCGAGCACGGGCTTCACCGCGATGTCGCTGGCTTCGGCGAAGGTCATGTCGGCCGCATCGTCGCGCGCGGCCTCGCCCTCGACCTCGGTTTTGGCCGCCCCGGAAGACAGCGCGATGGTGAGCGCGTCACCGGGCTTGGCGCCTTCGACGCCCTGGCGCAAGTGGAGCACGGCGATGCCCATGCCGTCGAAACAGGAGAGCAGAAAGAGCGGCGCCTTGCCGGGGTCGAGCGGCCCGTAGTTCAACCCGACAAGGCCGTCGCTCGCCTTCGCGGTCCAGATCAGGTCGTCGGCGCGCGCCGACAAGGCTTGGGCCGCCGCCAGCGCGGAAACGGCGACGAGAACGGAAACTTTGACACGAACGCTCATTACCGACTTTCTTTGGCGGGCCCTGCGCGAAAAGGCCTCCGGTTAGAGACCGCCGGCGTGAAGCCTGCTCTCGGCCACGACCGCCTGCACGTTCGCGGAAAAGAACCCGGCGAATGTGGGGTCAAACTCATGATAGTTGCAGGTGAGCTCCTCGCCCTGGGCAATATCGAACAGGGCATAGCCCTTGTCGAAGATGCGGAAGTCTGTGTTGGGGGCGAGACTGTGATTCATGAAGCGCCCGTTGTCGCTGTCGAGAATCACCACGCCGTCCATCTCCAGATGGGGATAGGTATAGCGGGCGACGAACTCTTGCAGGTAAGGCGGATACGCCTCGATCTCATTGGCGTGGATGAAAATATCGAATTTCGGATTGAGGCTCCAAAGAAGCCGCCCCCGTTCGATATATTCGCCGGCGAATACGCCGATGCCTTCGATGGCGCTCGGCGCGAGATAGGTGCTGATCATCAGCATCGTGATGCCTCGTGAGATGGATGAAGCGCAGGCGGACTCATGCGGTGCTGCCCGTAGCCTCGGTGCCGACCGCGACCAGGCTGCGTTTGCGCCGGAGGCGCCGCCGCTTCAGCGCCCTGATGCGGCGCTCAAGATACGGTGAGAAATGCCCTGCGTAACGCTCCCACAATTCGGGAATGCGCCAATCCTCGCCGGTCACGCGGCCGCGGCACGAAGAGGTCCCGCACGCGCATTCGAATTCATCGTAGGGCGTGCCGTCGCACATCGCGTAATCGATGGTGACTTCCTCGCCGGGAAGTATCCGGTGAAGAGCCACGAGGGCGATCTGCCCGTCGAGACCGGCGTTCGGTTCGCAACTGTGGTTGATGAAGTCCGGCGGCTCGTCACCGGATATCGAGGCGAGGTAAAGTCCCTCCTCGACCTGGACCGTGTGCCGCCTGATCTCTTCCGGGAGCTCGTCGAGCGCCTCGGCCGGGATGATGCGGCCGCTCCAGACAGCGACAAGCTCGCCGGGCTCGATAATGTCCCGAGCGTAGACGGCCTTGCCGCCGGTAACGTCACGATTTTGGACTTCACATTTGTCGGTAAGGTAAGCCGTAGATCCTTGGCTCACGAGACCTCCGCGTATGCGCGCCGAGCGGGGCGCTCCGCAGTATGATGTGAGCGGTGCCCGGCCGCTCCCGGCTTGACATCCGCGCGCGAGACTCTCCCCAACGCGCCGGGGAGCATATGAGAACCTGTTGTGGTCATCTACAAAAAAAAACGTCTCGATCAATTATTGGTGGACAGTGGGGTGGCGCCGACACGCTCCCGCGCCGCCGACCTCATCCGGCGGGGGCAGGTCAGCGTGGCGGGGAAGCCCGAGCTGAAGCCCGGCGCGCTGGTCGCGCCCGGCATCGCCTTTGCCGTCAACCCCGCGGCCTGCGCTTACGTTTCCCGGGGCGGCCTCAAGCTCGCCGCCGCGCTCGATGCCTTCGGCTTCGACCCCAAGGGCAAGGTCGCGCTCGATCTCGGCGCCTCGACCGGGGGCTTCACCGATGTGCTGATCGGTCGCGGCGCCGCCAAGGTCTATGCCGTCGATGTTGGCAAGGGCCAGATCCACGCCAAGCTCAGGGCCAATCCCCGCGTGATCGCGCTTGAAGGCACCG
>JBFWTF010000224.1:0-3300 GCA_050247995.1 Methyloceanibacter sp. | reverse complement strand
CGCCAAGTCCAACTCCTCAAGCGCCCGCGGAACCCAAGCCAAGGTAAATCTAGGAGGGGCGCGGTCTCCCAACTAGAATAGCCAAGGTGCGCAAGAAGCGCGAGTTTCATCGTTTTGTGGCTGGTCCGCCGTGAGCCCGTCCGTCTCTTCGCTTTCCCTCTCGCTCTTTGCGGCCTTCATCATCGCGACACAAGGTGGCGTCAATGCGGCCCCGACGCTCGCCGAGGCCGTGAACGCGGCCGACGCGAGATATCGCACGGTCCGCGACATCGTGGGCGACGACAGCGCGCCGAAGCTCGAGGCGGGCAGCGGCGAGGAGGCGGCGGCGCCGGGAACCCAGGAGGTCGCGCAAGGCACGATCAAGGCGGTGCTCAGCTATACGGAAGATGCAAGCGATGACGAGGAGATCATGCGCACGCCGGTCGTCACCGTGTTTGCCGGCGATAGGCAAGTCGCCAAGCTCGAGGCCGAGAGCTCAGGCTTCGCCGATCCCCCGGTCAGCGTGCAGATCGCCGAGCTCGACCCCGGCAACCCATATCCCGAAATCGTGGTTTCGTTCTACACCGGAGGGGCGCATTGCTGCTCCGACACGCGCGTGGTCACGTCGAGCCCCGACGGATCGATCTGGACCACCGTCGAGCTTGGCCAGTTCGACGGCGGCCCGCTGCTCGCCACCGACGTGGACGGCGACGGACGCTACGAGTTCATGATCCGCGACAACGCCTTTCTCTACGCCTTCGCCTGCTACGCCTGCTCGGAGGCGCCGCTCAACCTGCTCGCGATCGACAACGGCGCGATCAAGGACGTGACGCGGGAGGCGCGCTTCAGGCCGGCGCATGCGGCCACGCTCAAGAGCATGATCGAGAACGTCCCGGAGGAGGGAAACGACGTGAACGGGTTCCTGGCCGGCTATGTGGGCGAGAAGATCCTGCTCGGGGAAGGAAAGCAGGCCTTCGAGCTGATGCTCGCCCATTACGACCGCGAGTCGGATTGGGGGCTCGAGACCTGCGACAAGCCGCTCAACGACGACGGGGAGTGCCCGGGAAAGGTGCTGAGGCTCACCTTTCCGCAAGCGCTCGAACGCATGCTTAACGAAAATGGTTATAAGATAGAGGAATAAGTCCCCCGATCAGCGGATTCCGCCCGGAATTCGCCGATTTCCGCTGCCGATCGACCCCTTCGGGCCAAGGTTCTGGCCTGGAGCAGCGTATTCGAGGAGTAACGAGTATGGCCCCGCGCGCGTTCTGGACCGGCCATTTGCGGCTTTCCCTGGTCAATATCCCGGTCAAGCTCTATCCCGCCACCACCGCCGAGCGCCGGATCGAATTCCACCAGATCCATAAGCCCACGGGCAAGCGCGTCCGCTACCAGAAGGTCGTGCCGGGCGTCGGTCCGATCGAGAACGAGGCGATCACCAAGGGCTACGAGTACGAGAAGGGCAAATATGTCCTGATCGACCCGGCCGAGATCGACGACCTCAAGCTCGAGGCCAAGCAGACCATCGAGCTCGTGCGGTTCGTGGACGAGGAGGCGATCGACGATCGCTATTACGAGACGCCCTATTACCTCCTCCCCGACGGCGAGATGGCCGACGAGGGCTATTCCATCATCCAGAAGGCGCTGAAGGACACCGGCAAGATCGGCGTCGGTCAGTTCATCCTGCGCGGGCGCGGCAACATCGTCGCCATCAAGCCGTTCGGCAAGGGCCTCCTGCTCGAAGTGCTGCGGCACGCCAACGAGATCCGCGCCGCCGAGCCCCTGTTCAAGGAGATCGCCGAGGTCAAGGCCGACAAGGAGGCGCTCGATCTCGCCAAGGAGCTGATCAAGCGGAAGAGCGGCAAGTTCGAGCCGGAAGCGCTGAAGGACGCCTATAGCGAGGCGGTGTGGGAGCTGATCCACGCCAAGCTCGAGGACCGCGCGCCCGAGATCGTGACCGAGATGCCGGGCAGCGCCAAGGTCATCAACATCATGGACGCGCTCAAGAAGAGCGTGCAGGCGGGCAAGGGCGCCGCCGCCAAGGGCGCGGCCAAGCGCGGCGCGGCCTCGGCCCGGTCGGAGTCCGGCAAGAAGGCGGCGAAGGGCGCGCCCAAGCGGAAATCGGCTTAAGGCCATGGCGCGCGCCGCTCGCGGGGGGGCTTCCGGCAGCGATCGCCTCGCCGCCTACAAGGCGAAGCGGGATTTCGCCAAGACGCCCGAGCCCAAAGCCGAGGTCAAGCGCAAGGGCGGCGACAGCTTCGTGATCCAGAAGCACGAGGCGCGCCGTACCCATTTCGATTTCAGGCTCGAGCATGACGGGGTGCTGAAGAGCTGGGCCGTGACCAAAGGCCCGAGCCTCGACCCGAGCCAGAAGCGGCTCGCGGTCATGACCGAGGACCATCCGCTCGAATATGGCGGCTTCGAAGGCGTCATCCCCAAGGGCGAATACGGCGCAGGCCCGGTGATGATCTGGGACGAGGGCACCTGGGAGCCGCTCGGCGACCCCGACGAGGGGCTCGCCAAGGGCGACCTCAAGTTCCGCCTCCACGGCAAGCGGCTCAAGGGCGACTTCGTGCTCGTGCGCATGAAGCCGCGGAAAGAAGATCGCGGCCGCCAGAACTGGCTCCTCATCAAGAAGCGCGACGAATATGCCGGAGAGGGCGACGAGCCGACCGCGACCTACGATAAGAGCGCCCGCAGCGGCCGCACCATGGAGCAGATCCGGACGGGCGACGTGCCCGTCTGGAACACCAAGGCTCAAAAAAAAACTCCGGCGCGGCGCGTGAAGCGCGCGGAAGCGGCAAAGCCAAAACGAAAGTCGCCAAAGCGCTAGTTCCGGATTTCGTCGCGCCCGAGCTTGCGAGCCTCGACAGCGAGGTTCCGACCGGACCGAACTGGTTTCACGAGATCAAGTATGACGGCTACCGCATCATCGGCCGCAAAGCCGGCGATGCGGTCACGCTGTTCAGCCGGAGCGGGCTCGACTGGACGGTGCGGTTCCCGGCGATCGCCAAGGCGATGCTCACCTTTCCGGCAGAGGTCGCGCTGCTCGACGGCGAGATCGCCTTCGTGTTGCCCTCGGGCGTCACCGATTTCAAATCGCTGCAAGAGCATATCGACAGCCCGCACGGCTCGATCCGCTATTTCATCTTCGATCTCTTGTCTCTCGATGGCAAAGACTGGCGCAAGAAGCCGCTCGCGGAGCGCCGCGCCAAGCTCGCAAGCTTGATGGCGGAGAAGGGCGTCTCCAACTTCCTCGTCTATGCCGATCACGTCGCGGGCTCGGGGCCCGCGTTCTTCGAGCAAGCCTGCGCCGCGGGTCTC
>JBFWTF010000223.1:0-3317 GCA_050247995.1 Methyloceanibacter sp. | reverse complement strand
TCTCCTCCTGCGCAGCATGGTCACGCCCTCGATCGAAGGCGCGCGCGGCTCCTTCCTGTGGGCCATTCCTTTCACGGCGGCGCTCTGTCTCGTGGGGGTGCCGGCTCTGGCGCTACTCGGCGAGACCCCGGCCGCGACCGGCGCCAACCTGCCGCTGCTTGCCTTCGGATTTGCCGCCCTCGGCGCGATCGCCGCCTTGCTCGCCCTCGGCAGCGGGCTTCTCGTCACCCTCGCCAACACGCTGTCCTACGACCTCTATTACAAGGCCGTTCAACCCGCCGCATCGACCGGGCACCGCATCTTCGCCGCCCGGACGGCGCTCGTCGCCGTGACCTCGCTTGCGGCCTGGGCGGCGCTTGCCCGGCCGGATATCGTCCATGCCGCGACCCCGGCCGCGTTTTCGTTCGCGGCGAGCACGCTGCTGCCGGCGCTCCTCCTCGGCATCTGGTGGAAGCGCGCGAGCGGCGAGGGCGCACTTGCCGGCATGCTGGCCGGGCTTGCCGTGTGTCTCTACTACATGCTGGCGCCGCGCTATTTCCCCTTCGCCTTCTACGAGACATCGAGCTTCCTCTCCAACGCGACCGGGGCGGAGGCCGCGCGCTATGGCGAGTTGAGGCAGAGCTTCTACCTCGCCGATGAAACGGCGCGCGCATCCGCGCTCGCGGCTTGGGAGGAGACGGCCCGGGCGATCGCCAACTGGGGCGGCATCAAACGCGTCTTCGCCGCGATCTTCGCCGTACCGCTCGGTCTCTTGACGATGATCGGCGTGAGCCTGTTCACGCCGGCGCCGGCGCGAGAGGTTCAGGCTCTCGTCGAGGAGCTGCGCAAGCCGTCCGCGGCGTAGATCCTACTCGGGTGGAGGCGTCGCGGCGGACTGCGCGGGCGCGGGCTCGGCCTGTCCGAGCAGGCGGAAGGAATCGCGGAAGCGCGTGGCGTCATCGCCCGTCGCGTGGCCTTTGGGACCGGCGGTGACCAGCATGTAGATGCGATCGCCGGACGGCACGACATCGACCAGGTGACTGAGCTTGCCTTTTCGATCGTCGGAGATCGCCTCGAAACCTTGATAGCCGGCGATGGTGGCAGACCCGCGCTTGCGCAAGCGGGTCTCGCTGCCTTTGGCGTAGGCGTTCACGAGCCTCACATAGGTATCGTTGTCGGGGTTCGGGCCTTTGCCTTGGGGATATTCGAACACCACCACGCTGTAGACCGTGTCCTCGCCGACATTCACCTGGAAATCGTATTGCAGAAGGGGGTTTTGACCGTCGACGGGCGCGCTCGCGAATTTGGGCGTGCCGGGAAAGCTCACGGCGAAGCCGCGCTCGGGCGACTGGAACTCGACCCATTGCGGCTCAGTCGCTTCGGTCTGCGCTTCGGGCTGGTCCTCGGCGAATGCGGCCGCGGGCAGCGCCGCCAACAACGCCACGCCCAAAACCGCGCTCCGGATCGGCATCGATCCCCTCCCTCGTCCGCACACCCACGAATCGGCATCTTAGCCGATTCCGCTCCGGCGGTTCATCCGAGAGGCCGCCGCTCTCCGTCAGCCTTGAGGCGAGGCCCTCAGCGCCCGTTCATACATCGCCTCGACATCCGCCTTCAGAGCGCGGCGCGTCTCGGGGCGAAGATAAAGCATGTGGCCGCCGGTATAAGTCTCGACCTCGATCGGCCTTGCGCCTTCGAGCGGCGCGAGCTGCCTCACGAGATAGATGGGCGCAAGATAAGGCGTGATGAGGTCGGTATAGCCGGCGGCGATGAACACTTCGAGCGCGCGATTCGAGGCGCGCGCGTCTTGAATGTCGTCGAGCACGCCGGCATAGCCTTGGCGCGTGGGGCGCGTGCCGAAGTCCCACTGGCCGCGGATCTTGCGATTGAGCAGCCGGTAGGTCATGTCGGTCTTAAAGCCGAGCTCGTCTTGCGCGTATTGCACGAAGGCGCCGGTCCAGAGCGGCACGGTCACGTCGAGCACGGGATCGGGTCCGTGCGGCCAGGCGCTTGCCGGGTTGGGGTCGGGGCCGCCGACACTGCCATCGTAGCGGCTCAAGACCTGGCCGCCCGCGCGGTCGAACTCCTTGATGAAGACGGCGGGAGGAACGCGGGCGAAGTTCCGGCGCACGATATCGGGCGAAAGGCCGGTGAGCTCCGCAACTTTGCCGGTCGCCCTGTCGGCGCCTTGCTCGGCGCCCGCCGCCAGAGCCACCATGTAGTCGCTCAGCGCATAGCGCTCGGCCTCTTTGAGCCCGTCCGCGAGCGCCTCGCGTCCCGTCACGCCTTTGCTCTCGAGATTGACGGCGGCCAAGGACGGAAGCTCGAGCGCCCAGGAAAGCGGGTCGTAATCCTCACCGTTCAAGAGCGCGAATTCCAGAGCCGGTGAAATCAGGACGAGGCCGCTCGGCGAGATGGCGCCGGTTTTCTGCAAGGCGCGCGTGATGGTGGCGATGCGGAAGCCGCCGTAGCTCTCGCCGGCGAGGAACACGGGCGACGACAGCCGCCCCGCATCGGTGAGGTAAAGCCGGATGAAATTAGCGAGCGCCTCGGTGTCGGACTCGATGCCGAAAAAGTCGCTCTCATCCTTGCCGTCGCGCGCGCGGCTGTAGCCGGTGCCGACCGGATCGACGAAAACGAGATCGGTGAAGTCGAGCCAGCTCGACTCGTTGGCGACGAGCCGGGGAGGGGGGCCGAGCACTTCTCCCTTGGCGCTCGCGGCCACGGCCTTGGGGCCGATGGCGCCGAGATGGAGATAGGCCGAGGCCGCTCCAGGCCCGCCATTGAAAACAAAGGTGACCGGCCGTTTCGGATCGAGCGGCTCACGCATATAGGCGACGTAGAAGATGTCCGCGAGCGTCTTTCCTCGCGCATCGCGCAGCGAAAGCGTGGCGGCCTTGGCGCTGTAGGCGATCTCGACGCCGGCGAGATGGATGCTGTGTCGGGTGACCGCCGGCGGCGGCAACAGGCCGGTTGCCTCGGCGCCTGTGGCTTGGGCCGCAGCGGCCGGCTCGCTCGATGAACTCGGCGCGCCGGCATCTTCCGCGCGCGCCATTCCGGGCAGAACGAGAAGCGCGGCCAGAATCCCCGCTGAAAGGCGGCGCAAGAGACGGTTTAGGGCCGGCGGCAAGGTCTGCTCCCGATCTGTTCCGAGGAAATGTGACCGTTGCCCGGGAACGTAGGCACGGGAAGGGCCCGAAACCAGGGGCCTTCCCCATCTTCGGCTTGGGCGGGGAGAGGCGCCCTACCGCCTGGCGTTGCAATCGCGCCACGTTCACCGGCGTTCGTCGCGAGGGGCGATAAAGTGGTAGGCCGCAAAGGATTTGAGGTCTAATCTA
>JBFWTF010000222.1:0-3342 GCA_050247995.1 Methyloceanibacter sp. | reverse complement strand
GCTCGATCTCGCGCCCAAGACCGCGCTGCGCGTGGCGAAGGGCGGCAAGACCGAGACCGTGCCGCTCGCCTCGGTCGTTGTCGGCGACATCTTGCGGGTGCGGCCCGGCGACAAGATCCCGATCGACGGCACGGTCATCGAGGGAAGAAGCGCGGTCGATGAGGCGATGCTGACCGGCGAGCCGATCCCGGTCGAGAAGGTGGCCGGCGACCGCGTCACCGGCGGCACGCTGAATGGCTCGGGCAGTTTCGACATGCGTGTCGACCGCACCGGCGCGGCGACCACGCTCGCGCAAGTGGTCGAGATGGTCGCCTCCGCGCAACGCTCGCGCGCGCCGATCCAGGCTCTCGCCGACACTGTCTCGGGTTATTTCGTACCGGCCGTGATCGCGGTCGCCGTGATCGCCTTCATCGCCTGGTACGCGCTCGGTCCGGCGCCGCAGCTCGCCTACGCCCTCGTCGCCGCCGTCACCGTGCTCATCATCGCTTGCCCCTGCGCGCTCGGGCTCGCGACGCCGATCTCCATCATGGTCGCGACCGGGCGCGGCGCTCAGGCCGGCGTGCTAGTGCGCAACGCCGCCGCCCTCGAACGCCTCGCCAAGGTCGACACGCTGATCGCCGACAAGACCGGGACCTTGACCGAGGGCAAGCCCGCTCTGACCGGCGTGGAGAACGCGGCCGGCTTCGCGCCCGACGAGGTGTTGCGCCTTGCCGCATCTCTTGAGGCCGGCAGCGAGCACCCGCTCGCCGCGGCGATCCTGCGCGGCGCCGAGGCGCGCGGGCTGAAGCTCGAAAAGATCCAAGATTTCGCCGCCGTGACCGGCCAGGGCGTCAAGGGGAAGAGCGGGGCTTCTAGCCTCCTGCTCGGCAATCAGCGCCTGATGGAAAGCGCGAAGATCGACGCCGCCCCGCTCGCGGCCTCGGCCGAGGCCCGCCGCAAGCAAGGCGAGACGGTGATGTATCTCGGCATCGACGGCAAGCTCGCCGGCCTCGTCGCCGTCGCCGATCCGGTCAAGTCCACCGCCGCCGAGGCCATCGCCAAGCTCCATCGCCTCGGCCTCAAGATTGTCATGGCGACCGGCGACAACGAGACCACGGCGAGGGCGGTCGCCGCGCGGCTCGGCATCGATGCGGTGCGCGCAGGCCTCCGGCCCGAGGACAAGCTCACCATCATCAAGGACCTGCAAGGGAAGGGCGCGGTCGTGGCCATGGCCGGCGACGGCATCAACGACGCGCCGGCGCTGGCCCAGGCCGATGTCGGCATCGCCATGGGCACCGGCGCCGACGTCGCCATGGAAAGCGCCGGCCTCACTTTGCTCAAGGGCGACCTTCGCGGCGTCGTGCGCGCCGTCAACCTCGCCCGCGCCACCATGCGCAACATCAAGGAGAATTTGTTCTTCGCCTTCGTCTACAATGCGCTCGGCGTTCCGGTCGCCGCGGGCGTGCTCTACCCCGCCTTCGGTATCCTGCTCTCGCCGATCGTCGCCGCGGCGGCGATGAGCTTCTCCTCGGTCTCGGTCGTCGGCAATGCGCTGCGCCTGCGCCGCGCCGATCTCGACTAGTCCGCACGCTCCAATGGGGGTTTCGTTTCATGCAAGAGATAAGCCGCAAGCCGAAACTGCTCGTGGACTACGCCCCGCCCGACTATCTCATCGAGGCGGTCGAGCTCGACTTCAGCCTCAATCCCGGTGAAACGCGCGTCAATTCCAAGCTCAAGGTCAAGCCGAACTCGAAAACGACCGCGAGCGGTCGCCCGCTCGTGCTGAACGGCGAAAGCCTTGTCCTCAAAAGCGTTGCCCTGAACGGCAAGCGTCTCGCGCCGGAGGATTACGCCGTCACCCCAACCGCCCTCACCATTCCCTCCGTTCCTTCCGAGCCGTTCACGCTCGAGATCGCGACCACCTGCAATCCGGACGACAATACCGCGCTCTCCGGCCTCTACCGCTCGCGCGGCACCTATTGCACCCAATGCGAGCCGGAAGGCTTCCGCCGCATCACCTATTTTCTCGACCGCCCCGACGTGCTCGCCGTCTATACCGTGCGCATCGAGGCCGACCGCGCCGCCGTGCCCGTGCTTCTCTCCAACGGCAATCCGCTCGCGCAAGGCGACATTCCCGGCACGGGGCGCCATTTCGCCATCTGGCACGATCCCTTCCCCAAGCCGTCCTATCTCTTCGCGCTCGTCGGCGGCGATCTCGCCCGCGTGCCCGACAGCTTCGTCACCGCCTCGGGCCGCAAGGTCGATCTCGCCATCTATGTCGAGCACGGCAAGGAGGATCGCTGCGCCTGGGCGATGGAATCGCTGAAGCGCGCCATGCGCTGGGACGAGGAACGGTTCGGCCGCGAATACGACCTCGACGTGTTCAACATCGTCGCCGTCAGCGACTTCAACATGGGCGCGATGGAGAACAAGGGCCTCAATATCTTCAACGACAAGCTCGTGCTCGCCCGCCCTGACACGGCGAGCGACGCCGACTACGCTTCGATCGAAGGGGTGATCGCGCACGAATATTTCCACAACTGGACCGGCGACCGCGTCACCTGCCGCGACTGGTTCCAGCTCTGCCTGAAAGAGGGGCTGACCGTCTTCCGCGATCAGGAATTCACCGCCGACACGCGCGCGGGGCCCGTGGAGCGCATCGCCGCCGTGCGCATGCTGAAGACGCATCAATTCCCCGAGGATGCCGGGCCGCTCGCCCACCCCGTGCGCCCCGCCTCCTATATCGAGATCAACAATTTCTACACGGCGACCGTCTACGAAAAGGGCGCCGAGCTCTGCCGCATGTTGCAGACCCTGCTCGGCCGCGACGGTTTCCGCCAAGGGCTCGACCTCTATTTCGAGCGCCATGACGGCCAGGCGGTCACGGTCGAGGATTTCGTCGCCGCGATGGCCGACGCCACGGGGCGCGATCTCTCGAAGTTCATGCTGTGGTACACCCAGAGCGGGACACCCGAGCTCGCTTGCGCGCTCGATTACGATGCGCGCGCCAAGACGGCGCGGCTCTCGGTGAGCCAGGTCACCCCGATCACGCCCGGCCAGGCCAAGAAGGAACCGATGCTGATCCCGCTCAAGCTCGGGCTGATCGGCGCCAATGGCGATGAGCTTCCGCTGAAGCTCGACGGCGCGCCCTTGAGCGACGGACTCATCGAGGTGACCGAGCGCGAACAGGTCTTCACCTTCAGCGATGTCCCCTCGCCGCCGACGCCGTCGCTGCTTCGCGGCTTCTCGGCGCCGGTCCGCATCACCACGGGCCTCGATGCCGGCCGCATCGAGTTCCTGATGACGCATGACAGCGACCCCTTCAACCGCTGGCAGGCGGCGCAGACCTACGCCACTAACCTT
>JBFWTF010000221.1:0-3357 GCA_050247995.1 Methyloceanibacter sp. | reverse complement strand
TCATTGGTTTGCGCTGAGCACAGCATCCAGGCGCCCCGAAGCGGTGATGAGGATGCCGTCGCCTGGCACGGTCATCGCGTTATCCGACATCCCCGGCACGAAGGCAAATGGGGCCGGCGCGAGGCCGGCCCCAAATCGATCTTCTAGCCTTTGCACTCGTCCATTTCGGCCATGGCGGCCTCGGCGGCCTCCTGGGAATCGTACTCGCCCATCATTTTCATGCCGTCGGCCATCTCGGTCACGACCGAGCATTTGTTGCTCGTGGTGTCGATGCCCACGAAGTACTTTCCGCCTCCGGTCTCCACGGCCAAAGCGGGCATGGCAAACGCGCCGGTCAGGACGGCTGCGATGAGATATTTCTTCATTCTTTTCTCCATTGGGTGAACTTGCACAAGCGGCAAGCCAGGGAAAAAGCATATTCCCTGGTCACCTACCAATCAATTATCCGGGAACAAAGTTCCACACGCATCGTAAGCGTGAAGGGCTGCCCGACAAGGTGAACGCGCCAGAGCTTGACGTTACTTTTCGTCCCAACACCCGCCTAAATGCTTGCGGAAACGGCACGCCCAAGGGGTTGGAGGGGGTGGGCCTCGCCCCAGGGGGTTTCGACAAGGCCTCGTCATTTATGCGATCCTTGAGACCAGGGTTTTTGAGGAAACGAACCAAATGAAGAACAAGGTCATCAGGGCCGATGAAGCCATCGCTCTCATCCGCAACAACGATGTGATCACGACGACGGGCTTTGTGCAGAGCTGCATTCCCGAAGCGCTCCATGCCGCGCTGGAGAAGCGCTTCGTCGAGACGGGCAAACCGCACGATCTCACGCTCATCATGTGCGCCGGCGCCGGCGACAGCAAAGGTCTCGGCACGGGGCGCCTGCACCATGAACGCCTCCTCAAGCGGGTCATTGCCGCCAATTTCGGGCGCATGCCCAAGGTTGCGCAAGCCGCTCAGGCGAACAAGATCTGCGGCTATAACCTCCCTCAGGGCGTCATCTCGCAACTCTACCGCGCCTGCGCCGCGGGCCAGCCGGGCCTGTTCTCCAAGGTCGGCCTCCACACCTATGTCGATCCGCGGCTCGGCGGCGGCAAGGTGAACGAGGTGACCAAGGAGGACATCGTCAAGCTCGTCGAGGTCGAGGGCGAGGAGTGGCTGTTCTACAAGGCCACCAAGATTGACGTCGCCTTCATTCGCGGCACCAGCGCCGACCCGTCGGGCAACATCAGCATGGAAAAGGAGGCTCTGACGCTCGATTGCCTGGCGCAGGCCATGGCGGCGCATAACAATCGAGGCATCGTCATCGCTCAGGTCGAGCGCATCGTCGAGCAGGGCTCGATCCGGCCGAAAGACGTGAAGGTGCCCGGCATCCTCGTCGATTGCATCGTCGTCGCCGATCCGCCCGAGATGCACCGCATGAACTACGGCAAGATCTACGACCCGGCGCTGTCGGGCGAGATCCGCGTGCCGGTGGAAAGCATGGCGAAGATGCCGCTCGATCCGCGCAAGATCATCGCGCGCCGCGCCGCCTTCGAATTGCCGCCCAACGGCGTGGTCAATCTCGGCGTCGGCGCGCCCGACGGCGTGGCCGCCATCGCCAATGAGGAGCGCGTCACGCCCTTCATCACGTTGACGACCGAAGCTGGCGCGGTCGGCGGCGTGCTCGCGGCCGGATCGAGCTTCGGCTCGTCGGCGAATGCCCATTCCATCATCGACCAGAACCAGATGTTCGACTTCTATGACGGCGGCGGACTCGATCTCACCTGCCTCGGCATGGCCGAGTGCGACCAGGACGGCAACGTCAATGCCAGCCGCTTCGGCGGCCGCCTCAACGGCTGCGGCGGCTTCATCGACATCTCGCAGAACTCCCGCGCCGTCGTGTTCGCCGGCACGTTCACCGCAGGCGGCCTCGAGGTCGAGATTGCGGACGGCGAACTCAAGATCGTCCAAGAGGGCCGCTCGCGGAAATTCGTCGCCCGCGTCGAGCAGATCACGTTCAGCGGCCCGTTCGCCCAGCGCCGCTCGCAGCCGGTGATCTATGTAACCGAGCGCTGCGTGTTCCAACTGACGCAAGGAGGTCTCGAGCTTATCGAGGTGGCGCCGGGCATCGATATCGAAAAGGACATTCTCGCCCAAATGGACTTCAAGCCGATCATCGCCAAGCCGGTCCCCATGGAGGCGCGCATCTTCCTCGACGAGCCGATGGATCTCCTATCGGACCTGCTCAATCTCAAGCTTTCCAAGCGCGTGAGCTATGACGCTGGTCGCAATATCCTGTTCCTGAATCTGGAGGGATGGAGCGTGCGCAAGAAGAGCGACATCGACGATCTCACCAAGGTCCTGATCGATGCCTGCGAAAAGGCCGGCAAGCGCGTCAACTCCGTCGTGAACCACGATGGCTGCCGGATCGCCGAGGACCTCTACGACGACTACGCCGCGATGATCCAATATATGATGGAGCATCACTACGCGACGACGACACGGTATACGACGAGCGCCTTCATGCGCCTGAAGATGCAGGAAGCGTTGAAGAAGCGCGGACTCGCACCGCATATTTACGAGCGCGCCGAGGAAGCGCATCAGGCCGTGGGCATCGTTCCGCCCGCGACCGCCGGAGCGGCACCTGATCTGTCTCGCCCATCCGAATAGATATTGGGTGGGGCCAAGGGCCCCCTCAGCACTGGGGGCGCGAGCTGCGACTGCGGCCGGCGCGCCAATACTCATGCCGGCTGCGCCGCGCTGCGCGGATCAGCGAAAAATCCACCAGTTCCAGCTGCCGTCATTGGGACAGTCGCCGAGGCCGCATTCCATGAACGCGGTCACGGTCTCGGTGGCCGCCGCGATGAAGAGAGCGCCGACGCCGATTGCGGCAAGACGATCAAGCCATTGCGAATCTTGCCGGGCCGGGGCGAATTGGCCACGGAAGAACAGCGCGATACCGGTCGTCAGAATGACGGTTGCGAATATGACCACGCCCCAGACGTAGAGATCGAGGCCCAAAACGGCGTGCCCGAAGGCCGGGTTGGTCGCCGCCTCCAAGGTCGGCTCTCCCGTCTCCGTGTTGAAATACGGATTGATATGAAGGAGGGTTTGCCGCGTCGAAACCGTGATGCCGAACGCTGCCGACACCAGGCACACGCCGTAATGGCGGGGATCCGGCCCCAGCACCAGATTCATGACGGCCCCGAAGGCGACGCCAATCATGGCGAGCCGCTGAAGCAGACAAAGTGTGCAGGGGAGCTCCCGGAAGTGAAATTGGTAGATATAGGCCCCGACGAGGACGCCGAGCAGAGCTGCCGCCCCCACGAAATTGAGAATGCGGGCCAGCGCCGGCGTGAGGACGGCGCCCGTCATAGCCTG
>JBFWTF010000220.1:0-3497 GCA_050247995.1 Methyloceanibacter sp. | reverse complement strand
CGAGTTCGTCGAGTGAGGCATGCGGCGCGACCGCGTCCGTGGTGCCGAGCGTCGCGACATAGCTTGCAACCGCCATCGCCTCGATGCCGTCGGCGCGCAAGCCTTCGAGGGCGAGCGACCGGTCGCGCTTTGAGAGCGCCTGTCCGTCGGCGCCGACGAGGAGGCTGTGGTGCCCGAAGGCGGGAGGCTCGGCGGCAAGCGCCTCGAAGAGCTGGATCTGCGGTGCGGTGTTGGCGACGTGATCCTCGCCCCTGATGACATGGGTGATGCCGAGATCGATGTCGTCGGCGACGCTCGGCAGCGTGTAGAGATAGGTGCCGTCGGCCCGGATCAGCACCGGGTCAGACAGGGACGCGGCATCGACATGCTGGCGTCCGCGCACGAGGTCGTCCCAGACGACGTCGCGGCTCTCGAGCAAAAACCGCCAATGCGGTTTGCGCCCTTCGGCCTCGAGCTTCGCCCGCTCCTCGTCCGTGAGCTTCAACGCCGCGCGGTCGTAGACCGGCGGCTTGCCCCGGGCGAGCTGACGCTTGCGCTTCAGCTCGAGCTCTTCCGGCGTTTCGTAGGCGGGATAGAGGCGCCCCTTCATTTTCAGGTGCGCGACGGCCCGCGCATAAAGCGCCGAGCGCTCGGACTGGCGCACTTCGAGGTCGAAGGCGAGCCCGAGCCAGGCGAGGTCCTCGCGGATGCCGTGCGCGAACGCCTCGGTCGAGCGTTCGCGGTCGGTGTCGTCGAGGCGAAGCACGAGGCGGCCGCCGCGCGCCCGCGCGAAGAGATAGTTGAACAGCGCCGTGCGGATATTGCCGGCGTGAAGCCGCCCGGTCGGGCTCGGCGCGAAACGGACGGTGAGGCTCATCGTCTAGAGCTTCTCGCGGAACTTGTTGGTGATGGGATAGCGGCGATCGCGGCCGAAATTTTTGGCGGTAATCTTCACCCCCGGCGCCGCCTGGCGCCGCTTGTATTCGGCGAGATAGAGCATGCGCTCGACCTTCTTGACGGTCTCTGGCGCATGTCCGCGCGCCACGATTTCGGGCAGCGGCATCTCGCCTTCGACCAGGCAATTGAGAATGTCGTCGAGCTCATCGTAAGGCGGCAGCGTGTCCTGATCGCGCTGGCCCGGCCTGAGCTCGGCACTCGGCGCCTTGGTCAGCACACTCGGCGGAATGATGACGCCCTCCGGCCCGAGACAGCCCTTCGGCCGCGTGCGATTGCGGTAGCGGGCCAAGGCATAGACCTGGCCTTTGTAGAGATCCTTGAGCGGGTTGAAGCCGCCATTCATGTCGCCGTAGAGCGTGACATAACCGACGGACACTTCCGACTTGTTCCCGGTGGTCAGCACCATCGGCCCAAACTTGTTGGAGATGGCCATGAGCAGCGTGCCGCGCGCGCGCGCCTGCAAATTCTCCTCGGTCGCGTCGGGGCTGGTGCCGGCGAAGGCCTTCGCCAGGTCCTTGGTCAGGCCCTCCACCGTGGCATGGATCGGCATGGTGTCGTAGCGGACGCCGAGCGCCTCGGCCACGGAAGCCGCGTCGTTCAGGCTCTCCTTGCTCGTGTATTTGTAGGGCAGCATGATGCCGTGCACGCGGGAGGCGCCGAGCGCGTCGACGGCAAGCGCCGCGCACAGCGCCGAATCGACCCCGCCCGAGAGCCCGAGCACGACGCCGGGAAACCCGTTCTTGTTGACGTAGTCGCGAAGCCCGGTGACGCAGGCGAGATAGTTGGCGGCCTCGTCCCGCTCGATCGCGGCGACCTCGCCGGGCAGGCAGCGCCACGCTTTGCCCTCGCGCCGCCAGTCGCTGAGCCCAAGCGCGTCCTCCCAGGCCGGCAACTGCACCGCGACCGTGCCATCGCCGTTGAGCACGAAGGAGGCACCGTCGAACACGAGCTCGTCCTGCCCGCCGACCTGATTGACATAAGCGAGCGGCAGCCCCGTCTCGGCGACGCGCTCGCGCGCGATGTCGTAGCGAACCGCCTGCTTGCCGATCCAATAGGGCGAGCCGTTCGGCACGATCAGAAGCTCGGCGCCCTCCCGGGCCAGCGCCGCGCACGTCTCCTCGCTCCAGATATCCTCGCAGATGGGCACGCCGAGCTTCACGCCCCTGAAGGCGATCGGCGCAGGCAACGGGCCCGGAGCAAACACGCGCTTCTCGTCGAACACGCCGTAATTCGGCAGATTGTATTTGTAGCGCAAGGCCTCGATGCGGCCGCCATCGAGCAGCGCGACGGCGTTATGGACGGCCCCCGCCTCGCTCCAGGGAAGCCCCATGAGCATGGCCGGCCCGCCGTCCTTGGTATCCTCGGCGAGCGCCGCGCAGGCCTCGCGCGCCGCCTTCAGCAGCGCGGGCTTGAGCACGAGGTCCTCGGGCGGATAGCCGGTGAGGAAGAGCTCGGTGAAGACGACGAGGCCCGCCCCCTCTCCTGCCGCTTTCGCGCGGGCCGCGCGCGCTTTGCCCAGATTGCCGTCGAGATCGCCGACGACAGGGTTGAGCTGCGCCAGAGCGAGCTTGAGGCTGTCTTTGTTCGCGTGGGCCATACTTTGTCATTGCCCGGCTTGACCGGGCAATCCAGTAACCCCTCAAGCTGTTAGGGACAACTGAGACCTGCGACTACTGGATGCCCGCCTTCGCGGGCATGACAGCCGCAAGTCGGATTGCCCGGAACACAAACCCCGCCAAGATATTCCGTCGGCCTACTCGCCTGCGGCAATCGAGATTTCGGGCTCGGGGCGCCCTTCCCGCTCGCGCTTCAACCTCTCGGCCATGATGAAGGCGAGTTCGAGCGACTGGTCGGCATTGAGCCGCGGATCGCAATGGGTGTGGTAGCGGTCCGACAGGTCGGTCTCGGTGACGGCCTTGGCCCCGCCGACGCACTCGGTCACGTTCTGGCCGGTCATCTCGATATGGATGCCGCCGGCGTGGGTGCCCTCGCCGCGGTGGATGTCGAAGAAGGCTTCGACTTCGCTGAGGATGAGGTCGAACGGCCGCGTCTTGTAGCCGCTTCCCGCCTTGATGGTGTTGCCGTGCATCGGGTCGCAGGTCCACACCACGCGCTTGCCCTCGCGCGCGACCGCGCGGATGAGCGCCGGCAGATACTTCTCGATCTTGTCGGCGCCGAAGCGGCAGATCAGCGTGAGCCGGCCGGGCTCGTTCTGCGGGTTGAGCACGTCGATCAGCGTGAGCAGGCCTTCCGGCGCGAGGCTCGGACCGATCTTGGCGCCGATCGGATTCTTGATGCCGCGCAGATATTCGATATGAGCGTGGTCGAGCTGGCGGGTGCGGTCGCCGACCCACAGCATATGGCCCGAGGTGGCGTACCAATCGCCCGAGGTCGAATCGACGCGCGTCAACGCCTGCTCGTAGCCGAGCAGAAGCGCCTCGTGGCTGGTGTAGAAGCTCGTGGTGCGGAGCTGCGGCGTATTGTCCGCATTCAGCCCGCAAGCGCGCATGAAGCGCAAAGTCTCGGCGAGATGCTGTGCCAGCTCCTCGTAGCGGTGGCCC
>JBFWTF010000219.1:0-3530 GCA_050247995.1 Methyloceanibacter sp. | reverse complement strand
CTCGATGCGGGCGAGGATGACGTTGTGGCCTTGCGACTTGAGATGCACGGCCTCGTCGGCGTCGAAGACGAGCTCGCCCGAGGCTGCTCCGGGCGAAGCCGGCAGGCCCTTGGCGAGGACCTGGTTCTCGGCGTCGGGATCGAGCATGGGATGGAGAAGCTGGTCGAGCTGGCCGGCGGCGATGCTGCGGACCGCCTCCTCCTTTCCGATCAAGCCCTCCTTGGCCATGTCGACGGCGATCTTCAGGGCCGCTTGCGTCGAGCGCTTGCCCGAGCGGGTCTGCAAGATGAAGAGCTTGCCCTCCTGGACCGTGAATTCGATGTCCTGGATGTCGCGGAAATGGGCCTCGAGCTTGGCGGCGGCCGATTTCAGCTCGGCGAAAACCTCGGGCATGAGTCCTTCGAGCGAAGGCCGCTTGGCGTTGGTGGCCTTTCGCCCGGCCTCGGTCAGAAGTTGCGGCGTGCGAATGCCGGCCACGACATCCTCGCCTTGCGCGTTGAGCAGGAACTCGCCGTAGAGTTCGCGCGTGCCGGTCGAGGGGTTGCGCGTGAACACGACACCGGTCGCGCTGCGCCCGCCCATGTTGCCGAACACCATGGCCTGGATGGTGACGGCGGTGCCCCAATCGTCGGGGATATCGTGCAGCCGCCGGTAGGCGATGGCGCGGGCGTTCTGCCAGGAGCCGAACACGGCGGCGATCGCGCCCCAGAGCTGAGCGTGGATGTCTTGCGGGAAGGGCGCGCCGAGCTCGGTCTCGATCAGCTTCTTGAAGCGGACGATGATGTGGTCCCAATCCTCGGCGGAAAGCTCGGTATCGAGCTCGAAGCCTTTGAGGTTCTTTTCGTTCTCGAGGATTTCCTCGAATAATTCGTGGTCGAGGCCGAGCACCACGTCGGCATACATCTGAATGAAGCGGCGATAGGTGTCGTAGGCGAAGCGCCGGTCGCCGGAGCGCCGCGCCAGACCTTCGACCGTGCGGTCGTTGAGACCGAGATTGAGCACCGTGTCCATCATGCCCGGCATCGAGGCGCGCGAGCCCGAGCGCACGGACACGAGGAGCGGATTGTCCTCATCGCCGAAGCCGGCGCCGACGGCGGCGCTGACCGCGTCGAGCGCGTCCTTCACCATCGGCTTGAGCTCCTCGGGAAGCTTGCGCCCGAGCTCGTAGTAGATGCCGCAGAGCTCGGCGGAGATGGTGAAGCCGGGCGGAACGGGGAGGCCGAGCCGCGACATCTCGGCAAGGTAGGCGCCCTTGCCGCCGAGCCGGTCGCGATAGGCGGCCGAGCCGTCGGCGCGTCCGCCACCGAAGCTGAAGACCCATTTCGGCGCGTATGCGGGAGCTTTCTCCGCCTCGGTCATCGCATGATCCATCATCGGTCCGCCGTTGTAGCGGTCCCCCGACCTTCACACAAAAGCCGATGCGCGAAAATGGTTTAACGGCTTACCACCGATGGCGGCCGCAAGCGCCGATCGGCGATGAAATCGCCGGTGCCGATCAGCCGGGCGCGAGGCATCTCCTTGAGCGCATAAGCGAAGGCCTCGAGGCTGCCGCCCTTGTCGAGCGCGACCCTGACGGTGATGCGGTGAAACAAGCCCACGGCCTCGGGGAATTCCCGCTCCTCGCCTTCGGCCGGCGCGACGCCTTCATACTTGTCGAGGTCGGCGAGCAGCCTCGGACCGGCGCCAAGCGCAAACACACTGCCGATCACGCGGAATTTCGGTTCGGGCGCGAAGAAGGCGCCGGGCCAGGAACCGAAATCGAACAGGCGCCCCGGCGTCGAGCCCCTGCCGACATGCCTGGCGCCGACCCGCAAGCGATGCGCCATGGGATGGGCGCTTTCGGCTCGCAGCGTGCCATAGACGAAAAGATGATCCGGCATGCTCCTGTCCTGTCTCCCTTCGTCATTGCCGGGCTTGACCCGGCAATCCATTCCAAGGCGCTCCGGCCCGCTGAGATGTAGTGGAATGGACGCCCGGATCAAGTCCGGGCATGGCGAGGAACGGGCTAATCACTTTTCGATCTTGGAGAAATCGGCGACGGCGAGCGTGGTTGCGCGGATGCGGTTCAAGAGCCGCAGGCGGTTGGCGCGCAAGTCGGGCTCCTGCGTGTTCACCGTGACGGAATCGAAAAACGCATCGACGGGGGCGCGAAGCTTCGCCATCTCGGCCATGGCCGCGGCAAAATCCTCGCGCGCGATCGCGGCGGAAGCGCTCCGCTCGACCTGGTCGACGGCTTTGGCCAGAGCCTGTTCTTCGGAACGCTTGAGCAGGCTCGCGTCGGGGGCTTCTCCGTAAGTCACGCCGTCCTTCTTCTCCTCGATGCGCAGGATGTTGATGGCGCGTTTCGTTCCAGTGAGGAGATGCTCGCCGTCTTCCGTTTCGAGAAAGCGCCCGAGCGCGTCGACGCGGGCCACGATCATGAGAAGATCGTCGCCGCCCAGCGCAAAGACGGCATCGACGAGATCGTGGCGCGCGCCCTCTTCGCGCAAATGCACCTTGAGCCGGTCGGCGAAGAAGGCGAGGAGATTTTTTGCCGTCTCGTCGTTCTGCCTCATCTTGCCGCGCGTCTCGGCGCGAAACTGGGCCAGGAGCGGCAGCCTGACCTTGTTTTCGAGCACGATGCGGATGATCCCGAGCGCGGCTCTCCGGAGCGCGTAAGGATCCTTCGACCCCGTCGGCTTCTCGCCGATCGACCAAAAGCCGATCAGAGCGTCGAGCTTGTCGGCAAGCGCGAGCGCGATCGCCACGGGCTCGCGCGGCACCTCGTCGGAGGGACCGAGCGGCTTGTAATGGGCGGCGATGGCGGCGGCGACCGCGGGGTTTTCCTCTTGGTCGAGTGCGTAGTAGCGGCCCATCACCCCTTGCAGCTCGGGGAACTCGCCCACCATGAGGCTGACGAGGTCGGCCTTGGCGAGGATCGCGGCGCGCTCGGCCAGGTCGGGATCGGCGCCGACGCGGGGCGCGATCTCGCGCGCGAGCTCGCGCACGCGCTCGATGCGATCGTGCTGGCTGCCGAGCTTGTCGTGAAAGATGATGCCGCCGAGCTTGGGCACGCGCTCCTCGAGCGGGACCTTGCGGTCCTGCTCGAAGAAGAACTTGGCATCGGCGAGCCGCGCGGCAATCACGCGTTCGTTGCCGGCGACGATCGCCTTGCCGCCGTCCTTGGCCTTCAGATTCGCCACCATGACGAAACGGTTGGCGAGCTTGTCGCCCTTACGCAGCGAGAAGCATTTCTGATGCGCCTTCATGGAGGTCGCGAGCACTTCGGCCGGCACCGAGAGAAACGCCTCGTCGAAGCCGCCGATCAGCGGCACCGGCCATTCGGTCAGCCCGACATTTTCGTCGAGCAAGCCTTCGTCCTCGACGAGTGTGAGCTTCTCCTTCTGAGCCAGCGCCCGCGCGCCAGCGAGGATCAGCTTGGCGCGCTCCTCGCTGTCGAGGACGACCTTGGCGGCGTGGAGCTTCTTCGCGTAATCGGCATAGCCTTTCACGGCGAAGGGCTTGGGCGCCATGAATCGGTGGCCGCGCGT
>JBFWTF010000218.1:0-3538 GCA_050247995.1 Methyloceanibacter sp. | reverse complement strand
TGTCATCGCCGCGCGCGCGAGCTTCCGCCTTGAGCTTGTTGACTTGCTCGAAGTCGTAAGGCGGCAAGCGCTTAATTCTGTGGAAATCGCTGGTCACCGCGAGGGTCCCACCCCGATCAGACCCCTAAGGGGCCTCTCTTGAACCATAGAAGCGGGCGCACGGGCAAGCCGCTCGCCTGCGGGCTACGGTCCTAGTTCGTGTTGTCCTCCTCGGTCGCGGGATCGTTCACCGCGCCGGTTTCTTCGTCTTTCGTGGTCGAGGCTTTCTGCAAATCGCTGATCACCGCCTGCTGCTCGGCCTTGGTCAGGGTCTTGTCGTATTGGCGCTGGAGCTGGGCCGAAGGCGGCGGCGAATCCTTGACGGCCATATCGGCGCAGCCGGCAAGCCCGAGGAGCAGCGTGACGGCCGATAGGCGTGAAGCCGCTAGGAAGACGTGCCGCAGGCGATTCCTAGTCAATTTTTGTTGGTTTCCCTTGGCGATTTGCAATCGTCGTCTATATTGCATAGCACAATAAAGCCTTGTCTGGTACAGCCGGAGGCGACACACGAACCCTGTCCGCATTGTGGCCGCGGCGGGGTTTCGCGGGGGTAAAGCAAGGAATTTTTTTATGCCGGAGAACAACAACGACCCGGGCGCAAGCCAGGGGGAAGACACCGAACCCAGCCAGTTCGAGACCTTGAGCCGCAACATGGTCCGCCTCTTCGACCAGGGCGCCAAGGCCGCCTCCATGCTGGCCGGGCGCTCGGGCACGAACGGCAACGGGTCTTACAGCGTCGGTGCCGAAGTGACCGAGGCGGCCAAGTCGCTTGGCGAAGTCGCGCGCCATTGGGTCGCTGACCCGAGCAAGCTCGCCGCCGCGCAAGGCGAACTCTTCCGCAGCTACGCCAATCTCTGGGACCGTTCCGTCCGCCGCTTCCTCGGCGAGGAGGTCGAGCCCGTGGTCGAGCCCGAGCCCGGCGACAACCGCTTCAAGGACCCCGACTGGTCCAACACGCAGTTCTTCGATTTCTGGAAGCAGGCCTATCTCATCACCTCGCGCTGGGCCGAAGACCTCACGCGCAACACCGAAGGCCTCGACGACAAGACGCGCAAGAAGGCGCTGTTCTATCTCAACCAGATGATGTCGGCGCTGTCGCCGTCGAACTTTCCGCTGACGAACCCCGAAGTGGTCCGCACCACGCTCCAGACCAACGCGGAGAATCTGGTGCAGGGCATGGCGCATTTCGTGCACGATCTGGAACAGTCGAAGGACCTCTTGCGCATCAGCCAGACCGACCTCTCGGCCTTCGAGATCGGGCGGAACCTCGCCGTGACGCAAGGCAAGGTCGTGTTCCAGAACGACCTCATCCAGCTCATCCAATACGCGCCGGCGACCGCGGAGGTTTACGAGCGGCCTCTCCTCGTCGTGCCGCCGTGGATCAACAAGTACTACATTCTCGATCTCGTGCCGGAGAAGTCCTTCGTCAAATGGGCGGTCGAGCAGGGCTTTACCGTCTTCCTCGTGTCATGGGTGAACCCCGATGCGCGGCTCGCGCAGAGGACGTTCGAGGACTATATGCGCGAGGGCATCATCGCGGCGATCGACGCCGTCATTCGCCAGAGCGGCAGCGCCAAGATCAACGCGCTCGGCTATTGCGTCGGGGGCACCCTGCTCGCGACGACGCTGGCCTATATGGCGGCCAAGGGCGAAGACCGCGTCGCCTCGGCAACATTCCTCGCCGCCCAGGTCGATTTCAGCGAGGCCGGCGATCTCTTGGTGTTCATCGACGACACGCAGCTCAAATCGCTCGAGGAGATGATGGCCGAGCACGGCTATCTCGACGGCTCGCGCATGGCGGCCGTGTTCAACATGCTTAGGCCCCGCGACCTGATCTGGCCTTACGTCGTCAACAACTATCTGCTGGGCAAGAAGCCCTTCCCGTTCGACCTGCTCTATTGGAACGCCGACTCGACCCGGCTGCCCGCCGCCAACCACGCCTTCTATTTGCGCGAGTTCTATCATCTGAACCGGCTGGCCAAGGGCGAGATGCAGCTCGGCGGCGTCGCGCTCGACTTGTCGCGCATCAAGATCCCGATCTACGAGCTCTTCACCAAGGAAGACCACATCGCGCCGGCGGCCTCGGTCTATCGCGGCAGCAAGCTGTTCGGCGGGCCGGTGCGCCACGTGATGGCAGGGTCGGGCCATATCGCCGGCGTGGTCAATCCTCCCGCCAAGATGAAATACCAGTTCTGGTCGGGCGGGCGGACGGGGTCGTTCGAAGAGTGGATGGCGACGGCGCGCGAGACGCAAGGGTCGTGGTGGCCCGACTGGGCGGCGTGGCTTGCCGACCATTCCGGCCCGAAGATTCCCGCCCGCAATCCCTCGAACGGTCCGCTCTGGGCCATCGAGGACGCGCCGGGCTCCTACGTCAAGAGCCGCGACTAGCTTCTACGGAAAGAGCGGGAGCTGCTCGAGCCCCGTCGTTTCGGCGAGGCCGTGCATCACGTTGAAGTTTTGCAACGCCTGCCCGGCCGAGCCCTTCACCAGATTGTCGATCGCCGAGACGACGATGGCGCGGCCCGCGATGCGGTCGTCGAAGACGCCGACATGGCAAAAATTGGAGCCGCGCACGTGCTGGGTCGCAGGGATGACGCCCTCGGCCACGACACGGACGAAGGGACTGCCGGCGTAGGCCGCACTTAGCGCCTGGCGGAGATCGGCGGCGCGGGCCTTGCCCGCCACCCGCACATAGCAGGTGCACAACTCGCCGCGCGACATGGGGGCAAGATGCGGCGTGAAATTGATGGTGACGGCGGCGCCCGAGGCGAGCCCAAGCTCCTGCTCGATCTCGGGCACGTGGCGGTGACTGCCGACGCCGTAGGGCGAGAGCCCCTCCCCCGCCTCTGAGAAGAGATTGTTCTGCTTGAGGCTGCGGCCGGCGCCCGAGACGCCCGACTTCGCGTCGATGATAATGTCCTTCGTCTCGATCAGCTTGGCTTTGACGAGCGGAAGGAGCGCGAGCAGCACCGCGGTCGGATAGCAGCCGGGGCAGGCCACGAGCCGCGCCGCGGCGATCTTGTCGCGATAATGCTCGGTGAGGCCGTAGACCGCGTTTTGCAACAGCGCGGGCACGCTATGCGCGTTGCCGTACCACTCGGCGTAGGTGCCGGCATCGCGCAGGCGGAAGTCGGCCGACATGTCGATGATCTTGAGGCGCTTCGGCAGCTTGCCGATCTCGCTATGCGCCGTGCCGTGCGGGAGCCCGCAAAAGACGACGTCGACCGCCTCCCAATCGGCCTCCTCGGGGCTCACAAGGGCCGGCAGGTCGAGGCTGGCAAGATGGGGGAAGACTTGCGCCAAGGGCATGCCGGCGTGGCCCTTGGCGATCAGCGCGGCGATCGAAAGCGCAGGATGCAGCGCCGCGAGCCGGATCATGTCGGCGCCGGTATAGCCGGAGGCGCCGAGCACGGCGGCCCTGATGGTTTTGGTCTTGGCCATGGCGAAGGCCTTAAACGAGAGTGGTGAGAGAGGGATTAAGCCCGAGTCGCGCGCGGTG
>JBFWTF010000217.1:0-3539 GCA_050247995.1 Methyloceanibacter sp. | reverse complement strand
GTCGAGCCCGACATTCTCCCTGACGGTGACCAGCTTGTCCTTGGTCATCAGCTCGGCGACGCGCTGGTTCGGATTGGTGGCGAAGCGCACGTCGCGGTTGGTGAGGATGCCGGCGAGCTAGCCCCCGCGGCTGCCGTTGCCGCGAGGCTCGACCACGGGGATGCCCGAGATCTGATAATCGGCCATCAGCTTCAATGCGTCGGCAAGGCTCGCGTCGGGATGAATGGTCACCGGGTTCACCACCATCCCCGACTCGAATTTCTTCACCTGCGCGACCTGGGCGGCTTGCGTCTCCGG
Source organism: Methyloceanibacter sp. (assembly GCA_050247995.1). GTDB lineage: Bacteria > Pseudomonadota > Alphaproteobacteria > Rhizobiales > Methyloligellaceae > Methyloceanibacter. The sequence continues at coordinate 3,242 of JBFWTF010000217.1, read as the reverse complement.
ATCGAGATTGCGGTGAATGACCCCAAGACCTCCGGCTTGCGCCATGGCGATGGCGAGCTTCGCCTCGGTGACGGTGTCCATGGCCGAGGAGATGACCGGGATATGGAGCGCGATGGAGCGGGTCACCCGCGAGGTGATATCGGCCTCGTTCGGCAGCACGTTGGACGCCGCGGGCTTGATCAGGACGTCGTCGAAGGTGAGCGCAATGGCGCCGTCGGAGAACTCCTTGTCGCGATCTGGGGTCCGCCCTTCGGGCATCGGCCAACCTCTTTTACGTGGGGCGGCTTGGCGTTGCGCCGCAACAAGCCACCGGTTGGCGGCCTCCTTTAGCACTTTGCCCCGGGTTTGGGAAGGAGATGGGGGGCCGCTTGTGGAGAGCTTCAAGCGGCCCCGCCCGGTCTCAGCGCCTGGCGTAGCCGGGGAGCGGCGAAGGCGATGAAGCTCTCGACCTTGGCTTGGGGCAGCCGGTCCTCGCGATGGATGAGGTTGACCGGCATGGAATCGGGCTCGAACCCCTCAAGAACGCGCCGGAGCGTGCCGCCGGCAAGGGAGGCTTCGGCCTGATAGGAGAGCACCCTTGCGATCCCGAGCCCCGCCTTGGCGGCATCGATGGCGGCGTCGGCCGAGTTGACGACGAGTTTCGGGCTGACCGTGACCCGAAGCTCTCTGTTGCCGTCGCCGCCGAAAGTCCAGCGCTCGGGGTGGGCGAAGGTGTTGAAGCTGATGCATTGGTGCGCGGCGAGCGCGGAAGGCGTCGCGGGCTCCTCATGCTCTGCGAGATAGGACGGGCTCGCGCAGGCGATGAGGCGAACCGCCCCGACGCGGGTTGCGCGAAGCGTCGAGTCCGGGAGCGCGCCGATGCGCACGCCGACATCAAGGCCCTCCTCCACCAGATCGACGATGCGATCGACCAGAAGCATGCGGGCGGCGACGCGCGGAAACGCGCTCAAGAAGGCGGCTACGATCGGAAGCACGTGCAGCCTGCCGAAAACGACAGGCGCGGTCAGCGCAAGCTCGCCCCGCGGCTCGGCCTCTTCGCCGGCAAGACGGCGTCCCGCGTCGTCGAGCTCGTCAAGCACCTCGCGGCAGGTCGCGGCATAGGAGCGGCCGGATTCGGTCAGCACGAGCCTCCGCGTCGTCCGCGTGATGAGCCGCGTGCCGAGCTCGTCTTCGAGCGCTTTCAAATGACGGCTAACGGTGGAGAGCGGCATGCCGAGCTTGCGCGCGGCGGCGGACATGCTGCCGGCCTCGGCAATGGCGACGAACACGCGGAGAGCGGCGAACCGGTCCATGTGATTATCCCATAAAACGGGAGAATAACTTGCGAAGGTAACCTATTTTCCTGCCGTCCGGAACGGGGCATCTATGCGGGGCGTAAACGAAGGAAGGGCGCGATGACCAGACTGAAGCTCCACGACCTCGAATTGTCGGGCAATTGCTACAAGGTGCGGCTGTTCTGCGCGCTGCTGGGACTGCCGCTCGAGGTCGCTCCGGTGGACTTTCTCGCCGGCGCGCACCGGAAGAGCCCGCTGATCGAGCAGAACCCGTTCGGCGAAATCCCGATCCTCGAGGACGGCGGCGTGGTCTTGCGCGATTCCCAGGCGATCCTGGTCTACCTCGCGCGGAAATACGGCGGCGAGGACTGGCTACCGCTCGATCCGGCGGCGATGGCGAAGGTCGTCGCCTGGCTCATGGTGGCCGAGAACGAGATCGCGCGCGGGCCAAACGATGCAAGGCTCCACGACAAGTTCGGCTTCCCCATCGATGCGCCCGTGGCGCGCGAGAAAGCCAAGCGGATTTTCGGCTTGATGGAATCGCACCTCGACAAGAACGACTGGCTCGCGCTCGGCCGCCCAACCATCGCCGATGTCGCCTGCATGCCTTACGTGGCGCTCAGCCACGAAGGCGGATTGTCGCTCGAGCCCTATCCCGCCATCCGCGCCTGGATCTCCCGCATCAAATCGCTTCCCGGCTTTGTCGGCATGCCGGCCATCTGACCTCTCGATGACCTCCTCGACAGACATCGCGTTCACGCCTTCGGTGAAGCGCGTGCAGGAGCGGCGCGGCTCGCGCGGCGGCTATGCCCGCATGGAGGAGAAAGGCGGCTTCGCCACCGCGCTCGACCAAAGGCTCGCCGCGTTCATCGCCGAGACGCGATCCTTCTATCTCGCCAGCGCGACCAGCGACGGACAGCCCTATGTCCAGCATCGCGGCGGACCGAGGGGCTTCCTGCGCGTTCTCGGCCCGGCCACGCTCGCCTTCGCCGATTTCAGCGGCAACCGCCAATACGTCACCACCGGCAACCTCGCCGACAATCCGCGCGCCATGATCTTCATCATGGACTACGTCAACCGCACGCGGGTGAAGATCTGGGGAACGGCGCGGGTTATCGAAGACGATGCGGAACTCATCGCCAAGCTCTTCCCCGAGGGCTACAAGGCCCGCGCCGAGCAAGCGATCGTCTTCGAATTGAGCGCCATCGACATCAATTGCCCGCAGCATATCCCGCAAATGTTTTTCGCCGAGGACGTGGCCGCGACACTCGCCGAGCGCGACCGCCGTATCAGCGCGCTTGAGGCCGAGATCGCCCGCTTGCGCGCCGCTCCCGCTGGGGCGGTTCCTTGACCTTATCGAACAGCCAGCCGAACAGAAACGCGGCGGCGACGGCGCCGGCAAGCTCCGCCACGATGAAACTCGGGGCATGCACGGGAGCGATGCCGGTGAAGGTGTCGGTGAAGACGCGCGCGATGGTCACCGCCGGGTTGGCGAACGAGGTTGACGAGGTGAACCAGTAGGCCGAGCCGATATAGAGGCCCACGCCCGCGGCGAGCGCGCCCGGCCGGAAGCGAAGACAGCCGAGAATGGTCGCGATCAGTCCGAACGTGGCAATGAACTCGCCGAGCCATTGGCCGAAACCGTCGCGCGGGGTGTCCGAAACCTGGAACGGCGCCAGCCCGAACATCAGATGGGCGGCAAGCGCGCCGAGGCACCCGGCGGCGATTTGCGCCACGACATAGAGGAGCGCCGTGCGGCCGTCCATCTCGCGGCGGAGCCGCATCACCGCCGTCACGGCCGGATTGAACTGCGCGCCGGACACCGAAACGAAGATGGTGATGATGACGACGAGGATCGCGGCGGTCGCGAGCGTATTGCACAGGAGCGCGAGCGCATCGTCGTCCGCGAGCCTGTCGGCCATGATGCCGGAGCCGATCACGGTCATGACGAGGAAGAACGTGCCGAGC
>JBFWTF010000216.1:0-3648 GCA_050247995.1 Methyloceanibacter sp. | reverse complement strand
GCAGATGATGAGCCAGCTCAAAGAGGCCGGCATCAAGGAGTTTCCCGTCCTCGTCAAAGGCGACGTGCAGGGCTCGGTCGAGGCGATCACCGCCGCGCTCGCCAAGATCGGCAGCGACGAGGTCAAGGCCCGCCTCATTCACGCGGGCGTGGGCGGCATCACCGAGTCCGACGTGTCGCTCGCGGCGACCTCGGGCGCGGTCGTGCTCGGCTTCAACGTGCGCGCCAACGCGCAAGCCCGCGAAGTGGCCGAGCGCGACGGCGTCGAGATCCGCTACTATGCCGTGATCTACGACCTCGTCGACGACATGAAGCAAGCGATGTCGGGCCTGCTCGCGCCGACCGTGCGCGAGACCTTCCTCGGCAACGCCGAAATCCTCGAAGTGTTCACCATCTCGAAGGTGGGCAAGGTGGCGGGTTGCCAGGTGACCGAGGGCAAGGTCGAGCGCGGCGCGCAAGTCAGGCTGATCCGCGATAACGTCGTCGTGCACGAGGGCAAGCTCTCCACGCTCAAGCGCTTCAAGGACGAGGTGCGCGAGGTGGTGGCGGGCCAGGAATGCGGCATGGCCTTCGAGGGCTACCAGGACATGCGGCAGGGCGACGTGATCGAGTGCTTCCAGGTCGAGCACGTCAAGCGCACGCTCTAACAATCCTGTCATGCCCGCGGAGGCGGGCACCCAGTAGGCGGCGAGGTTCGCTCCTTTTCGCGAGCTTGGTGATTACTGGATTCCCGTTTTCGCGGGAATGACGCTGAGACGTAACGGCAACAGAATGAGCCATCGCGACAAACGACGAGAGCCCTTGCGACGCGGACCCCTGGGCAAGCCGCCCTCGCAGCGCCAGCTGAAGGTCGGCGAGCTCATCCGCCATGCGCTCGCCGAGATCTTCGCCCGCGGCGAGATCGTTGACGACGTGCTCAACCGGCATTCGCTCACCGTGCCCGAAGTGCGCATGTCGCCCGACCTCAAGCTTGCCACGGTCTACGTGATGACGCTCGGCGGGGGCGAGGCCCAAGAGGCGGTCGAGCATCTCGACAAGCACAAGCGTTTCCTGCGCGGGATCCTCGCCAAGCGCGTGAACATGAAATTCATGCCGGAGCTGAGGTTCAAGGTGGACACGACCTTCGACGCCGCGTCGCGCATCGACGAATTGCTGGCACGGCCAGAGGTCGCGCGCGACCTCGACGAATAGGTCAGAGGCACGATGGCGCGGCGCAAGGGTCTTTCGGTCAACGGCTGGCTCGTCTTCGACAAGCCCAAGGGGATGACCTCGACGCAGGCCGTCTCGCGCGTGAAGCGCCTCTATCAGGCGGCCAAGGCGGGCCATGCCGGCACGCTCGACCCGCTCGCGACCGGGGTGCTGCCGATCGCCTTCGGCGAAGCGACCAAGACCGTCCCCTTCGCGGTCGAGGGCAGCAAGGAGTATCGCTTCACCGTCCGCTTCGGAGCCGAGACCGACACCGACGACGCCGACGGCAAGGTGGTCGCGCGGAGCGAGATGAGGCCGTCCCGCGCCGAGATCGAGGCGCGGCTCCCCGACTTCACCGGCGATATCGAGCAGGTCCCGCCGCGCTATTCCGCGCTGAAGGTCGAGGGCGCCCGCGCCTACGACCTCGCCCGCGAGGAGGAGGAGTTCGAGCTTCTGCCGCGGCGCGTGTCGATCGCCTGGCTCAGGCTCGGCGACCATCCCGACGCGGACCGCGCCGTGCTCGAAGCGCGGTGCGGCAAAGGGACCTATGTGCGGGCGATCGCCCGCGATCTCGGCCGCGCGCTCCGGTGCTACGGCCATGTCGAGGAATTGCGCCGGACGAGGGTCGGGCCCTTCGGCGAGGAGGAGGCGGTGACGCTCGCGTCCCTCGAGGCGCTGGCCGAGCAGGGCCACGATGCACTCATGACGGCGCTGAGACCGGTCGAGACGGCGCTCGCCGACATCCCCGCGCTTGCCGTTTCGGGGCCTGATGCCGACAGGCTCAGACGCGGTCAGCCGGTTCTCTTGCGCGGCCGCGACGCCCCCATCGTCGAAGGCACCGTCTATGCCACTTCGCGCGGCACGCTGATCGCGCTCGGCGAGGTCGCGCGCGGCGAGCTTCACCCCAGGCGCATCTTCAATCTGCCGGCGCGGCCCTCGAGCGTCCGTCTCGCGCCGGAATGACGCCGGCATTTGGGCGGTAAATTCCGCTGGCCTCGGGGCGGATAATCCCTATATTGCGCCCATTCGCCGGGGGCGCCAGGGTGGCGCCCCTCGCGGCTTTTGCCCGACCGTGCTGGACGACATCCCGGCCCGGCCATCATAAACCCTCAAACCACAAAGGAATTTGCCGATGTCGATTAGCGCTGAGCGCAAGCAAGAGCTCATCAAAGAATACGCGACCAAATCCGGCGATACCGGATCACCAGAGGTCCAGGTCGCGATCCTGACCGAACGCATCACCAACCTCACCGAACATTTCAAGACCCACGGCAAGGACAACCATTCGCGCCGTGGGCTGCTCAAGATGGTCAGCCAGCGGCGGCGCCTGCTCGACTACGTCAAGCAAGCCGACGAGGACCGTTACCAGAAGCTCATCAACCGCTTGGGCATCCGTCGGTGACCCTCGCCGGCGCGGGCAAGCCCGCGATCGAAATTGCTTCACCTGAACGGGCGGCGCCTTCGGCCACGGGCCAAAGGGGCGGCCTCACCTTTCCCCACGCAATTGGGACACCACCATGTTCAAGAAAGAGACCGTAGAGATCGAATGGGGGAAACGTCCCCTAAGACTTGAGACCGGCCGCATCGCCCGTCAGGCTGACGCCGCCGTGCTCGCGACCTACGGCGAGACCAGCGTGCTCGCCACCGTCGTTGCCATGAAGGAAGAGCGGCCCGGCATCGACTTTTTCCCGCTCACCGTGAACTACCAGGAAAAGACCTTCGCCGCGGGCAAGATCCCGGGCGGCTATTTCAAACGCGAGGGGCGCCCCACCGAGAAGGAAACCCTGACCTCGCGCCTGATCGACCGGCCGATCCGTCCGCTCTTCGCGCCGGGCTTCAAGAACGAGACGCAAGTCATCGCCACCGTGCTCTCCCACGACATGGAGAACGATCCCGATATCGTCGCCATGGTGGCCGCCTCCGCGGCGCTGACGCTCTCGGGCGTGCCCTTCCTCGGGCCGATCGGCGCCGCTCGCGTCGGCTATATCGCCGGCCAATACGTGCTCAACCCGATGATAGACGAAATGGCCGAGAGCGCGCTCGATCTCGTCGTGGCCGGCACCGCCAACGCCGTGCTGATGGTCGAATCCGAGGCCAAGGAACTCTCCGAAGAGATCATGCTCGGCGCGGTCACGTTCGGGCAGAAACAGTTCCAGCCCGTGCTCGACGCCATCGTCAAGCTGGCCGAGCGCGCGGCCAAGGAGCCGTGGGACCTCAAGCCGAAGGACGGTACGGAGATGATCGCCCGCGTCCGCGAGATCGGCGCAAACGATCTCAGCGCCGCCTATGCCATCGCCGGCAAGCAGGAACGCCGCGACGCCGTCGCCGCCGTCAAGGACAAGGTCGTCGCCGCGCTGGTTCCCGCCGATGACGACGGCGCGCAAGCGGCCAAAGTGGCGAGCGCGTTCAAGGAGGCCGAGAAGGACATCGTCCGCTCGAGCATCCTCGACAGCAAGAAGCG
>JBFWTF010000215.1:0-3654 GCA_050247995.1 Methyloceanibacter sp. | reverse complement strand
GGGAGGCCTCCCTTTCCCTCGCCTGGACGCTCGCGCGCCGCGAGCTCCGATCCGGCCTCCAGGGCTTTCGCATCTTTCTGATCTGCCTCATCGTCGGCGTGACCGCCATCGCGGCGGTGGGCGCGCTCTCCTCCGCGGTCGAGCGCGGGCTCGCCAATGAGGGCCGCCCGCTGCTGGGCGGCGACCTCGAATTCTCCGTCATCCACCGCACGCTCTCCATCAAGGAGCGCCTGTTCCTCGAGACCCGGGGCGAGGTGAGCCTGGTTGCGACCATGCGCGCCATGGCGCAGGCCGGCGGGGAGCGGAGCCTCGTCGAGCTCAAGGCCGTGGACGTGTCCTATCCCCTCTACGGCGCCCTGGCCCTCGACCGTCAGGCGCCTCTCGCCGAGGCGCTGGCGATGCGGAACGGGCGTTACGGGGCGGTGGCGGAGCCGCTGCTTCTGGAGCGTCTTGGGCTCAAGGACGGCGATGTCGTCCGCGTCGGCGATGCCGAGTTCGAGATCCGCGCCGCGATCCTGCGCGAGCCGGACCGCGTGGCCGACGGCTTCATCCTCGGCCCCCGCCTGATGACGAGCCACGACGCGCTGGAGGCGACGGGGCTTCTGAAGCCCGGCAGCCTCGTCACCTACCGCTACCGGCTGGCGCTGGCGGGCGATCCGACGCCGGAAACCGTCCGCGCGCTGCGCGAGGAGGCGAACGCCGCCTTCCCCGATGCCGGCTGGAACATCCGCGCCCGCGACCGCGCGGCCCCGGGCGTCGAGCGCTTCATCGACCGGCTCAGCCTCTTCCTTGCGCTTGTCGGCCTGACTGCGCTGATCGTAGGAGGCGTGGGCGTGGCGAACTCGGTCTCGACCTTCCTCGACAGGAAGCGCGAGAACATCGCCATCCTCAAATGCCTCGGCGCCTCGCGCGCCCTCGTCTTTCGCGTCTATTTCCTCCTGGTGCTGGCGGTGGCGAGCATCGGGATCGCGGTGGCGCTCGTGCTCGGCGCGGCCACGCCTTGGATCGCCCATGCGCTGATCGGCCCGCTGCTGCCGGTGCCGATCGCCACGGGCTTCGACCCGATGCCGCTCCTGCACGCGCTCGCCTTCGGCTATCTCGTCACCATCGCCTTCGCGCTCTGGCCCCTCGCCGAAGCACGCGCCATCGCCCCGGCCGCCCTCTTCCGCAACAGCCGCAGCATCGTCGAGGCTGTCCCTGAGAAGCGCTTCGTCCTCGCCATCGTCATCTTCCTGGAATTCCTTGCCGCCCTCGCGCTCCTGGTCTTCCCCGACCGCCTCCTGACCCTCTGGTATATCGGCGGCGTCGTCGGCTCCTTCGCGGTGCTCGCCCTTTTCGCCTTCGCGCTCATGCGCTTCGCGGAGCGGTGGGTGCGCCCCAAGGGCGCCGTCCTCAAATACGCGGTCGCCAATCTCTATCGGCCGGGCGCCGCCACGCCCTCCGTGATCCTGTCGCTCGGTCTCGGCCTCACGCTCTTCGTGACGCTCGCCCTCATCGACCGCAACCTGACGCTCGAGCTCCGGCAGGCGTTGCCCGAGCGCGCGCCCTCCTTCTTCTTCCTCGACGTCCAGTCGAGCGAGGCCGATCGTTTCAAGACGTTCCTCGGCGCGCAGCCGGGAGTCACCGCCATCGAGGGCGCTCCCATGCTGCGCGGCCGCGTGCGCAAGCTCGGCGATGTGCCCGTGGAGCAGGCGCGCCCCGACCCGGAGGTCGCCTGGGCGGTGCGCGGCGACCGCGGCCTCACCTATTCCGACACCCTTCCCAAGGGATCGAGGCTTGTCGCCGGCGAATGGTGGCCTGCGAACTATTCCGGCCCGCCGCTCGTCTCCTTCGTCGACGAGATCGCAAACGGACTCGGCTTGAAGCTCGGCGACAAGGTGACGGTGAACGTGCTCGGGCGCGACGTCGAGGCGACGGTCGCCAATTTCCGGCGCGTCGACTGGCGCTCGCTCCAGATCAACTTTGCCATGGTGTTCTCGCCCAACACGCTGAAAGGCGCCCCCCATATCGAGCTTGTGACCGCGAGCGTGCCGCCGGGCAGCGAGGCGGGCGTGCTCAAGGCCGTGACGGCCGCCTTCCCGACGGTGACGGCGGTGAGCGTCAAGGACGCGCTTCTCGCCGTGAACGACCTCGCCGACAAGCTGCTGCTCGCCATAAGGGGCGCCAACGCCATCACGCTCATCGTGGGCGCCATCGTGCTCGCGGGCGCGCTGGCGACCAGCCTCTCGACCAGGCTCTACGATGCGGCGGTGCTGAAGACCTTCGGCGCGACGCGGCGCCAGCTCGTCGGCGCCTTCACGCTCGAATACGCGCTGCTCGGGCTCCTCACCGCGGCGTTCGCGACGGTCGCGGGCTCGGCTGCCTCGTGGGCCATCATCACCTTCGTCATGGAGACAGACTGGCGCTTCTCGCCGGTGACCGCGCTGCTGACGGCGCTCACCGGAATGGGCCTGACGGTCGCCGCCGGGCTATTCACCACCTGGCGGGCGCTGGACGCCAAGCCGGCCCGAATATTGCGAACGGAGTAGCGGGGCGAGTCAGTACCGGCGAAAGTCCGGCCACTCGCTCGGCTGCTGGGCCTTGTTGACGATCTCCGAAAGCTTGAGGTCGATGCCATCAAACGTGTAGTCGTAGCGGGCCCGAAGCGAAAGACCATAGACGTTCAGAAGGATGGATCGGCCGACCCGGAACGCCCGTTCGCAGTCGTCGCCGAAGTCGACATAGGCGAACTCCATGCTGTCGTCTCCCTGCGGCACTGCCTTGATGGTCACCTCTTCTCCTGCCTCATCGAGCAGATCGAGAAAGCGCTCCCAATAAGGTGTGTTGTAGACGCTACGAGGGAACGCCAACTCGATTCCAATCACATTCCCCGGCTCGATATATTTCCTGAACTGGACAAAATGCCCGGTCCTCGTGCTCTCGAAGCATACCCAGCCCAAGTGATAGCCGGACGTCAGCAGGAACTTCAAAGCAGGACGCAGGTGATCGATGTCGCTTCTGAGGAAGCGCCACACGAGCAACTTCCAAGCGCCCACGCACACAACCACTGCCAGAATGAGATAGAGAAGCCTCACGTCGAACAGTGGGAAAGACATGGTCTCCATTCGAGCAAATTGAACGCGGAATTGGAGATGCGGCAATACTTAGATTCGCGACTGAGTGAGTAGTTCCAGCGTAAGCCGGAGGGACAAGAGGGTAGGCCGCGCCCACGCGCAAACGTTCACCGATTCTCAGGGCGAGGTAGAGTGGCCTTTTCCCAATTCTCGATCATCAGCTTCGGCACGCGGGAGAACTCGCGCGTGTTGGCGGTGACGAGAAGCGCGCTGCGCCGTCGAGCTTGGGCGGCGATCAGCAGGTCGTAAGGACCGATCGGCTTGCCCTTTCGCTGCAGCTCCGCGCGAATATCCCCAGCCTCTTCTGCGTCCTCTGCATCGAAGGGCAGGATCGCGATTGGAGCGCGCAGGAACAGCTTGAGCCGCTCCGCGTTCTCCATCCGCCTCGGGCTCTTCGCAACGCCGTACTGCAGTTCGAAAAGAGCGATAGCCGAAAGGGCAAGCTCGTTCCTCGGCGCCTCCACTCTCACGCGATCCAGAAGTGCTGGCGGCTTGCCTCTCAGGATAGCGATGGCCGCATTGGTATCGAGGCAGATCATCA
>JBFWTF010000214.1:0-3682 GCA_050247995.1 Methyloceanibacter sp. | reverse complement strand
TGAGACCGCGCAAGATCGAGATCGTGTCCTCGACGGTCGGCTCGGGCACATAGACCGGCTGGAATCTGCGCGCCAGCGCCGCGTCCTTCTCGACATGCTTGCGATATTCGTCGAGCGTGGTGGCGCCGACGCAATGAAGCTCGCCGCGGGCGAGCGCGGGCTTGAGCAAGTTCGAGGCGTCCATCGCGCCTTCGGCCTTGCCGGCGCCGACCAGGGTATGCATCTCGTCGATGAAGAGGATGATCTGGCCTTGCGCCGCCTCGATCTCCGACAGCACCGCCTTCAGGCGCTCCTCGAACTCGCCGCGATATTTCGCGCCGGCGATGAGCGCGCCCATGTCGAGGGCGAGCACCTTCTTGTCCTTCAAGCTCTCGGGCACGTCGCCCTTGACGATGCGGTGCGCGAGGCCCTCGACGATCGCCGTCTTGCCGACGCCGGGCTCGCCGATGAGCACGGGGTTGTTCTTGGTGCGGCGCGACAGGACCTGGATGGTGCGCCTGATCTCCTCGTCGCGGCCGATGACGGGGTCGAGCTGGCCCTTGGCCGCCGCTTCGGTGAAATCGCGGGTGTAGCGCTTGAGCGCATCGTAGGCCTGCTCGGCGCCGGCGCTATCGGCGGTGCGGCCCTTGCGCAGATCGTTGATGGCGGCGTTGAGGCTCTGGGGCGTGACGCCTGCGTCGGAAAGAATGCGCGAGGTGTCGGCCTCCTTGCTCATCGCCAAGGCCTGAAGCACGCGCTCGACCGTGACGAAGCTGTCGCCGGCCTTGGTCGCCATCTGCTCGGCCTGGTCGAGCACGCGGGCGAGCGCCGCGGCCATATGCGGCTGGGCGGCGCCCGCGCCCGAGACTTTGGGGAGCTTCGCCAGCGCCGCCTCGGTCCGCTCGAGCGCCATCTTGGCGTTGCCGCCGGCGCGGCCGATCAGCCCCGCCGCGAGCCCCTCATTGTCGTCGAGCAGTACTTTGAGGAGATGCTCAGGGGTGATCTGCGGGTTGCCCTCGCGGACCGCAAGCGTCTGGGCCGACTGGAGAAATCCTTTGAGGCGGTCTGAAAGCTTCTCGAAATCCATGGCTCGGTTTTAGGGGCTCGTTTGGGGGCTCGTCGTTTACGTCAGGCGTGGGATTTTAGGTCAGGCGCGGGGGCCTTGGCGCGCGAAAGGGCGCTATAGCGCACAGCACCTTAACGGAGATATAGCGCCCCGCCAGCCCCGAAAAAGGGGGCGGTTTGGTCCGGGTCATCCCGGCGGAAGCCGGGGTCCACGAGCAGCGAGCTCGGAGTCGTTGGCCTGGATTCCGGCTTGCGCCGGAATGACGCCCTGGCCAAAGAGCCATCATGGAAAGCGTCATCCTGAGGCGGCCGCGCCGCGGCCCTCGAAGCCCCTAGGTCGGCTGGTCGGAGGAGGTGTCGTCGCCCGCTTGCGGTTCGGGCTGGTCCGAGCCGTTCTGGCCGCTTGCCCCTTCCCTGCCGTTGCCGCCGTGGCGGCGCTCGTCGCGGCCGCCCTGGCGAGACTCGCCCTGACGGAAGTCGCCGCCTTGGCGAGACTCGCCTTGGCGAGACTCGCCCTGGCGGAACTCGCCTTGGCGGAAATCGGCGCCCTGACGGAAATCGCCGCCGCCGGCCTCAACACCGTCGTCGTCGCCTTCGTCGCCTTCGCTGTTCCAGCGCGACGCTTGCGGGCGATAGCCGCCGTTGGGCCCTTCGCTCTGATGGCCGCCATGCTGCGGGCCCATCTGCGACTGCGCCGCCATGATGATGCGATTGTAGTGCTCGGCGTGCTGGAGATAGCTCTCCGCCGTGACCATGTCGCCGGAGGCGAGCGCGTCGCGCGCGAGCGACATGTATTTCTCGGCGATATGCGCCGCCGTGCCCCTGATCTTGACGTCGGGGCCGTTCGATTCGTAGTTCCGCGCCAGCGGATTTTGGGGCTTGCGGCCGCGGCCTCTGCCCCTGCGATTCTGTTGTCCTTGCCTCATGTCCTCTCGATCACCTGCTAGGCGGGCCAAGCCCCGCATCCTCCCTGGTCATATCTGGCGCCCCTCGCCCAAGCCCCGAGGCGCATTTCGCGCCAAAGAGCCCTTGCGCTAAAGACTTGGGACGGGCCACGCCGTCGTTGATCTGCTGCTACCGCTTGCCTTGCTCTTCGGTCGTCACTCCGGCGCCAAGCGTCTGTTCGCCAGCACCGGTCAACGAAAACCTGACGGACGGTTGAGCGTCCCCTGAACGTCCCGAGAGGCGTCTTAAGTCCTGCGATCGAGGTTCAAGAAAATGCGCTCGTGTTGCCTTTGCAACCGGTCCACGCGCCTCTCTTCCGGCGCGAAATGGCCCAATAGTCGTTCTCTGGACCGAACCTAACCTCATTATCCGGGCTTTTCCAAGTCCTTTTTTGCCGTAAGCCAGGCCCAAATCAACGCCCCGCCACCACGACGCGGGGGCGCCCGGCAAGGTCGGGGAGGCCTCCACCAGCCTCGGGGGTAAGCCCGGCCTCGGCCAGGATCGCCGCCACGTCTTCTCCCTGCCCTGCCCCGATCTCGACGACAAGACGCCCGTCAGGGGCAAGAACCTCGCGGGCGCGCGCGGCGATGCGCCGGTAGGCGTCGAGCCCGTCAGGACCGCCGTCGAGGGCAAGGCGCGGGTCGTGGGCGCGAACCTCCTCGGCCAGCCCCGCGATGGCGCCGGCGGCGATGTAGGGCGGATTTGAGAGGACGAGATCGAACTTGCCCGAGACCCCGTCGAGCCAATCGGCGGCGGCGAAGGCGGCGCGAGGCGAGACCCCTTGCGCCCGCGCGTTGGCGGCGGCAATGGCGAGAGCGCCCGGGCTCCGATCGGTGCCGATCCCCGAGGCCAGCGGCAGCTCGGCAAGAAGGGTCACGAGGATGCAGCCCGAGCCCGTGCCGAGATCGAGCAGCCTGATCGGCCGCTCCTGCCAGCCCTTGCTGCGAACGATGGCGAGCGCCGCCTCGATCAGCGTCTCGGTGTCAGACCGGGGATCGAGCGTGTCTTCGCCGAGCATGAAGCTGCGGCCATAGAATTCGCGCGCGCCCAAGATGCGCGATACGGGCTCGCGCTTCAGCCGCCGCGCGAGCGCGGCCCAAAGCCTTGGCGCGGCATCGTCAGGGAGAGCCTCGCGGGCGCGGGCGATGTACGCCTCGTAGCTGAGACCTGTGGCATGACACAGCAGCACCCGCGCGTCGAGTTCGGGCGTTGCGATCCCCGCCGCGCGCAAGATCCGCGCGGTCTCGACCAGGGCGTGTTGCATCGAGCGCGGAGTGGGCAGCATGTGCTCCCCTCCCCCCTTGCGGGGGAGGGATAGGGAGGGGGGTAAAGCCGCAGGCTCTGCCGTCCTCGTCAAATCCGCTACCCCCCTCGGATCGGCTTCGCCGATCCTGCTCCCCCTCAAGGGGGGAGCAACGAGATTGTTGGAACGCTTTTGCGAAAGAGGCTCAGGCATGGGCCTCTTCCTGCATCGCCGCGAGCTGCGTCGCCTGATGCTCGGTGATGAGCGCGTCGATGATCTCGTCGAGCGCATCCGTCCCCTCGAGCACGTAAGTGAGCTGATGCGTGGTGAAGCCGATACGGTGGTCGGTGACGCGGCCTTGCGGGAAGTTATAGGTGCGGATGCGCTCGGACCGGTCGCCGGTGCCGATCTGGCTGCGGCGGTCCTGGGCGCGCTCGGCGTCGCGCTTGG
>JBFWTF010000213.1:0-3702 GCA_050247995.1 Methyloceanibacter sp. | reverse complement strand
CTATCTTATCGACCGCATCACCGAGACCTACGCGCCCACGCTGAAGGAGAGCATCCTCAAGCGGGTGGTGCACTCGCCGGTCGATATCGAGCGGCTGATGGTGAGCGCCGTTCGCGGCACGGTCACGCACGGCGCGTTCCTGCCCTATCAGGTGGGATCGCAGCGTCCGGTTCCGGAGCTGGCGCAATACCGCGCGCCGGTCGCGAACGTCTATCTGTGCGGATCGGGCAGCCATCCCGGCGGCGGCATCACCATGGCCCCGGGCCGCAACGCGGCGCAAACCATCCTGCGCGATCTGTCCCGCTAGGAGCGCGCCACGCGCTGTACGTGTAGGGACGAACAGGGCTCGGGACGAGGGCCCCCTTTCGGGGTTGCCAAAGCGGGGTGAGATCAGTACACGGCCCGGATGGGAGGCCGCCGTTAGAGGCCATTCCTTCGCCGGCTGCTCGCTGCGCCTCGCCTGCCAGCCTGACCTTTCGGCCTCATTTTGAACGGGGTTCATCGGATGCGCGTGTTGACCTTTGTTTTGGCGCTCGCCTTGGCCAGCGCTCCCCAGCTTTTGCGCGCCGCCGACACGGCCGCGCCGCAAGCCGTGGCCGCTGAGCCGCAGCTTCTCGACGCGGCGGCGCTCGACCAGCTCGTGGCGCCGATCGCGCTTTATCCCGACACGCTTCTCGCCCAGGTGCTGATGGCCTCGACCTATCCGCTCGAGGTGGTGCAGGCGGCGCGGTGGCAAGCCGCCAACAAGAAGCTCAAAGGCGACAAGCTGCAACAGGCGGCCGACCAGCAGGACTGGGATGCCAGCGTCAAGGCGCTGGTCACGGCGCCGACCGTTCTCAGCATGATGAACGATCAGCTCGATTGGACCACCGATCTCGGCGACGCGGTGCTGGCGCAGCAGGCGGACGTGATGGATGCGATCCAGCGGCTCCGCGCCAAGGCGCAAGACAACGGCAAGCTCGCCACGACCGAGCAGCAGACCGTCTCGACTGCGGAGGAGGCAGGCAAAGAGGTCATCGTCATCGCGCCCGCTTCGCCCGATGTGGTCTACGTCCCCTATTACGAGCCGCAGGTGGTCTATGGGACGTGGCCGTATCCCGCCTATCCGCCCTATTACTTCCCGCCGGCGCCGGGTTGGGTCGTGGGCGGAGCGATCGCGAGCGGCGTCGCCTGGGGCGTCGGCTTCGCCATCGGCAACGCCATCTGGGACGATCACGATTACTTCGACTGGGGCCACGGCGATATCAACGTCAATATCGACCGGAACGTGAATATCGACCGCAACAACATCAATGTCGGCAAATGGGAGCACAATTCCTATCACCGGCGCGGCGTGAAATACGACAACGACACGGTGCGGAACAAATTCTCCAACGCCAAGCCTTTGTCCGACGATCGCAAGCTCGACTTCAGGGGGCGAAGCGGCGACCAGGTGCTGAGGCCCGGTAAAGGCGATGGGCGCCCCGATCTCGGCAAGCCCGCGGGCAAGCCGGGTGATCTCGCCAAGCCCGGCAAACCCGATCTCGGCGGCAAGCCCGACCTCGGCAAGCCCGGCAAGCCCGACATGGGTCAGATCGAGCAGGGGTTGAAGGACCGCTCGGGCGCCCAGGCCGCGCTCAAGGACAAGAAGCCCGATCTCGGCGGCGCCAAAACCAAGGATAGACCCGGAGGCAACGCCTTCGATTTGAGCGACGGCGCCAAGGCCAAGGACTTCTCCAAACGCGGACAAGCGAGCCTCGGCGACCGGGGCGCCAAGGACTTCACCCGGCCCAAGGGTGGCGGCGGCGGTGGCGGCGCCTCATTCAAGAAGGGCGGTGGCGGCGGCCATTCGTTTTCGGGCGGCGGGGGCAGGAGGCCCGGCGGCGGTGGCGGCGGCGGCCGCGGCGGCGGCGGGCGGCGGCGTTGACGATGGAGCGTGCGATGAAGAGAACGACCTTTTGCATGTCCCTTTGTGCCGCGCTTCTCGGCTTGAGCGCCGAGGCCGCCGCGCAGGAGCTGTTCAAGACGCCGGAGGAGGCCGCCAGTGCCCTGGTCGGCGCCGCGAAAGCGGGCGATGAGAAAGCGATCCTCGCCGTGCTCGGACCCGATGGCGGGGCCATTATTGCCTCGGGCGATCCCGTCGCCGACAAGAACGCCAGGGATACGTTCGTCACTGCCTACGACGCCAAGCACACGCTCGAGCTTGAGGGCAACGGCACCCAGACGCTGATCCTCGGCGACGATGCGTGGCCCTTCCCCATTCCCCTCGTCAACAAGGCGGGCGAGTGGCAGTTCGATACCAAATCGGGCGCCGACGAGATCTTGCGCCGGCGCATCGGCCGCAACGAGCTTTCAGTCATCCAAGTCGCAGAAGCCTATGTCCAGGCGCAGAACGAATATGCGGCGCTCGATCCGGCCGGCCTCGGCCGCGGCGTCTACGCGGGCCGATTCGTAAGCACTCCCGGCAAGAAGGATGGGCTCTATTGGCCGACCACGGAGGGCGAAGCGCCGAGCCCCCTCGGCGACATTGCCGCCAAGGCGTCAGTCGAAGGCTACAAGTTCGGCGGCAAGCCGATCCCCTATCACGGCTATTACTACCGCATCCTCACGCGGCAGGGCGAAGGTGCGCCGGGCGGCGCCTACGACTATCTCGTCAAGGGCAAGTTGCGGGGCGGCTTCGCGCTGATCGCCTATCCCGCCGAGTACGGCAATTCCGGCATCATGACCTTCATGGTCAGTCACGACGGCACGGTGTTCGAGAAGGATCTCGGGCCCAACACCGGGCGGCTTGCGCCGAAGATCGAGGCCTTCCTGCCCGACCAGACCTGGAGCAAGACCGCGCCCTGAAGCTGATCGCGCGCTGCATGCATGGTCGCGACAGATCAATGACAAAAACCGCGGAAAAAAATTGCTATTGCGGTTGCGATCGATCGCCATCGCTGCCAAATAGACTGAGGGACTCAATGAGCATTGGGAGACGGGGATATGCTCCACATCGTTCGCATGAGCGTTGCTATTTTAGGGGTTTCGGCCCTGATTTTGGCCACGAGCGCGCCGGTTGAGGCCGCATGCCAGTTGCTCAAGGTCACGCACAGCGCCGGCTCCAAGGCCGAGGCGGCACGGAACTCGCAAGCCCTGTTGTTGCAAAGCGCCGCCGAGCTGAAACGCGCCAAGAGGTGGAGCTATATGTCGATCTCCGCGCGTAAGGTGAAGGGCGACCCCTTCTGGAAGGCGGTGCGCCCCGATGGCGTGCCGAAGGAAGCCCAGCTCAAGCCTGATATCGTGACATCGCGCTTCTACACGACCTGCTTCACCGGGGTCGTGGTGCCGTATGTCTGCACCACCGGCTCGAGCGTCTGCGGCCAGTAATCGCACAATTCTCCGCATTCCTAAATTCATAGCTCCCCCTCGAGGGGAGGGTCCGGTGGCGCGCGAAGCCACTACGTGGCGAAGCGCGACGCTGGGGTGGGGGGCTTGCGCTCAAAACCCAAAAGTGACGCGCCGTTACCGTCACCCCACCCGGCTCGGCCTTCGGCCTCGCCCCCCTCCCCATCGAGGGGAGGGATAATCTTGCGCAATGCTGACGTACGCGTGAGCCACCGTCGCCTCATCCTTGCCACAGGACGTGGTAAGCTTGCGGGCGATTGTGCCCGTTCGAGGATGAGAGAGACTAGACGATGGCCGGGAGTTGCGTTTCGTTTCCCCAATACACGCTCGGCGAGC
>JBFWTF010000212.1:0-3758 GCA_050247995.1 Methyloceanibacter sp. | reverse complement strand
GCCGGCGATAGCTCGCTCAACGCGCCCGTGCGCAACGACGCCGAAAGCGGCGAGTGGCAGGACTGGCTCGTCGACGAGACCATAGATCAGGAAACCGCGCTCGCCGAGTCGGAGGAGCGCGACCGCCGCCGCGGCATGCTGAACGAAGCGCTCGAAGGCCTGAACGCCCGCGAGCGCCGCGTCTTCGAGGCGCGCAGGCTCGCCGAGGAGCCGCTGACGCTCGAGGAGCTGTCGGCGGAGTTCGGCGTGAGCCGCGAGCGCATCCGGCAGATCGAGGTGCGCGCCTTCGAGAAGGTGCAGAAGGCGGTGCAGAAGGCAGCCGCAACGCCTGCCCGCGAACCCGCCCCGGCCGAGTGACCTCCCCCTCGCCTGCGGTGAAGAGCGCGCCGGCCGGACCGTCCGCTGGCCTGAAGCGGCTCGACGTGGGCGGCGTCGAAATCGCCTATCTCGACGAGGGCAACGGTCCCGCCGTCATCGCCGGGCACTGTTCGAGCGCTTCGCACAAGGAATGGCTGCCGCTGATCGAGGCGCTCAAGTCCGATTGGCGCGTCCTCGCCCCCGATTTCATCGGCTACGGCCAGTCCGAACCGTGGCCCGCCACCGAGCCTTTCTCCATCGACGCCGACGTCGCGGTACTCCGCGCGATCGCCAAGAAGGCGAAAGGCCCTCTCCATCTCGTCGGCCATTCTTATGGCGCGGCCCTCGCTCTCGAAGCGGCGCGGACCCTCGGGTCCCGGGTCAAGAGTCTCACGCTCGTCGAGCCGGTCTCGTTTCATCTGCTGCGGCTCGAGGAGAGGCCCGAATGGACCGAGGTCGAAGCGCTCGGCCGCTCCGTGCTCGGCGCCGTGGCGCAAGGCGACGACCGCGACGCGGCCAAGGCCTTCATGGTTTATTGGCTTGGGCGCACCCGCTGGTGGCTGTCGCCCGAACGTTTCAAGTCGGCGATCGCCGCGACCATTCCCAAGGTCGCGCTCGAATTCTCCATCGCCATCGACGCCAAGACGACCCTTAAGGACTATGAAGCGATCACCGCGCCGACGCTTCTCATCGCCGGCAGCAAGACGCGGGCACCGACCCGCGCCATCGCCGATCTCCTGGCGGGCGCCTTGCCCAACGCCAAGCTCGCGCTCCTGCCCGGGGCGGGCCATATGAGCCCCTTCACCCACCCCGCCGAGCTCAACCGCCTGATCCTCGACCATCTCCGTTCCGAACGCTGACCGGCTCGGCACGCTCCGGTTTCGGCGCGCCCTCCTCGTCGGGCAAATCCTCGATATCGCGGGCGAACAGCTCCTCCAGCTCCTTCACCTGCGACAGGGCATTGGCGCGAACCTTCTCCAAATCCGTGTAGTACTGATAATCCTGATAGAGCCGCCGCTCGTCTTGGCTCTTGAAGGTCTCGATCAGACGCCTGACCTCGGCCTCGCGCAGGCCAAGCCCGCGCAGCAAGGTCTTGGTCAGCGCCAGCGCCGCGAGGAAGGTCTCGCGCTCGATGATGGTGACGCCGAGATCCATGAGCTTGTGCACGTGGGTCCGATTCCGCGCACGGGCGTAGATCTTGAGGTCGGGAAAGTGCATCCGCACCATCTCGGCGACCCTCAGCGAGTGCTCGACATTGTCGATGGCGAGGACGAAAGCCTGCGCCTTGTCGGCGCCGGCGGCGCGCAAAATGTCGAGACGGCCGGCGTCGCCGTAGTAGATCTTCGAGCCGAAGCGCTTCACGAAATCGACATGCTCGATATTGGAGTCGAGCGCGGTGAAGGGGATGCGGCGCGCGCGCAAGACGCGGGCCACGATCTGCCCGAAGCGGCCAAAACCCGCGATGATGACGTGCTGCGCGCTTTCCGGCGGCATCTCGTATTCGGGCGGCTCGGGCTTCATCGCCCGGTTGATGGCGTCGTCGATAAGGAGGAGGACCGGCGTCGCCGCCATCGACAAGGTCACGGCCAGCGTGAGGAAATTGGCCGTGGACCGATCAATCACGCCTTCGACCGCGCCGGCGCCGAACAGCACGAACGCGAATTCGCCGCCTTGGCTGATGACGAGCCCGAGACGCCGCGCCGCGACGCTGTCGAGTCCCCACCACCTTCCCAGCACATAAAGGATGGCCGCCTTGAGCGCGACGAGCGCGAGCACGAGCGCCGCAAGCTTGACCGGCTGGCCGACGAGCACACCGAGATCGATCGACATGCCGACGGCGATGAAGAACACGGCCAGCAGCAGTCCCTCGAACGGCGCGATGTCGGCCTCGATCTGATGGCGGTATTCCGAATCGGCGAGCAGCGCGCCGGCGATGAAGGCGCCGAGCGCGGCCGAGAGCCCCGCCGCCTCCATCACCAGCGTCACACCGACGACGGTGAGAAGTGCGCTCGCCGTCATCGCCTCGCGCACGCCGGTCGCGGCGACGATGCGATAGAGCCGGCTCAGCAGGAAGCGCCCGGCGACGATGACCCCGAGGATGGTGCCGATGGCGATCAGCGCCTTGGTCAAGTCCATGCTCGGCTCTTCGGCGCCGAAGGCGAAGAGCGGCACGAGCGCGATGAGCGGGATCGCGGCGAGGTCTTGGAACAGCAGCACCGAGAAGGCGAGCCGGCCGTGCCGCGTCGTAAGCTCGCGCTTCTCTTCCAGCACTTGCAGGGCGAAGGCCGTCGACGAGAGCGAGAGCGCGAGCCCGATGAAGAGCGCTTGCGCCGCGGGCAGACCGAGCGCGATGCCGATCGCGGCAAGAACCGCGGCGGTCGCGGTCAGTTGTGCCGCGCCGAGCCCGAAGATCGCCGAGCGCATGGCCCACAGCCTGACCGGACGGAGCTCGAGGCCGATCACGAACAGCAGCATCACCACGCCGAACTCGCCGAAATGGAGCAGCTCCCCCACGTCGTTCAGGGCATAGAGCGGGCCGAGCACGTAAGGCCCGATGACGATTCCGGCGGCGAGATAGCCGAGCACCGCGCCCATGCGAAGGGTGCGGCCGAGAGGGGCGGCAATGGCGGCCGCGGCCAAAAACACCGCGACTTGAATCAATGGTGCCGTTTCCATGACGAATCCCTCGTAGGCGCCCGTTTTGGGTACCACGCTGACGGCGAAGCCACTAGCCGGGCCCCCGAGCGCTCTTGAACTTACCCTCTCCCCTTGAGGGAGAGGGCTTCCCGCCCGGTGCGCGTGGCGCCTAAGGAGCGCAGCGGCAGGGCAAAAGTCGAGCGCGCGGCGAATGGCGGGAAGGGTGAGAGGTGAATTTTTTCGGCGCGGCCTTTCGCCCGCTTACCCCTCACCCCGAGCGCGGAAAATGCGCTCGCGCGCTCCCCCCAAGGGGAGAG
Organism: Methyloceanibacter sp.; assembly: GCA_050247995.1. GTDB lineage: Bacteria > Pseudomonadota > Alphaproteobacteria > Rhizobiales > Methyloligellaceae > Methyloceanibacter. The sequence goes on along the minus strand of JBFWTF010000212.1, from coordinate 447 downwards.
CGGGAAGCAAGCGCCGAGCCGCGGGAGAAGCCATAGCAGGCAGGACCGCGCGCAAGTCTCGCGTTCGTGCTAGGGAATCGCCCCCAATGCAGGACGAGACGCCATCCAAGCCAAGTTTCGCCGAAGCGCTCGCGCTCTGGGGCAAGATCGGCTTCCTGTCCTTCGGCGGCCCCGCCGGCCAGATCGCTCTGATGCACCGCCTCATCGTCGATGAGCGGCGCTGGATCTCGGAGCAGCGCTTCCTCCATGGACTCAATTTCTGCATGCTCCTTCCCGGGCCCGAAGCGATGCAGCTCGCCACCTATATCGGCTGGCGTCTCGACGGGACGATCGGCGGTCTCGCGGCTGGCCTTCTCTTCGTGCTGCCTGGCGCGGCGATCGTGCTCGCGCTCAGCATCGCCTACGCCTATTGGGGCCAAGTCCCGCTCGTCGAGGCCGCCTTCCTCG
>JBFWTF010000211.1:0-3765 GCA_050247995.1 Methyloceanibacter sp. | reverse complement strand
TAAAAGTCACATGGGAGTTATGAGTCATGACCACGTTTTCTCGCTTTCTGAAGGACGAGTCGGGCGCCACCGCGATTGAGTACGGCCTCATCGCCGCCATCGTCGGCGTCGGCATCATCTCGGGCCTCGAGCTGCTCCGCGACGGCCTCAACGGCATCTTCGGCGACGTCAACACCTCGCTCAGCGAGCAGGGCGGCGGCCAGTAAACATCGCTGCCCGTGCGCTTCGCGCCGGGCATCGCGATCTGAACCGAGCCACCAGGACAGTCCCCTGGTGGCTTTGTTCGTTCCACACACGCAGGACGCGAATACCTCTCGTTAAAACAACCGGTGTAAGCTCACCCTAGCATCGCAAGCGACCGGAGGGACCGAGATGGATCGCGTCATCGCACGCTTCTGCCAGGACGAGCAGGGAGCCACCGCCATCGAGTACGGCCTGATCGCCGCCATCATCGGCCTCGGTATCATCTCCTCGATCGAGATGATCCCGCAGGCTCTGAACGGCATGCTCGGCAGCGTTGTCGAGGCCTTCGGCGAAGAGGGATAGAGGCGAGCCCCGCCGCACTTATAGGAAGTTGAGCCGTGCTCGAGTACGCAGTTGTTCTGATCTTCCCCGCGGTCATGGCCTTCGCCGCTGCCATGGACCTGCTCACCATGACAATTCCGAACCGGCTGACGCTCGCGCTCGCCGCGGCCTTCTTTGTCGCCGCACCGATCATGGGGCTGCCCTTCGCCGACATCGCGCTGCACGTCGCGGCGGGCCTCCTGGTCCTCGCGGCCGGGATCACGCTCTTTGCCATCGGCGGCTTCGGCGGCGGCGATGCCAAGCTGCTTGCCGCCGGCGCCCTCTGGATCGGCTTCGACGGCCTCTTGCCCTATCTGGTCTACGTGACGATCTTCGGCGGGGTTCTGGCCCTCATCGTGCTGGCCTACCGCCGCATGCCGGCGACCGCCCTTCCGATTCCGCCCTGGGCCGCTCGCTTGCACGCGGCATCGTCCGGCATTCCCTATGGAATTGCCATTGCAAGCTCCGCCCTTCTCATCTACCCGCACACCCCCCTCTTTGCCGTCGCTGGCTAGACCATGATCGCTTCGGACCCTAGTCGCTCCGATCGTCGCGCCGCTTATCAGGCGCGACGTGAAGCGGCAGCGCAGGACCAGTCCGAAGCGTGAATCATAGGGCTCATCAAAAGCCTAGAGCGCGATCACGATTCAATCAAAGCTGATCGCGCTCGAGCCAATCCGATACACGAATTAACGGCTGGTTGACGTTTGTCCTGCAAAGTTCGGCCTTAGGCACAAGTTCAGCCGATAAGGTCGCATGGGACAGCGCGCACAATGAAACGGCCCCAACTCATTGGAATGGCTATTGCAGCCACGGCCGGCGTCTTAGCGTTCGTCATGGTGCGCGGCATGGTCAACAAGCCGCCTGTCGAGAAGACCGTCGAGGTGAAGGTGCAATCCGGCGACGTCCTGGTGGCGCGCACCGACATCGGCCTCGGGCAGATCACCAACGACAGCCTCTTCCGCTGGCAGTCGTGGCCCAAGGAGACCATCACCACCGGCTTCATCACCCGTGACGACCGCCCCGACGCCATGACCCAGCTCTCGGGCTCGATCGCGCGCGCGCCCATCATGGCCGGCGAGCCGGTCACCCAGACCAAGCTGGTCAAGGCCGGCCAGGGCGGCGTGCTCGCCGCCATCCTTCCCGCCGGCATGCGCGCCATCTCGACCCGCATCAAGGAGGAGACCGCCGTCGGCAATCTCATCCTCCCCAACGACCGGGTCGACGTGATCCTCATCCGCCGCGTGCGCAGCAAGGGCGGTCAGGAAGACTTCGTCAGCGACCTCCTGTTCGGCAACGTGCGCGTGCTCGCCATCGGCCAGGAGATCGAGACCAAGGAAGGCAAGAAGTCCGCCGAAGGCAACGCCAGCACCGCGACACTCGAGCTCACGGCGCGCCAGGCTGAACTGCTCGCGCTCGCCAACTCCATGGGCGAGATCTCGCTTTCGCTGCGCTCGATCGCCGATCTCGACGTCAACCAGGGACCGACCGCCGGTGTCGACCCGTCGGTCAAGGAGAGCACGGCAATTCGCGTTCTGCGTTACGGCTCGGCTTCACGTGCGTACGGCGTAAACTGAGGTGTGTTCTCGAGTTTAGTCCGTCAGAGGCCCTTCGATAATGAATAAGACTTGGACTCGCGCACTGCTGGCTCTGGGCGGGGCATTCCTCGCGGCGGCGATCATCGCTCCGGCCGCGGCGGAGCCGGACAGCGCGTCTGTCCTGCGCATCAGCGCGGCGGGCGGCGCACCGCAGACGCGCTCGCTGGCGCTTGGCGCCGGCAAATCCATGCTGGTCGAGTTCGACTTCGATCTGCGCGATGTGCTCGTGTCCGACCCCAAGAGCGTCGACGCCGTCGTGCAGACCTCCAACCGCGTCTTCCTGATCGCCAAGAAGCCCGGCCAGACCAACGCCTTCTTCTTCGACTCGCACGGCCAGCAGGTCTTGACCCTCGACATCACGGTCGGCGCCGACGTGCGCGGCCTCGAGACGCTCCTCACCCGCCTCGTTCCCGGCTCGAACATCCGCGTCGAGATGGCCGGCAAATCCATCGTGCTGACCGGCACCGTGCGCACGCCCGTCGATTCGAACCGCGCCACCGACGTCGCCCGCGCCTTCGCCGCCTCGAACAGCGACGGATTTCTCGGTGACGCAGCCGGAGGCGGACCCGCCGCGGCCGCGGGCGCCATGAGCGCCTTGGCCGGAAAGAGCGGGGCCGGCGAAGCCGCCGGCAAATCCGACCAGACCAAGGCCGTCATCAACCTGCTCGGCGTCGAGGGCGAGGAGCAGGTGATGCTGCGCGTCGTCGTGGCCGAGGTGCAGCGCGAGCTCCTGAAGCAGTTCGGCATCAACCTCGCCGCCGACATCAACGCCGGCAACTTCACCTGGAGCCTCTTGACCGCCAACGCCTTGCCGCTGACCGCCGCGGCCGGCCTCGGCGGCATGCCCGTCCCCGGCTCGAGCGCCTTTGTCGACCCCGACAACGCCTGCGCCGGCACCACCTGCTTCTACAACGACGGCCCGACCTCGACGACCTTCGGCAACTCGGGCACGACCTCGGCTTGGAGCGGCCAGCACGGCGGCATCGCCAAGGCCATGCGCGCCCTCGAGCGTGACGGCCTCATTCGCACGCTCGCCGAGCCCAACCTGACGGCGATCTCGGGCGAGCCCGCGAAGTTCCTGGCCGGCGGCGAATATCCGATCCCGGTCAAGGACTCGAACGGCCAGACCTCCATCACCTATAAGGAGTTCGGCGTCGGCGTCGCCTTCACGCCCGTGGTGCTCTCGGAAGGCCGCATCAGCCTCAAGATCGAAAGCGAGGTGAGCGAGCTGAGCAATGTCGGCGCCATCGTGCTTGACGATATATCGATCCCCGCCCTGAAGAAGCGCCAGGCGAACTCGACGGTCGAGCTGCCGTCGGGCGGCTCCATCGCGCTTGCCGGCCTCATCTCCGACGACGTGCGCCAGAACATCGACGGCTTCCCGGGGCTCAAGGACGTGCCGGTGCTCGGCACGCTCTTCCGCAGCCGCGACTTCATCAAGCGCGAGACCGAGCTGGTCGTCATCGTCACGCCCTACCTCGTCAAGCCCGTGGCGCAGAAGGACCTCGCCAAGCCCCTCGACGGCCTCGCCGAGTCCACCGATCGCAAGGCGAACTTCTGGGGTCACCTCAATCGCATCTACGGCACCGAAAGCGCCGCGCCC
>JBFWTF010000210.1:0-3800 GCA_050247995.1 Methyloceanibacter sp. | reverse complement strand
AGATGCTCGCAGGCCTGCTCGGCTGGCCGCAAGGCACGTTCGCCTCCAAGATCGAGCTCAACGGCGACAAGGTGAAAGTCGTGCGCGAGATCGACGGCGGGCTGGAGACGGTCGTGCTGGCGAAACCCGCGGTGGTCACCACCGATCTCAGGCTCAACGAGCCGCGCTACGCCTCCCTTCCCAACATCATGAAGGCGAAAAAGAAGCCAATCGACGAGTTGACGCCCGAGGCGCTCGGCGTCGATATCGCTCCGCGCCTGAAAGTGGTGTCCGTGGCCGAGCCCAAGGGCCGCGAGGCCGGCATCAAGGTCGATAGCGTCGCCGCCCTCGTGGACAAGCTGAAGAACGAGGCGGGAGTTCTCTAGGATGGCGGTCCTCCTTTTCGCCGAGCACGACAATAAGAGCTTGGGGCCCGCCACCGCCAAGGCCCTGACGGCGGCGCGCGCCTTCGGCAGTGACGTCGATGTCCTGATCGCCGGCGAGAATTGCCGGGGCGTTGCCGAGGCGGCGGCCAAGCTCGACGGCGTGCGCAAGGTGTTGCTGGCGGAAGCGCCGCATCTTTCGCAGCGCCTCGCCGAAGAAGCGGCGGCGACGATCGTTCCGCTGATGAAGGACTATTCGGTTCTGCTCGCGCCTTCGACCACGGTGGGCAAGAACGTTCTGCCGCGCGTCGCCGCGCTGCTCGACGTCGCGCAAGTTTCCGACATCGTCGAGGTCAAGGCGCCCAACGTTTTCGTGCGGCCGATTTACGCCGGCAACGCGCTCGAAACGGTCGAGGCCACCGACAAGATCGTGGTGGCGACGGTGCGGACCACGGCCTTTGCCAGCGCCGGCGAAGGCGGTTCCGCCCCCATCGAGGCCGTCACTCCGGCCCCTGCCGTCGCCCTGTCGAGCCATGAGGGCGCCGAGATCAGCGTGAGCGAACGGCCCGAGCTGACCGCGGCCCGCATCGTCATTTCGGGCGGACGCGGCATGCAGTCGGGCGAGAATTTCAAGACCTTGATCGAGCCGGTGGCTGACCGCCTCGGCGCCGCTGTCGGCGCGAGCCGGGCCGCCGTCGACGCCGGCTACATGCCGAACGATCACCAGGTCGGCCAGACCGGTAAAGTGGTGGCGCCCGAGCTCTATATCGCCGTCGGCATTTCCGGCGCCATTCAGCATCTCGCCGGCATGAAGGATTCCAAAGTAATCGTCGCCATCAACAAGGATGCCGACGCCCCCATCTTCCAGGTCGCCGACTATGGCCTCGTCGGCGACCTTTTTACCGTCCTGCCCGAGCTCGATGCCGAGCTCAAGAAGGCGGGATACTCGTAGAGCGGATTAGAGGAATGACCATGGACGACATAGTTCAAGGCTCGGCGCTCCGCGCCGACCCGGCAGCGCGGGGCGATTCCGACGGCGACCCCATCCACAAGATCGGCATTATCGGCGCGGGACAGATGGGCAGCGGCATCGCCCATGTCATCGCGCTCTCCGGCTACGACGTCGCCCTGCACGACCTCGCCAAGGAGAAGGTCGATGCGGCGCTCGGGACAATCGACAAGAACCTCACCCGCCAAGTGGCGTCCGGCAAGATCAGCGAGGACGACAAGCGCAAGGCGCTGTCGCGCATCACCTACGCCGACACCATGGCCAAGCTCGGCGATGCCGACCTCGTGATCGAGGCCGCCACCGAGGACGAGACGGTCAAGCGCAAGATCTTCGTGGCGCTTTGTCCCTTCCTCAAGCCGAACGCCATCGTCTCGACCAATACCTCGTCGATCTCGATCACAAGGCTTGCCGCCGCCACCGACCGGCCCGAGCGGTTCATCGGCCTGCACTTTATGAATCCGGCGCCGGTGATGGAGCTCGTGGAGATGATCCGCGGCATCGCCACCGAGGACGCCACCTTCGGCCGCACAAGGGATTTCGTCGAGAGCCTCGGCAAGACCGTCGCCGTGTCGGAAGATTTCCCGGCCTTCATGGTCAACCGCATCCTTTTGCCGATGATCAACGAGGCGGTTTACACCCTCTACGAGGGCGTGGGCACGGTCGATGCCATCGACACCGCCATGCGGCTCGGCGCCCATCATCCCATGGGGCCGCTCCAGCTTGCCGATTTCATTGGGCTCGATACCTGCCTGTCGATCATGCAGGTGCTCTATGAGGGGCTCGCCGATTCGAAGTACCGGCCCTGTCCGCTCTTGGTGAAATATGTCGAGGCGGGGTGGCTCGGACGGAAGGCGAAGCGGGGCTTCTACGATTATCGCGGCGAGAAGCCGATGCCCACCCGCTAGGGCGGGAGTTACAATAAAATTGCGCCGCGCCCGCGAAAATCGCGCGTACGGGGCTCAAAAGCCGCAATTGGTCGTGTCTCGCCGCCAATCGCAGCGCGCCCAAACGCCGATCTCACTCAACACGATTAAAAACTGAGACGAATTCGTCTCGTTGCGTCATCCCTGCGGTAGGCATGGATCGAGCCTCCTCTACGCGCGCACAAGTGCAAGACGTACAAAGAATCCTGGGTGGACAACGACGCGCAACCGGCCCTCTGGCCGATCCGTTCCGGCGTTCACTTACAAGAAGTCGAGGACGACCCCCTAGGGAGGATTTGATGCGTAAACTGAGCGACACCGAGATAGAAGCCGCTTCCGGCGGGCGCGTGGCCCCCGCGCCGGAGCCCCAGGGCCCAACGAGCCTTTTTGGGGTTCGCCTCAGCAGAACCGATCGGAAAGTCGTAGCAGCCGTTATCTCGCTGCTTCGGCCCCGCAAAAAATAGCAAGCAAGCCGATTAGAGATCCGAGGAGACGAATAATGCGAGACCTTACCACCGTCGAATTGCAGACCGTTTCTGGCGCGCTGATGGAAAAACCGAGACTGCCGAAGACCATCTTGGGCGTTAAGCTCAGCCGGGGTGATCGGCTTCTCTTGGCCGTCATCATCAAGTCCCTTTCGCGTCCCGCTACCGAGAAGTAGGACGAAATTAACAGAGACCCGCGAGGTCGAAATGCGCTTGAAGGACTTAAGCGTAAAGTAATGGCTTCTCGCGTATGAACGAACTCCCCTCGTCCTGCCGGACGGGGGGAGTTTGCCACTTCTGGGCACGGGTGTTTGGAAGCGTCGAGTCCCCGCCATGACAAGTTCCCTGTTCCGTCCCGAGGCGCTCGAATTCCAGAAACAATATCGCGAGTTCGGTCAAGTCGGCCGGCTTCAATCCGCGTCGGCCAAGATGTTGGCGTGGCTGCTGACGCTCGCCGTCGGTTCGCTCATCGTCTTTATCTGTCTTGCGGGTTACACGCGCAAGGAGACGGTCGCGGGCTACCTGGCGCCCGCGCTCGGAACGTCCAGCATCTTCGTGCCCGAGCAGGGAACCATTACCGCGATCCATGTCGTGCAGGACCAAGAGGTCGCCAAAGGCGATCTCCTTCTCACCATCGACAAGACGCAGCTCACCGCCGACGGGCTGGATGTGAACGCGGCAATTCTGAAAAGCCTCGCCTTGCAGAAGACGCTTCTCAACAACCAGATCGGCGAGGAAGAGCGGACCACGCAGTCCGAGCGCGATCGTCTGACGGCGGCGATCGCGAGCGGAGAAGCTGAACTGGCGCAGCTCGCCGCGCAGATGGAGATTCAGCAGGACCAGATCGACCTCGCCCAGCGGCTGGTGGATACGGCCGAGAAGATGCATACCGCCGGCTACATGGCGGCGCCCGAGCTTTACAGCCGGCGCGAAGGCTTGCTCCGGGCGCAACAGGAGCTGAGCGCGCTCAAGCAACGTTCCGTCGCGCGCGAGACCGAACTCGCCGAGACCCGATCGGCGC
>JBFWTF010000209.1:0-3842 GCA_050247995.1 Methyloceanibacter sp. | reverse complement strand
GCTCCCACCACACATCGCCGTCATCGGTGAGCGCGACGTTGGAGTAGATGCAATTGGCATGAAGCGTCTTCATGGCGTTGGCGTTCGATTCGTTCGAGGTGCCGGGCGCCACGCCGAAGAAGCCGGACTCGGGATTGATGGCGTAGAGGCGCCCATCCTCGCCGAACTTCATCCAGCAAATATCGTCGCCGATGGTCTCCGCCTTCCAGCCGGGAATGGTCGGATTGACCATGGCGAGGTTGGTCTTGCCGCAGGCGCTGGGAAAGGCCGCGGCGATGTACTTCACCTTGCCTTGCGGGTTGGTGAGCTTGAGGATCAGCATGTGCTCGGCCATCCAACCCTCGTCGCGGGCCTTGACGGACGCGATGCGGAGCGCGTGGCACTTCTTGCCCAAAAGCGCGTTGCCGCCATAGCCGGAGCCGTAGGACCAGATCTCGCGGGTCTCGGGGAAGTGCGAGATGTACTTGGTCTTGTTGCAAGGCCACGGCACATCGGCGGTGGTGGGCGTGGAGAGCGGATAGCCCACGGTGTGCATGCCGCGCACGAAATCGTCGCTTTGGCCGAGCGCCTTCCACACCTTGTCGCCGACGCGGGTCATGATGTGCATGTTGGCGACGGCGTAGGCGCTGTCGGTGACCATGACGCCGATGCCCGCGATCGGCGAGCCGACCGGTCCCATCGAATAGGGCACGACATACATGGTGCGGCCGGCCATGGCGCCGTCATAGAGCTTGGTGAGCGTCGCCTTCATCTCGGCGGGATCGAACCAGTTATTGGTCGGACCGGCGTCGTCCTTGTTCTTCGAGCAGATATAGGTCTGATCCTCGACGCGGGCGACGTCGAGCGGATCTGAGCGCACGAGGATCGAATTCGGGCGCTTCTCGGGGTTGAGCCACATGGCCGTGCCGCCATCGACCAGCGCCTTCAACATGCGCTGGTACTCCTCCTCGGAGCCGTCGCACCACACCACCTGGTCGGGCTTGAACAGCTTTGTCGCTTCTTCGACGAAAGCGAGCACCTTCGGGTTGGTGGTCCTTGCTTCCTGTGAGGCAGTTTTCGACTGAACGCTCATGCGGCGGAATCCCTTGGCGAAGTGGTGAAGGGGGCGGCTCTCCGCTCTCCCCTAGCACTGATCGCGCGGGGCTTTCAAGGCAAGGACGAGGCGCGGAAATGGGCGGTCAGGCGCGGGAAGCGCGGGCCTCAGCGGCGAGCCTCACCAGCTCTTTCCGGGCGGCTTCCGGCGTCGCCACAGGGGTAGCGAAGAAAATCCGCCGCGCCTCGCCGTCGCGAACGAGGTCGAACCCTTCCGGGTCGATCCCGGTCATGCGCCAGCCGCTCGCCTCCGCACCGGCAAGGGCCGTGGCGTAAAGGTCGAGCGCATCGGCGTGATCGGCGTTCATATGCGCGACGATCTCGGGCTCGGCGGCGATGAGGGCGTTCGCCCCGCGCTCGGCAAGCACAAGCTCGGGCGGCGCGAAGTCGAAGATGCGGCCGAAGCCGCCGACATAATGGGCGCCTTCGACATCGAGCCGCCAGAAGGCGAAATCGGGAAATCCGGCATAGAAATCGGCCTCGGGGTGGCGGGCGAGAAAGCGCCGCTTCACCCCCTCATCGGCGACGGGCGCGGCTCGGCCATAGAGCGTCACCCGCGCCCCCTGCAAGGGATCGGCGAGCGCGCTCGTCTCGTCGATCAGGACCGAGGCTCTGGGGTCGGCGGCGAGATTGGCGGTGTGGCGGGCAAGCCTCGAGATGAGGAAGGTGGGGGCGCCGGAAGCGTCGGTGGCAAGGGTGATAAGGGAGGCGTAAGGATAACCGGTGGCGCGGTCGATGGTCGCAAGCGAGCCCTTGAAAGCGCGCCGCGAAAGGCCGCGCGCGGACCGCGCGACCGCGGATCTCTCGGGAATTTCCCCTGACTTATTCACTTGCGCCCTCACGATATTTGTTGCACCTGGAGGAAGATGGGTGGCGAATAGCGCCCCAAAGCTGCCATAATTGACCGCAGCCCTTAACCCCTCCATTCTTAACCAAAGCCAATCCCGCAAGGGCCCCCCACAATGCCAACGATCGCACTTGTTGACGACGACCGTAACATCCTGACCTCCTTGCGCATGGTGCTCGAGGCGGAGGGTTACAAAACACAGACCTATAACGACGGCGCAAGCGCTCTGGACGGCTTCGCCGAAAGCCCGCCAGACCTCGCCATCCTCGACATCAAGATGCCGCGCATGGACGGCATGGAGCTGTTGCGGCGCTTACGCCAGCGGAGCGAGCTGCCGGTCATCTTCCTCACCTCCAAGGACGAGGAGATCGACGAGCTGTTCGGCCTCAAGATGGGCGCCGACGACTTCATCCGGAAGCCCTTTCCGCAGCGGCTCCTCGTCGAGCGCGTCAAGGCGGTGCTCCGGCGGGCCCAACCCCGCGACACGACCGCCGTGGTCGAGGACAAGTCGAAGGTGCTCGAGCGCGGCAAGCTCAAGATGGACCCGGAGCGGCACACTTGCGTCTGGGACAACCGCCCCGTGACCTTGACCGTGACCGAATTCCTGATCCTGCAATCGCTCGCCGCCCGGCCTGGCGTGGTGAAGAGCCGCGACGCGCTCATGGACGCGGCCTATGATGACCAGGTCTATGTGGACGATCGCACCATCGACAGCCACATCAAGCGTTTGCGCAAGAAGTTCAAGGCCGTCGATTCAAGCTTCGACGTGATCGAGACGCTTTATGGCGTGGGCTACCGGTTCAAAGAATAGTGGATACGGCCGATGACGGTCGAGGCCGACAGGTCCTGGCAACGGCCTGACGCGGCAACGCTCTGGAAGCGCGTACTCCGGCTGCTCAAGGCCGGACGTGATCGCGCCGGCAAGGCGCTGTCGTGGCTCGCGGAGTACCTCCCCTTCCGCCACGGCTTCTCCAGCCTGACGCGACGGATCGTCGTGCTCAACCTGATCGGGCTCGCCATCCTCGTCTCCGGCATTCTCTATCTGAACCAGTTCCGCGCCGGGCTGATCGACGCCAAGGTGCAGAGCCTGCTCACCCAGGGCGAGATCATCGCGCGGGCCATCGCCGCGTCCGCCGGCGTCGATACCGACGAGGTCGTGCTCGATCCGGAAAAGCTGCTCGAAGCGGAACAGGGCGCCGCCGGCGCCGCCAACGAGGCGCTGCCGAACTCGCTCGAATTCGCCATCAATCCCGAGCGCGCCGCCCCGATCTTGCGCCCGCTGGTGAAGCCGACCGGGAGCCGCGCCCGCATCTACAATCGCGACGGGGCGCTGATCCTCGATTCCGATACGTTCTATTCGCGGGGCGAGGTGCTGCGCTACGACCTGCCGCCCCCGCCCGCCGCCGAGCCCGACGCGCTCACGCGCTTCTGGCAGGCGGTCAAGACGCGCATGCGGCAATCCGATTTACCGCTTTATACCGAGATCGGCGGCGCCAACGGCTTGGCCTATCCCGAGGTCGCGACGGCGCTGACGGGAACGTCGGTGCCGATCGTCAGGATCAACGACAAGGGCGAGATGGTGGTCTCGGTGGCGGTGCCGATCCAGCGCATGCGCGCGGTGCTCGGCGTGCTGCTATTGTCCACGCGCGGCGGCGACATCGACAATATCGTCGCGGCCGAGCGCTGGGGCATCGTGCGGGTCTCGCTGTTCGCCGCGGCCGTCACCATCGTCCTGTCCGTGATCCTCGCCAACACGATCGCCGGACCGGTGCAGCGGCTGTCCTCGGCCGCCGAGAGGGTGCGCCACAGCGTCAAGGCTCGCGCCGAGATTCCGGACTGCACCGACCGCACCGACGAGATCGGCCAGCTTTCCGGCGCCCTCCGCGACAGGACCCATGCGCTC
>JBFWTF010000208.1:0-3879 GCA_050247995.1 Methyloceanibacter sp. | reverse complement strand
GTGCTCTTCCGATCTCCTCAACTCACCCTCGATCACTTCGAGCGACTGGCCCACGGCCTCGTTCTTGGTGGCGACGTTGCCGATAAAAACCGCGCCGTGCTGGTAGGGGTAGAGATTGGAATAGACCGAATAGGCGAGCCCGCGCTTCTCGCGCACCTCCTCCATCAGCCGGGAGGCGAAGCCGCCGCCGCCGAGGATGTAGTTGAGCAAGTAGGCCGGCATGAAATCGTCGTCTTTCCGCGCGATGCCGCGATGGCCGAATTGCACCACCGATTGCGGCACGTCCATCTCGATGATCTCGCGATTGGGCCCGAGCGGCGGATTGGCGTCGGCCACGGGCGCGAGCGTTGCGCGCGCCGGAAGGTCGCCGAAGACATGGTCGAGCGCCTTGCCCAGAGTCTTGGCGTCGATGTCGCCGACGACGGAGATGACGAGCTTGTCGCGCGCGAAAACGCGATCGGCGTAATCCTTCAAATCCGACGGCGTTATGTCCGCGATCGAGGCCATGGTTCCCTTGATCGGCTGCCCGTAGGGGTGATCCTGAAAGGCGAGCCGATCCCAGGCGAGCGAGGCGACAGTCTCGGGGTCGTTCTCGTCGAATTTCAGTCCGGCCAGGATTTGCGCGCGCACGCGCTCAACCGCGTCGGCATCGAAACGCGGCGCGGTCAGCGCCAAGCGCAGGAGATCGAACGCCTCGTCCTTGTTCGCGGTCAGCATCTGCACGCTGCCGAGCATGACATCGCGGCTCGCATCGAAATCCATGCGCATCGCGAGAGCCTGTTCGCGCTCCTGGAAGGCGATCGCATCGAGCGGGCCGGCGCCCTCGTCCATCATGGCGGAGATGAAATAGGCGAGACCTTCCCTAGCCTTGGGATCCTGGGCAGCGCCGCCGCGGAAGGCGAAGCGCATGGCAATGAGCGGATTGGCGTGGCTTTCGACCAGCCATGCCTCGATGCCGCCGGGGCTTACAACGCGTTCGATCTTCATGTTGGCCGGAACCTCAGCCGCAGGCGCGGTCGAGACGATGAGCGCCGCCGCGGCAAGGCCGGCGCCGTGCCGCAACATGGAGCGAAGAAGCGGCACGCCCCGCGCCATCGCTGCTAGGACTTGCCTTTGCTGGCTGGCGCATTGGCCCGCTTTCCACCCATGGAGCTCGTCTGTTCGGGAGCGGGCAGCAGATAGCCGGTGACCGAATTCTTGTCGATAAGATATTTCCGCGCCGCCGCGCGTACATCCTCGACGGTCACGCGCTTGAGCCGGTCCGGCCAGGCCTCGACATCGGCCACGGTCATGCCGGTGGCAAGCCGCCAGCCATAGTGGCGCGCCATGCGCGACTGGCTGTCGGAGGTGTAGACGAACTCGGCGATGTAGGAGGACCGCGCCCGGTCGAGCTCTTCCTGCGTCACGCCGTCCTTGCGCAGGCCCTCGATCACGGCGTCGATTCCCCGATCGAGCTCTTCGGCGGTGACGTCCTCGGCGGCGATGGCATAGAAGCCGAGCCGGCCGGAATCGAAACCCGAATCGGAGTACCAGCCGCCGGCATTGGCGGCTGTCCTGTCGCGCACAACCAGACTCTTGTAGATCTTGCTGACGGAACCGTTCGCGGCGATGCGCATCATCAAGTCGATCGCTTCCGCTTCGCCCGGCGCGGCCGACGCGTAGCTCGGCGCGAGGTAATAGCGCTGCACCGTGACGCGGCCCGCGCGCGGGTCCTCGAGCGTCACCTTGACCGGCGCGGTATGCGGCGGTTCCTGCGGGCGGGAGCGGCCGTCGAGCTCGCCGTTCGGCGCAAGCTTGCCGTAGGTCGCCTCGGCGAGTTGCCTCACCGCCTCGGGCTCGACATCGCCGGCGATGACGAGAAGGGCGTTGTTGGGCGCGTAGAAGCGCCGGTAGAATGCCAACGCGTCGTCGCGATCGAGCGCGGCGATCTCTTGCTCCCAGCCGATGATGGGAATGCCGTAAGGGTGCTTGGCGTAGAGCGCGGCCATCATCTGCTCTTGCAGGATGCTACCCGGGTCGTTGTCGACGCGGCTTCTGCGCTCCTCGAGGATCACGTCGCGTTCGGTCGCCACGTCTTCCTCGGTGAGGCGCAAATTCGCCATGCGGTCCGCTTCCATCTCCATCACCTTGGGCAGGCGGTCCTTGGCCACGCGCTGGAAGTAGGCGGTCACGTCATGATTGGTGAAGGCATTATCCTCGCCGCCGTTCTTGGCGATGATCTTCGAGAACTGACCGGTGGGAATGAGATCGGTGCCCTTGAACATCAGATGCTCGAGGAAATGCGCGATGCCGGATGAACCTTGCGGCTCGTCGGCGGCGCCCACCCGGTACCAGATCATCTGGGTGACGACAGGGGCGCGCGTGTCGGGAATGACGAGGACCTGGAGCCCGTTCTTGAGCTTGAACTCGGTCACGCGCGGGGAGGCTTGCGGCTTCTCGGCCGCGGCCGCGACGCCGAGCGAGGCAAGGCTGAACGAGGCGACGAGCGCGCCCATGCGGGGGTCGAGGGCGGAAAGAAGCTGATCGAAAATCCACGTCATCATTGGGCAAGAACCATGGCGCGAGGGATGGTGGGCAAGCGCTCAAGCGCTCGGCCGCTCTCCCCTCACATTTCAGGCCTCACGCGGTGATTTTCAAGCCAATTCGGCCCGAGGCCGGCGCCGGAAACCAAAGCTCTTGGTCAATAAAGGGCGCTCGGGTTCTTGTAGGCCTCGGGCGGCGGCGGGTTGAAAGGATCTTCCTTCGGCGTGACGTCTTGCGATACGTGCGGCTGGAGCGGCTTCGGCTTTGCCCCGGCGACGTCCGTGGGCGTCTTGTCGGTCGGATCGGGCTCAGGCACCTCCGAGACCGGCGCAGGTTCATCCTTGGCGAGCCAGCGATCGATCAGGGTCTTCTTGCCGATATAAGGATGGAGCGGCTCGCCCTTGCGCTGCTCCTCGGACTGCTTTTCCTTCTCCTGCTGGACGATCTGCTTTTGCGTCACTTCCGGGTTCTGCGGCCAGTCCTGGCGCGCGGTCGCGGCGGCAACGCCGTTCTGAGGCTCGGGCAGCGCCTTGGGGTCGGGCGGAAGCAGAAGCGGCGGCCGTTCGGCCATGCGGACGTCGGGCTGCTTGCGATCGCCCGAAACCCCCATGTAATCGAAGATCTTGCCTTGGAACTCGACGCCGCCGCAGCCGGCCAGCGCAAGCGTTGCCGCGGAAACCGCGGCAAGGAGCGCGGCCCTTACGGGGCGGATCCTATGCAAATTGTGCCCCAAGGTTCCCCCTCGAGCCCGGGAATCCGGGATTCCCTACATTTTAGAAGGTTTTCCGGCCTTTTTGTGTCCCCGGAACAATGACTCATACAAAAGTCCGGCCACCCCGGCAACAATGGCGGCGTCGGCGATATTGAACACGTACCATTGCAGGCCGAACACGTGCAGCGAGAAGAAATCGGCCACGGCGCCGTAAGCGATGCGGTCGATAACGTTGCCGATGGCGCCGCCGATGATGAGGCCGATCGAAACCGCCCCAAGCGGTGTCGTCTGCCGCGCGAGCCAGACCGCGAGAGCGAGGCTCGCGGCGAAGGCGAACACGATCAAGAAGATGCGGCCGAGGGCGCTTTCCTGCGGCAGGAGCCCGTAGCTGATGCCCTGGTTCCATACCAGCACGAGGTCGAAGAAGGGCGTGATGGTGACAATGCCCTTGGCGCCGATGTCGTAGACATAGAGCATCCAGGCCTTGTGAGCCTGATCGAGAAGCGCGGTCGCAGCGGCGACGCCGAGCCCGAGCGGCGACAAGGGACCCCATAGCCAGTCTCTCAGCATCGCCTACCGCGCGCCCGCGCGGCGCGCATCGAATTGCCTGACGGCTTCGGCGTCGCGCAAGGAGAGCTCGGGAA
>JBFWTF010000207.1:0-3883 GCA_050247995.1 Methyloceanibacter sp. | reverse complement strand
ATCGCGCCGATGGCGATGGCAATGCCGCCGAGGCTCATGATGTTGGAGCTGAGGCCGAGCGCCCACATGCAGATATAGGCCATGAGCACGCCGAGCGGCAGCGTGATGATGGCGACGAGCGCGCTGCGCGCATGCAAAAGGAAGATCACGCAGACGAGCGCGACGATCAGGCTCTCCTCGATCAGCGTGCGCTTCAGCGTGTCGATGGCGCGATAGATCAGAGCCGAGCGGTCGTAGACGGCCTCGATGCTCACGCCTTCGGGAAGGCTCGGGCCGATTTCGGCGAGGCGCTGCTTCACGTTCTCGATCACCGACAGCGCGTTTTCGCCGAAGCGCTGGAGGGCGATGCCGGAGACGACCTCGCCCTCGCCGTCCAGTTCGGCGATGCCGCGGCGTTCATCCGAGGTGAGCTCGACGCGCGCCACGTCCTTCAGCAGCACGGGCACGCCGCCCTCGTTCTTGACGACGATCTGCTCGAGGTCCTCGAGGCTCTTGATATAGCCGCGGCCGCGCACGGCGAACTCGGTCTCCGACACTTCGAGGGTGCGGCCGCCGACATCCATGTTGCTTTGCTTGATGACCTCGCGAATGCGCGAGAGCGGAATGCCGAGCGCCTGGAGGCGGCGCGGGTCGATCACAACGCTGTATTGCTTGACGAAACCGCCGACGCTGGCGATTTCGGCGACGCCGGAGGCGTTCGACAGGCCGAAGCGGACATACCAGTCCTGGATCGTGCGCAGCTCGGCGAGGCTGGCTTGCGCGCCGCGCACCACGTATTGATAAACCCAGCCCACCCCGGTCGCGTCGGGCCCGAGGCTGGGGGTGACGCCTTGCGGCAGCCGCTGGGCGGCGGAACTCAGATATTCGAGCACGCGCGACCGTGCCCAATAGATGTCGGTGCCGTCCTCGAAGATGACGTAGACGAAGGAGACGCCGAAGAAGGAGAAGCCGCGCACGACGCGCGATTTGGGCACGGTCAGCATCGCCGTCGTGAGCGGATAGGTGACTTGGTCCTCCACGACTTGCGGCGCCTGGCCCGGGAACTCGGTGTAGATGATGACTTGCGCGTCGGAAAGATCGGGAATGGCGTCGAGCGGCACGCGCGAGACCGCGTAGACGCCGAGAACGGTCACGAACAGCGTGGCGAGCCCGACGAGGAAGACGTTGCGGGCGGACCAGCGGATAACCGCGGCGATCATTGCTGCGCTCCCTGGCTGAAGGACTGGAGCGCCGCCTTGAGATTGCTCTCGGCGTCGATCAGGAAGGTCGCCGAGGTGACGACCTCCTCGCCGGACGAAAGGCCCGAGACGATTTCCGTATAGCCCTGCCCGCGCTGGCCGAGCTTCACCTCACGCGGCTCGAACCGGCCTTCCCCCTTGGCGACGAGAACGACCTGGCGGGTGCCGCTGTCGATGATCGCGCTATCGGGAACGGCGAGAGCCGGCGCATCGCCCTCGCCCGCGCGAAAGGTCACATCGGCATACATGCCGGTCTTGATCTTGCCATCGGGGTTCGGCAGCTCGATGCGGACCGAAATCGTACGCGTCTCCGGCTTCATCATCTCCGGGTAGATGAAGCTCACGCTGCCTTGGTGGGGTTCGCCGGGAGATGCGCGCAGCGTCACGGTCGCGGGCGTCCCGACCTCGATCGCGGCGGTATCGGCCTCGGCGATTTCGGCCACGATCCACACATTGGCATGATCGGCGATGCGGAAAAGCTCGTCACCGGGCGCCACGCGCTGACCTTCGATGACGTTCTTGACGATGACGTCGCCGGTCGCGGGCGATACCCAGTCGATAGTGCGCGGATTGTCGAGGCTCGCGCGCACCTCCTCGATGCGGCTGTCCGGAACGTCGAGATTGCGCAGGCGCTGGATGGCGCCGGCGACGTTCCGGCTCGCCTCGGATTTCGCCGCAGGCCCCTCCGCGCGCAGAGCCACGACGAGATCGGCCTGGGCGAGCTGAATTTGCGGACTGTAGAAGCGGAAGAGCGGCTCGCCCTTCTCGACGTGCTGGCCGGTCTTGTTGACGAAGAGCTGCTCGACATAGCCCTCGGAGCGCACGGTGACGATCCGAAGCGAAGTCTCGTCGTGCTCGACCGTGCCGATGCCGCGAACGGTTCGCGCAATCGGCATCGACGCGACCTTCTCGGTGCGCACGCCCGTGCGCTGGACCTTGTCGAGACTGACTTTCACGGTATTGGGATCGTCGTGCTCGTCGGCGTAGACGGGAACGTAATCCATGCCCATGGGATCCTTCTTCGGCACCGGCGAGGTGTCGGGAAGCCCCATGGGATTGCGGTAATAGAGGATCGTGCGTTCGCCCCCGCCGGGCGCGGGCTGCCCTGCGGAGGCCGACGTCGCCACCGTCTCAGCACGGTGCGCGTACCAATAGCTTCCCCCGGCGCCGGCGGCGATGCCGGCAGCCAAGACGATCACAGTGTTCAGACGCCTCATGGCGCGTCTCCCGGAATCCTTGTTGGCAATCCCCTGACGCGAAGCGGCAGGGATGCGCGGGCTTCGCCTCGAGCGGGTGCTTCAAGGCTAAGGCAGCGCGCTGTCGTTCAAGGATTCAGGCGCGAGGAGGCGGTGAAGGGGGATTGGGCGCGAGCGCGAGGTCGAGCCGGGGGATCGGCGCAAATTCGGCGGTCGAAGCCGGGATGCGGACCATATCAGGCGATGCCAGCGGTATCGCGGTGGCGCCGGCGCATTTCAAGGCGCAAGCCGCGTCTTTCATGCAGCCGCCCTTGGACTCCTTGTCGCAATCCTGGCCCGCCGGGCAACAATCGGCATGGGCCGAAACCGATAGGGCCGAGGAAACGTGCGCCGCCGTCGCCGCGACCGGCAACAGGGCCACGGACAGGGCCGTCAGGGCGACGAATAGGGCTCGGGCGATCTTCATGCCTCTTGGTTATCAGCCCCCTTCCCT
Source organism: Methyloceanibacter sp. (assembly GCA_050247995.1). Lineage (GTDB taxonomy): Bacteria > Pseudomonadota > Alphaproteobacteria > Rhizobiales > Methyloligellaceae > Methyloceanibacter. The sequence continues at coordinate 956 of JBFWTF010000207.1, read as the reverse complement.
TCACCGTCAAGTGACGGAGACGTGAGGTCGAAATCGCGCTTTAGGGAAGATTACCATAGGTTGGGTGGTACCCCCCAAGCCGGGGCCGCTCCGGCCGGTATCAGCGTAATAATCCCCTGGTATTGTCAGGCCAGTGCAGGAGATAGGGAGGAAATGCCCATGAGGCGCCTTGGCATTGCCGCTTGCATCGTGATCGCGGTCCTTGGAGCGGCGTTCGCCCTCGTCTGGTTCGTTCCCGCGATCCAGGACGCTCTCGTCGAACGCGCCATCGTCGGCCAGGTCGCCAAGGCCGATGCCGCCGCCGCGTTCAAGGACGACGCCCTCCATATCCTCCTCTGCGGCACCGGATCGCCGATGCTCGACCCCAAACGCGCCAATGCCTGCACCGCGATCATCGCCGGCGGCCATGTGGCCGTCATCGACGCCGGACCCGGAGCGTGGGGCAAGCTCGCGCAAGCGAAGGTCCCGCCCGCGCAAGTCGATGCGGTGCTTCTTACCCACCTCCATTCCGACCATCTGGGCGATCTTGGCGAGCTTGCGGTTCAGAGCTGGATCGGCGGCCGCAAAGTCCCGCTCGAAGTCTACGGACCGCCGGCACCCGATGCCTACGCGCTGCCGCAGGACGCGGAAGGCGACACGTTCGGCAAATCGGGAACGGAGGACGTGGTCAAGGGCTTCGCGCAAGCCTCCACCGCCGACGCGGCCTTCCGCATCGTCCATCACGACCCCGCCTATATGCCGCCCGAGGGCGCGCGCATGATCGGGCATGACGTGCCGAAGCCGGGCGCGGAAGGGGCCGTCACCGTTTTCGACAAGGACGGGCTCAAGATCGAGGCGTTCCTCGTCAGCCACGATCCGGCCGAGCCGGCTTACGGCTATCGCGCCACTTATAAGGGACGCACGGAGGTGGTGAGCGGCGATACGCGGAAGGTTCAGAACAAGGTGCGCTTCTCCCG
>JBFWTF010000206.1:0-3894 GCA_050247995.1 Methyloceanibacter sp. | reverse complement strand
TCGTAGCCTTCGATGATGGCGAGCGCGTTCTCAGGGACCAGCCGCGTCGAATAGAGGCGTGTCGCCACATGCGGATTGAGGCGCTCGATCGCAGCGGCGGCGCTCTTCGGTTTCGACCGGCCGACGCTCTTGGTGTCGTGGACGATCTGGCGGTGGAGATTGTCGAGGCTGACGCGGTCAGAATCGATGATGCCGATTTCACCGACGCCGGCGGCGGCGAGATAGAGCATGAGCGGAGAGCCGAGGCCGCCCGCGCCGACGACAAGAACGCGCGAGGCTTTGAGCTTCTGCTGGCCCTCGCCGCCGATCTCCTTCAGCACCAGCTGGCGCTTGTAGCGCTCGATCTCTTCAGGTGTGAGCATGACGGCAATGTATGCCCTATCGTCGACCGCGTCATCGCCCGGAAACCGTGGCGGGAACTCAGCCGGTGGAGCCGAACCCGCCCTGTCCCCGCGCCGTCGCGGCGAGCGCCTCGGAAGCGACGATTTCGACATGCGTCACCGGGGCGACGACAAGCTGGGCGATCCTGTCGCCGCGGCGGACGAGGAAGGGCTGATCGCCATGATTGACGAGGATCACCATGAGCTCGCCGCGATAGTCGGCATCGATGGTGCCGGGGCTGTTCAGAAGCGTGACCCCCTGCTTCAGGGCAAGCCCTGAGCGCGGGCGGACTTGCGCCTCGTAGCCCTGCGGCAGTTCGAGGGCGAGCCCCGTGGGGATGAGCGCGCGGGCGCCGGGCGCAATCGTGACAGGGGCCTCTTCCGGCACGCCCGCCACGACATCGAGGCCCGCGGCCGCCTCGGACTGATAGGACGGAAGCGGAAGCCCCTCGCCATGCGGGAGCCGCTTCACGCGAAGCGTGACGCTCATTCCGCCGCCGGGCGCTTGGCGGCAAGGGCCGCCGCCGCGCGGGCAAGGAGGCGCATGGCGGTCTCGTCCTTGCTCAGGGCCGGCCAGTCCTCGACGCCGGAAGCTGTGACGAGATGGATCTCGTTGCGATCGCCGCCCATCACGCCGGTGCCCGGCGACACATCGTTGGCGACGATCCAGTCCGCGCCCTTGGCGTTTCGCTTCGCGCGCGCGTTCTCGATCAGGTTCTCGGTCTCGGCGGCAAAGCCGATGACAAGGCGCGGGCGCTTGCGCCCGGGCTTGGCCAGCGTGGCGAGGATATCGGGGTTCTGCGCGAGGCGGAGCGAGGTCTCGCGTCCATCCTTCTTGAGCTTCTGCGCCGCCTCCTCGGCGGCGCGCCAATCGGCGACGGCGGCGGCGCAAATGGCGATGTCGGCGGGGAGCGCGGCGAGCGCTGCGGCGAGCATCTCTTCGGCCGTCTCGACGCGCACCACGCGCGCGCCTTCCGGATCGGGAAGCGCGACCGGACCGGTCACCAGCGTCACCTCGGCGCCGAGCGCGAGGGCCGCGCGCGCGAGCGCATGGCCCTGCTTGCCGGAGGAGCGGTTGGCGATATAGCGCACGGGGTCGATCGGCTCGTGCGTCGGACCCGAGGTGACGAGAACGCGGGTCCCTTCGAGCGATCTGATCGGGGTCGCGCCAGCGCGCGCCGTCGCTTGGGCGCCGAGAATTTTCTCGATCGCGGCAAGGATCGCTTGCGGCTCTGCCATGCGGCCCGGGCCATATTCGCCGCAGGCCATCTCCCCCTCATCGGGACCGACGAAGCGAATTCCGTCTTGGCGGAGCGTGGCGAGATTGCGCTCCGTTGCCGGGTGCTGCCACATCCGCACATTCATGGCGGGGGCAACGAGCACCGTCTTGTCGGTCGCAAGCAGCACCGTCGAGGCGAGATCGGTCGCGAGCCCTTGCGCCATCTTGGCGAGGAGGTCGGCGGTCGCGGGCGCGACGACGACGAGGTCGGCCTCGCGCGAGAGGCGGATATGGCCGATCTCGGCTTCGTCCTTGAGGTCGAACAGCTCGGTGAAGGTCTTCTCCCCGGTGAGCACCGAGAGCGAAAGCGGCGTGATGAACTCGGCGCCCCCCTTGGTCAGGATGGCGCGCACGAAGGCGCCCCGCTCCTTCAAGCGGCGCACGAGATCGAGGCTCTTATAGGCGGCGATGCCGCCGCCCACGATCAAGAGAATGCGCTTGCCCTGCACGTCGATTTGCTCCGCTGCCATGCCCGCAGTCTAGCAGTAACGTCCTCGCGAGGGTTACTGGATTGCCCGGTCAAGCCGGGCAATGACAATAAAATAGGGTTAGCGGTCAATGCTTAGAAGAGCAATGCGAGCGCGATGGCCGCGAGCGCGAGCGCGCCGACCCAAATGCCGACGCGGCTGGCCCGGTTCTGGCGGCCTTGCGCCTCGGCGAGCCGCTCGACGGTGTGGTCATCGAGACGAAGGCCTTCCTCCGCCATCGCCGACAGCGCCTCGGCGGTGCGCTCGGCCTGGCCCAGGAGCCGCGGAATGTCGCCGACGAGACGCCCGACGGTCGCGGCCCCTTGCGCGGCGGCCTCGAAGGGGGCGCCGGGGCCGAACTCCTTCTCGATCCACGCCTTCACCACCGGCTCCGACACGACCCAGATATTGAGGTCGGGATCGAGGCTACGGCCGACGCCCTCGACCACGACCATGGTTTTTTGCAGGAGCAGAAGCTCGGGCCGTGTCTGCATGTCGAACACTTCGGTATATTGGAACAGCTGGCCGAGAAGCTGCGCCATCGAAATCTCGCGCGCCGGCCGGTCCATGATCGGCTCGCCGATGGCGCGGAGCGCTTGGGCGAACTGCGCCACGGCGTGCTTGCGCGGCACGTAGCCCGCCTCGAAATGGACTTCGGCGACGCGGGTATAGTTGCGGGTGAGAAAGCCGTAGAGAATTTCGGCGAGGAAGCGCCGCTCTTTGAAGCCGAGCCGTCCCATGATGCCGAAATCGACGGCGACGATGCGCCCTTCGGCGTCCACGAAGAGATTGCCCGGATGCATGTCGGCGTGGAAGAAGCCGTCGCGCATGGCGTGGCGGAGGAAGGACTGAACCACGCGGGCGCCGAGCGCCTTCACGTCGTGTCCGGTGGCGGAAAGGGCCTCCCGGTCGGCGATCGAAATGCCGTCGATCCATTCGAGCGTGAGCACGCGGCGGGCGCTGCGCGACCAATCGACGGCCGGAACGCGAAAGCCCTCGTCGTTCTTGATGTTCTCGGCCATCTCCGAGATGGCGGCGGCCTCCATGCGGAGGTCCATCTCGATAGCGACGGACTTGGCGAGCGTGTCCACCACCGCGATCGGGCGCAGGCGCCGCGAGGGCGGGTGGAAGCGCTCGATCATGCGCGCGGCGAAGAAATAGCTGTCGAGGTCCTTCTGGAAGCGCTGCTCGATGCCGGGCCTGAGCACCTTGACCGCGACCGGCATCAGCGCGCCGTCGGGTCCCCGCACCTTCGCCTTGTGCACCTGGGCGATCGAGGCCGCGGCGACGGGGGGACCGAACTCGACGTAGAGCTTGTCGATCGGCTGCCCCAGCGCCTCCTCGACCGCCTCCCTCGCCTCGCTCTGCGAAAACGGCGGCAAGCGGTCCTGGAGGGTGGCGAGATCGCGGGCGAGCTCGCGGCCGATGATGTCGTCGCGGGTGGCGAGAAACTGCCCGAGCTTGATATAGGACGGTCCGAGCGAGGTGAGCGCCTCGGAAAGCTTGGTCTCGTTGCGGCCTTCGCCCGCTCCGTTCTTGCGGAGCGGCGCGGTGACGCGGGCGAAGAGCGCAAGCGGCCCGGGCAGGTTCGCCTCGTCGGGCAGGACGCGCGCGCCCGACCAGGCGAGAACGGCGCCCGCCTTGGTCAAACGCGCCATATTGCCGATCGCGCTCATCGCTTCTTTCGTTACAGCCGCCAAGCCGAGTGGATCGCGGCGATCCCGCCGCGCAAATTACGGTACCGCACCCGCACGAAGCCGGCATACTC
>JBFWTF010000205.1:0-3899 GCA_050247995.1 Methyloceanibacter sp. | reverse complement strand
CGCCGAGCCGGGACTGCGCATTCCCAACATGATCGACGCCGCGCTCGACGGCTCGTTCAAGGGCATCTACATCCAGGGCGAAGACATCCTCCAGTCCGACCCCAACACCCAGCATATGGCGGCGGGCCTCGCCGCCATGGAATGCGTGGTGGTGCAGGATCTGTTCCTGATCGAGACGGCCAATTACGCCCACGTGTTCCTGCCCGGATGCACCTTCCTGGAGAAGGACGGCACCTTCACCAACGCCGAGCGGCGCATTCAGCCCGTGCGCAAGGTGATGACCCCGCTGAACGGTTTCGAGGACTGGCAGGTCACGCAAATGCTCTCGAACGCGTTGGGCTATCCCATGGACTACACCCATCCTTCGGAGATCATGGACGAGATCGCGGCGCTCACGCCGACCTTCGCCGGCGTCTCCTACGAGAAGCTCGACCGGCTCGGATCGGTGCAATGGCCGTGCAACGAAGCCGCGCCGGATGGCACGCCGATCATGCACATCAACGGGTTCGTGCGCGGCAAGGGCAAGTTCGTCATCACCGAATATGTCGCGACCGACGAAAAGTCGGGACCGCGCTATCCCCTCCTCCTCACCACCGGGCGCATTCTCTCCCAATACAATGTCGGCGCGCAGACCCGCCGCACCGAGAATGTCGTCTGGCATGAGAGGGACGTGCTCGAAATCCATCCCCACGACGCCGAGCAGCGCGGGATCAGGGATGGGGACTGGGTCAAGATCGCGAGCCGCGCCGGCGAAACGACGCTCCATGCCCAGATCACCGAGCGCGTGGCGCCCGGCGTGGTCTATACGACCTTCCACCACCCCACTACGCAGGTGAACGTGGTCACCACCGAGTTCTCGGACTGGGCCACCAACTGCCCCGAATACAAAGTGACGGCGGTTGAGGTCAGTCCATCCAACGGACCGTCGGAGTGGCAGGAAGAATACGAAGAGCTGACGCGGCAGAGCCGCCGCATCGCCGAACCCCTGGTCGCGGCGGAATAAGCAGGGCATCGATCGGAGAGTTTCGACCCATGTCGCCCGACCGCCTCGTCCATATGGCGAACCAGATCGGCAAGTTCTTCGCCTATCAGCGCGAAGACGAGATCGTTCCCGGAATCGCCAATCACATCCGGAAGTTCTGGGATCCGCGCATGCGCCAGGCGATCTTCGCCTATATCGACGCCGGCGGCGCCGGGCTCGATGCGCCGGTCAAGGAGGCGATCCTCAGCCTGCGAGGGCACGCCGCCGCGCAAGCCACGGAATCAAGCTTCCAAGGCACCTAGCCGCGGCGCCTGCCGTCTCTACGGCATGATGGCGATGCCCCAGGGCAGACGCCCGACCGGCACCGATTTCTCCGCCTTGAGCGAATCGACGTCGATGACCGTGACGTCATTGGTGAGCCCGTTGGCGACGTAATATTTCTTGCCCTCGGGGCCAAGCTCGCCGTGCCACGGACGCTGGCCGACCAGGATGTACTCCTTGACCTCCTTGGTCGCGGTGTCGATCACGGCAACACGATTTGACGGCCCGAGAGGAACGAACATGAGCTTGCCGTCGGCGCTGAAATCCATGCCGACGGGCTGTAGCTGCTCGGGGCGCACGCCCTCGACCTCGAAGCCGATCTTCTTGACCACCTTCCAGCTCTTGGGGTCGTCCCAGTTGCTGGTATCGATGATCGAAATCGTGCCGCCGACCTCGGAGGAGACCCACAGCTCCTTTTTGTCCGCGGTGAACTTCGCCTCGCGCGGCCGGCTATCGACGAGAATGTTGGCGACGAGGTTGCGCGTCTTGTTATCGACGATATGCGCCATGCTCGTGCTTTCGGACGTGGCGGCGGTGTAACGGTCGTCGGGACTGACGCTCATGCCTTCGGGCTCGACGCCGACCGGAACCTCGCCAAGCACTTCGCCGCTCTTGATGTCCATGATGGTCACGAGCGAGTCGTCCTCGTTGGCGATGTAGATGATATTGCCGGTCGAATCGACCGCCATCAGCTCCGGATCGGGACCGGATTCGAGCTGGCGGGTCACTTCCAGCGTCTTGGTGTCGATCACGTCCATGATGTCGCCGTCGCCGGCGGCAACGAAGAGCTCCTTGAAATCGGGGCTCAGAACGATGCCGCGCGGGCGCCGCGACACCTTGATCGTCTTGATCGTCTCGAGCGTTTCGCTGTTCAGCACCGTGATCGTGTTGTCTTTCTCGTTGGAGACGAAGATCGTCGCGGCGGAGGCCGGGACCGCGCCGAGAACGAGCGAGGCGCTGAGGGCAATAGCGAGTTTGCTTCTGTTCATAGCTGTACCTTTGGCCGATGGACTATTTGAACTTGCACTTGGTCTCGGGCGCGTCGAAGCCAAGCGTGTCGGTGACGTTGGTGGGATGCAGGAAGCCTTCCTGCGGCGAGGTCGAAACCGGCACGCGGGTGCCGCCGCCGAGAATGATCGGCTGGCGCATTTGATGGTCCCACGTACGGAAGCTCATCGCCTGGCCCTTGAAGCCTTCGAGCTTGAACTCGGGCGACAACATGTAGGCCTTGACCTCGGCGGGCGAGGTCTTGCCGGATTTCATCGCGGAATCGGCGATGGCGCGAAAGCCGAGCCAGGCGGTGTAATCGCGCTCGACAGGCGGTCGCTTGGCGAGGCGCGGAATGGCGTTCTGAAAATGCATGGCGCCGGACTCGGTGTAGGACTTGTCCCAGGAGGTCGCCTGGAGCCCCTGAGTGCCGACCACGGGCCGGGGCAGGTAAGTACGGTACATGAGGTAGTCGCCGAAATCGTCGTCGCTGTTGAGCACCCAGACCGCGTCGTGATCGTAGGCCTCTTCGGTCTCCATGGGGATTTGCGCCTGAATCTGCTGGTGGCCGGAATCGAGATTGCGGGCACCGGGCGGCAGGTCATAGAGCTTTTCGCTCACCACCTTGCCGCCGAAGCGGGTCGCGGCGCGCTTCACTTGCGCGAGATAGTCCTGATCCTGCGGCGTGTCGCGCCTGATGACGAACCAGCGCGGCCACTTCTTCCAGATGAGATATTGCGCGAGCGCATCGGCCCGCATGGCGTAATCGGGAATGACGTGGAAAACGTTGATGCGGCAATCTTCCTCGCGGAGCGAGGTGGCGCTCGAGCGGATATTCAAGATGATCGCGTCCTTGGCGTCGGGAAGGTCGGCGACCGCGACGAGATCGGCGGGCTCCAGATCGGCGACGATGAAGCGCTCGCCGGCGGCGAGAAGCTCCTTGGCCTTGGCGACGACATCGCCGTCCTCGGGCACGATCGCCTCGATCAGCTCGAACGAATGACCGACGAAGTTGCCGGCCTGGTTCGCCTCCTTGAGCATCAGCCGCGCGCCCTGGATGCCCTTATCGGTGATGGGTTTCTCGGCGTAGGAGAGCGGTAGAGGCTCGGGATATTCCTTGCCGAGATAGACCACCCGCAGATTCTTCTTCTGCGCCTCGCCGGCGTCAGCCGCTGGCGCCGCTTGCGGCGCTTCGGTCGCGGTCCCGGCCCCCGGCGTCTCTGCGGCGGCGGGTTGTGGCGGCGCGGCGGGCGAAGCGGGTTCCGCCACTTCGGCGCGCGCGGTGGTGAATGGGACCGGGGCCAGAAGCGCGAGGGCGACGAGCGCGGCGGAGGCGTTGCGCCGCATCTGAGGGCGGCCGGAAGTTGAACTCCACATCGGCGAGAGCTTTGCTCCTAAAGGCTGATCAAAGGGACTGGGGGCAACCCATCCGCTCAGAGCTCGGAGACGAAGACACTTTCTTCCAAACCTTCGGCGACTTGGCAAGAAGCGCCGCACAATAGGGTAAGGACGCGCCGAAGTTAATACGCAGGAACGCCCCACTCCATAAGGGAAAGCGGCAAAGACCGTTCCAGACCGCGGCAAGCTTCTATGCCAAGAGTGGCAACGG
>JBFWTF010000204.1:0-3904 GCA_050247995.1 Methyloceanibacter sp. | reverse complement strand
GCGTTTCGTGCCTCGACCTTAGCCGGAGGGAACGATGAGGCTTGCTCTCAGCCTGCTTGCCGCCGCCGCCCTCCTCGCCTCGGGCTCGCTCTCGCTCGCGGCCGAGGATGAACCGGCGCGGAGCGCGACCGAACCGGCCGCGCCACCTTCGGCGTCGCCGGCAAGCCCCGCCGAGGCCGGGCGTCAGCTGACGCCGGAGGAGAAGGCCGAGAAGGAGGCGCGGAAGGCGTGCAAGAAGACGATCTGCGACATCATCGCCACGCGCGACCCTAACGGCGACAACGTCTCCTGCGACATCGTCAAGACCTGGCGCGAGGAGGACATCGTCAAGATGCTCGGCGGCAAGATTTCCTGGCCCTGGGGCAAGGCCGTGTGCCAGTCGAAGCTCGACCTCGAGCGCAAGTCCCTTGCTCTCGCCATGAGCGAGGCCTCCCGCGAGATCGTCATGCCGATGCAAAAGGTGAGCTGTACGCTCGCGCAGAAGAAGGAAGGCGAGCCCTATACGGTCGAGGTGACGCTGGCGCCCAAGGTGAAATTCGAGAACGGCAAGGCGGTCGAAGCCAGCATCAACTGGGGCGAGGCGACGGCGCCGCTCCTCATCTATCCCCTGATCTATGCCGGCACCGGCCTCGACAACAAAACCAACGTGCTCGGGCCGGAGGTGGTGCGCATGGTCAATGAGTTCGTCACCAAGAAATGCGCGGAACTGAAGGTCGAGGGGGAAGGCGGCGAGAAAACGGCGTCGCCTTAGCGTGAACGAAGCGCCACAAGCCTCGGCCTAGATTTCCTGTCGTGGGGCGATGCGGCAACGCCATGGACGGCATGGACGACATACCGGCGCCGAGACCGGACCGGGCCGAGCCAATCCTGCCGGACGCGTCGCCTCGCCCGGCCAAGAGCCGGCGCACGTCCGTCCTCCTGCGCGACTTTCTCGCCGGCGAGACCGGCGCGCGTATCAGCCTCGGCGCCCTGCGCGATGCCCTCGACGACCGCGGCTTCGGCGTGCTCCTGTTCATATTCGCGCTCCCGAACCTCATTCCGATCAACATTCCGCTTCTCTCTGCCGTCTTGGGCGCGCCGCTCGTGCTGTTGGCGGTGCAGCTCTCTTACGGACGTCACAAGCCCTGGTTTCCCAAATGGCTCACGCGGCAGAGCTTTTCGCGCCAAGGCTTCGCCGCCATCGTCACCCGCGCGCTTCCCTGGCTTGAGCGCGCCGAGCGTCTGCTCAGTCCGAGGCTCACGTTCCTGTTGTCTTGGACCGGCGAGCGCCTGATCGGCGTCGCCATCCTCGCCATCGCCATCGTCCTCGCGTTGCCGATTCCCCTCGTCAACTGGCTTCCGGCCTTCGCCATCGCCATCATCGGTCTTGCGCTTGTAGAGCGGGACGGGGCCGCCGTGCTGGCCGGGCTCGCCGTTGGCGCTGCAAGCCTGTTGGCCGCGGCGACAGTGATCGTTGGTCTGATCTCGGCTTTCGTCTTGCTGTTTTCCGGCATGTTTGCCTGAGGGCTTGGCGCCGCGCACCTCATGGACGGCATTCCCATTGCGCCCTTCGCCAGATGATCCGCTTCATGAAGAACGTCACGATCGCCGGCGGTTTCCTCGTTCCCGCGGGCTCAGGCCCCGGCGCGCTCGCGCACGACAATCGCCGCGGCTGATCTTCGCGAGGTCGCGCGCTAGGGCGCGGCCTTCGGCGCTTCCGGCGTGACGCGCCACACCGCGTTGCCGACATCGTCGGCGACGAGGAGCGCGCCTTTGCTATCGGCGGCGACGCCGGCGGGGCGCCCTTGCGCTTCGCCGATGCCGTTGAGGAAGCCCGTGAGCACGTCGACCGGCTGGCCCGCGGGTTTGCCGCCGGCGAACGGCACGAACACGACCTTGTAGCCGCTCAAGGGAACGCGGTTCCACGAGCCGTGCTCGCCGACGAACGCGCCGTTCCGGAACGGCTCCGGCCACGCCGCGCTGCCGCCGAAGGCTAGCCCGATCGGCGCGACGTGGTTGCCGAGCGAATAGTCTGGCTTGAGCGCCTTGGCCACGAGCGCAGGGTCCTGCGGCTCGACCCTCGCATCGACATGCTGACCCCAATAGCTGAACGGCCAGCCGTAGAAGGCGCCCTCCTTCACTTCGGTCAGGTAGTCGGGGACGAGGTCGGAGCCGAGCTCGTCGCGCTCGTTGACGACCGCCCATAGCGCGCCGCTTTCTGGCGCCAAGGCAAGCCCGACCGGGTTCCGCAATCCCGTGGCGAAGTTCTGCGCCTCGCCCGTGCCCGGGTCGATGGCGAGGATCCGCGCCCGCCCCGCCTCCAGTTCGAGACCGTTCTCGCCGGCATTGCTGTTGGAGCCCACCCCGACATAGAGCCGCGACCCGTCACGACTCGCGGCGAGGCTCTTGGTCCAGTGATAGTTGATGGGCGCGGCGGGAAGATCGGCGATCTTGGTCGCTTGCGTCTTAATCTCGGTCGCGCCTTCGGGGTAATCGAAGCGGAGCAGCGCGTCGGTGTCGGCGACATAGAGCTTGTCGCCGATGAGCGCCATGGCGAAGGGCGAGTTGAGACCTTCGAGGAAGACGGAACGCGTCTCCGCCACGCCGTCGCCGTCGGCGTCGCGCAAGAGAACGATGCGGTTGGGACTCGGAACTCCCGCGCCGGCGTAGTTCATGGCCATGGCCATCAACACGGCCTTGAACCCGCTCACGCCCAGGCCCTCGCCCTTGGGCGCATTGGTCTCGGCGACGAGAACGTCGCCGTTCGGCAGGACATGGAGCCAGCGCGGATGATCGAGGCCTTGGGCGAAGGCGTTGACGGCAAGCCCGGGCGCGGGCGTGGGCGCGGCGCCCTTGGGCCAACCCACGGCGCGGGCGAGATTGATCGCGGGCATGAGCGCCTCGCTCGGCGCGGGGATGGCGGGATCGGGACCCTCCGTCTCGGCCTCGGAAAGCTTCGACCAGTCGCACCCGGCGACAAGGGGTACGAGCAGGGCGAGAATGGCGGCGCGTGCGATCGGGGTCATGGTCCTTCCTGAGGTCTCGGGTTCGCTTGCGGGCAAAGCTTTACATTCGGGGGCGGTTCCCCGTAAATCGGCCGCAAATCACCGCCACACGCTTGCACGAAGGAGCGTTTGCCAGCCATGGGTTATAAAGTGGCCGTTATCGGCGCGACCGGCAATGTCGGGCGCGAGATGCTCAATATCCTGGCCGAGCGCGAGTTCCCGGCCGATGAGGTCTTCGCCATCGCCTCGCGGCGCTCGATGGGCGTCGAGGTGTCGTTCGGCGACAGCCGCCTCAAGTGCCACGACCTCGAGCAATTCGACTTCAGAGGCGTCGATTTCGCGCTGATGTCGGCCGGCTCCGCCGTCTCCAAGGAATGGGCGCCGAAGATCGGCGCGCAAGGCTGCGTCGTCATCGACAACTCCTCGTTCTGGCGCTACGACCCCGACGTGCCGCTGATCGTGCCCGAGGTCAATGCCGATGCGGTGGCCGGTTTCACCAAGAAGAACATCATCGCCAACCCCAATTGCTCGACCGCCCAACTCGTGGTGGTGCTGAAGCCGCTGCATGACCGCGCCAAGATCAAGCGCGTCGTCGTCGCGACCTATCAATCGGTGTCGGGCGCCGGCAAGGAGGCGATGGACGAGCTGTGGGATCAGACCAAGGGCATCTTCTCGACCGAAATGCCCGAGTCCAAGAAGTTCACCAAGCAGATCGCCTTCAACGTCATTCCTCATATCGACGTCTTCCTCGATGACGGCTCGACCAAGGAGGAATGGAAGATGTCGGCCGAGACCAAGAAGATCCTAGACCCCAAGATCAAGCTCACGGCGACCTGCGTGCGCGTGCCGGTATTCGTCGGCCATTCCGAGGCGGTCAATGTCGAGTTCGAGGAGCCGATCACGGCAGACGAGGCGCGCAA
>JBFWTF010000203.1:0-3941 GCA_050247995.1 Methyloceanibacter sp. | reverse complement strand
CCCAAGGCCACTTACACCCCCATGGGTTTGCCTTAATTTTTGCCTTAAGACGTGCCGGAACAGGGATTGGAAAGGCTCGAGCCGGATTAGATGCGCACTTATCTCGATTTCGAAAAGCCAATTGCCGAGCTCGAAAGCAAGGTCGCCGAGCTCAAGGCGGTCGCGGGCCAGGAGCACTCCGTTGCCATGGGCGAGGAACTCGCCAAGATGGAGCGGAAAGCGCGCGAGACCCTCGAGGAGACCTATGCCAGCCTCACCCCCTGGCAGAAGACGCAGGTCGCGCGCCATCCCGAGCGGCCGCATTTCCGTCACTACGTCGAGGCGCTGATCGAGGATTTCACCCCGCTCGCAGGGGACCGCTATTTCGGCGAGGACCAGGCCATCGTCGGCGGCATCGGCCGGCTTTCCGGCCGCTCGGTGATGGTCATCGGCCACGAGAAGGGCTCCGACACCGAAGGCCGCATCAAGCACAATTTCGGCATGGCCCGTCCCGAGGGCTATCGCAAGGCGGTGCGGCTGATGGAGATGGCCGACCGCTTCCAGCTTCCGGTCGTGACCCTGGTCGATACGGCCGGCGCCTATCCCGGCATCGGCGCCGAGGAGCGCGGCCAGGCCGAGGCCATTGCCCGCTCGACCGATTGCTGCCTCGGCCTTGGCGTGCCGATCATCGCCGTCGTGATCGGCGAGGGCGGCTCCGGCGGCGCCGTCGCCATCGCCACCGCCAACCGGATCTACATGCTCGAACATGCGATCTATACCGTCGCCTCGCCCGAGGCCGCGGCCTCGATCCTGTGGCGCGACTCGGCGCGCGCGATGGACGCCGCGACCAACATGAAGATCACCGCCCAGGACCTGTTGCAGCTCGGCGTCATCGACGGGATCATCGCCGAGCCGATCGGCGGCGCCCACCGGGACGGGAACGAGGTGATGCGCGCCGCGGGCGACACCATCGTCAAGGCGCTTGCCGCCTACGACCACCTCTCGCCGGCCGAGATTCGCACCGAAAGGCGGGAAAAATTCCTGGCTATCGGCCGGCCGGTCTGAGGCCCTGAATTGCCTCAAAAAGCACCAATTTTTTTGGTCCACCTGTTTTGGCGCCAGGCCTATAATTGGCGCTGAATTGGGGGGAGTCGGAGGACGGGCGCCGCTCAGAAGCGCTAACCTCGATTTAACCCTTCACCATCGATCCTGACCGAGTTGCGCAAGGGGCACTCGCGTATGCTTCGTTCGAGCTTTGTCACGGCCATGACCATGGCGACGGTGGCGGCTTTCGCTGTCGCGCTTTCCGCTTGCGGCCAGTTCTCGCCCCCTTACCTCAAGCCGCTTTCGCCCCGGACCCAAGCCCTTCTCGCCGAGAAGGGCATGACCGAGGAAGCGCCGGTCCTCATCCGCATCTTCAAGGCCGAGTCCGAGCTCGAAGTGTGGAAAGAGAAGGACAATGGGCGCTTCTATCTGTTCAAGACCTATCCGATCTGCAGCTATTCGGGCGGGCTCGGCCCGAAGGTGGAGCAGGGCGACCGGCAGGCGCCGGAAGGTTTCTACAACGTCTCGGTCGATCAGCTGAATCCCAGGAGCAAGTATCATCTCTCCTTCGATGTCGGCTTCCCCAACACCTATGACCGCGCTCTCGGCCGCACCGGCAGCAACATCATGGTGCACGGCGATTGCACCTCGTCCGGCTGCTACGCCATGACCGACGCGGTGGTCGAGGAGATCTTCACGCTCGCGCGCGTGGCCCTGCAAAGCGGTCAGGAGAGCATCCAGATTCAGGCCTACCCGTTCCGCATGACGGCTGCGAACATGACCGCGCACAAGGACGACAAGTGGTTCGATTTCTGGAAGAGCCTGAAGGAAGGCTACGACTCCTTCGAGCTCAGCCATCTCCCGCCCAAGGTCGCCGTGTGCGAGAAGCGCTATGTGATCAACGCCTCGTTCGGCAACAACGCGCGGCTCAGTCCCACCGGCGCGTGCCCGGCTTACAAGAAGCTGCCCGTCACCCGGGCTCCGGCCCTTCAGGAAGCGTCGGCGAAGACCAAGGCCAAGAGCCAGCAAGCCGCGCTCGGCAAGCCGCTCGGCAGTGTGCTCGGCCTCTCCTTCGGGCCGTCCAAGCAGAGCTACAGCGCCTTTACGCTCGGCCCCGCGACGCCCAATCGCTAGCCGTCAGCCGTGACCTCTAAGGCGAGCCCGGGCGCAACGGAATGGACCCCCGGGGTCAAGCCCGGGGGTGACAAACTCCGGAGGACGCACTCAAGATGTGGCGCGCGCTTCTTATTCTCCTCGTGGTCGCGATAGCCGGCGTTGGCTACTACCTTCAGACGCCCGAGGGACGCCAGCAGATCGACCGCGCGCGCATCAACTGGAAGCGCGCCGAACATAAGTCGATCTTCCGCGCCGGCGAGACCTTGCCCGGCACGCCCGACCTCGACCGCTTCGAGGAACGCCTGGCAGCGCTCGGCGTCAAACGCGGCGCTCCGGTCTATATCCGCGTCTTCAAGCTCGAGTCGGAGCTCGAGCTTTGGGTCGAGAAGGACGGCCATTTCGAGCGCTTCGCCACCTATCCCATCTGCTTCTGGTCGGGCCGGCTTGGGCCCAAGCTGAAGGAGGGCGACCGCCAAGCGCCCGAGGGCTTCTATACGGTTGACGCCGAGGCGCTCAATCCCAACAGCCGCATGCACCGCTCGTTCAATCTCGGCTTCCCCAATGTCTTCGATCGGGCGCATGGGCGCACCGGCTCCTTCCTCATGGTGCATGGCGGCTGCGCCTCGATCGGCTGCTTCGCGGTCACCGATCCCGCGGTCGATGAGATTTGGCGCATGGTGACGGCGGCGCTCGAGGCGGGCCAGGCCCGCTTCCCCGTGCATGTCTTTCCCTTCCGCATGACGGAGAGCGCCTTGAACTTCCGCAAAGGCTACCGCTGGCATGGCTTCTGGACCGACTTGAAGAAGGGCTACGATCTGTTCGAGCCGGGCCGCATTCCGCCGGCCGTCAGCGTGTGCAACGGCCGCTACGTGTTCGCGCCGGGAACGATCGCGACGGCCTACAATCCCGTCGAGGAACGTTGCCCGCCCGAGATCGCGGACAAGCCGCTCTGATCGAGAAGGCGGCGCGGTGCGTGCTCTCTTTCCGCTCTCCCCTTGCGGGAGAGCACGCGCGCCCTTGGCGCGTGGTGAGGGGCAACGCGCGAGCCGCCGTCGAAGCATGAAAGCCCCCGACGCGCAAAGCGCATCGACCTCCCCACCAGGGGGAGGTCGAAAGCAAGGCGCGCTTGCAGCGCTAGCCTAGTAGGCGCCGTGGCAGTGCTTGTATTTCTTGCCTGAGCCGCAGGGGCAGAGCGCGTTGCGCTGCACCTTGCCCCAGGTCGAGGGATCGGCGGGATTGACGCTGGCGGCGGCGGTCGCTTTGCGCGCGCGCGGGGCCTTGGCCTGACCGCCGTCGTTGCCGCCGGCATTGGCGGCTTCGAGCGCGAACTCGTCCTCTCCGGTGATCGGGTTGACGTGATGGGCTTCCATCGGCGGAAGCTCAGCCGCCTCGAGCGGAGGCACCTCGTCCGGCTTCGCCAGCTCCACATGCGCGAGCTGTCCCGTCACCGCCTCGCGCAAGCGCGCCAGCATGTGCTCGAACAGCGTAAAGCTCTCGCTCTTGTACTCGTTCAACGGGTCGCGCTGGCCGTAGCCGCGAAGGCCGATCACCTGGCGCAAATGTTCGAGCGTGACGAGGTGCTCGCGCCATAGATTGTCGAGCGTCTGTAGCAGCACGGCCCGTTCGATCTGGCGCATGATCTGCGGGCCGATATCGGCCGCCTTCTTCGCCGTACTCTCGTCGGTCGCCTTCATCAGGCGTTCGTGCAGCTCGACGTCGCCGATGCCTTCCTCCGCCGCCCATGCCGCGATGGGCGCGTCGAGATCGAAGACGCCCTTGACCGCTTCGCCGAGGCCGGCGAT
>JBFWTF010000202.1:0-4044 GCA_050247995.1 Methyloceanibacter sp. | reverse complement strand
CGATCGGTGCGCAGGCTCCTGCACTCGGGGATCACCCCGACCGGCAGGGCGTACTCGCCAAGCGGGAGATCGCGGTTGAAGGCGATCTTCGCCAACCGCAACGCGATTTGCGCATCGCCTGTCGCCTTGGCAAGCTCGGCAAGCAGGACGACCTCCGCCGGATTGGTCAACTTGCGCGACAGCGCCAGGAAGAATTGCCCCGTCGATCCGTTCATGCCCACGGCGCGGGCGACGCCGATGGCGCGCACGCCATCGCGCGCGAGGAAGCTCTGAATGTCGGCTTCCGTCGGCACCGGCGTCTTGGTGATCTCGAGGTGGGCTGGCTTGGCGTCGAGCGACTGCCGGCCGAGCTGTCCGTAGAAATATTGGGGGTACTTGGCGGCGTTGTAGAAGTGGACCATCGCCGAGCCGCGATCGCCGAGTTCGAGCGCGGTGCGTCCAAGCCAGTACTCGCCCAGGGCGATGCTCTTGGAGCTCGTCGCGACACGGCGCAGCGACAAGAAATGCTTCAACGCCGAGTTGGGATCGTCGAGGAAACGCAGCGCGATCCAGCCGGCAAGGAACTCGGCTTCGATAAAATTGTCGCCGGAGACGAGCCCGTGTTTGGCCGCGATCTCGTAGGCGACTTTCGGGTTTCCGTCATTGAGCGCGCCGCGGCAACTGACGCGCCGCTCGATCCACCAATTGTTGAGGTCGAGCAGAATGTTCGGCTCGCTCGGCGCATCGAGCAGCATCTTCCAAGCTTTTTCCCGGTGCTCCTTGTCCTTGGTACGCCGCAGCCATTGAATGCGGTTGAACCTGAGGCCGGCATCGGCCTCGATGGCGTTGGAGGGAAGCGCGTCGAGAAGCTTGCCGGCATTGCCGCCGCGCTTGACCACGGCGATACGCGCCGCGACCTTCTTCTGTTCGTCGGCCGAGAGCAGCTTCGATACCCTGAGTGCCGCCTCGATGGCCCCCTTCTCATCCGGATAAAGCAGACGGTCGATGCGCGCGCGGTGATGCTCGGGCGTGAGCCAGCTGCCGTAGCGGTCGAGGATCTTCTTCTCGATCTCCGCGTTCAGTTGATGGTCGCGCCAAGCGGACACGACGAGATCGCGCGCGCCCGCTTCGTTGTTGTCCTTCACGTAAACGGAAGCGAGAGCGGCCTTGCCGGCGCCGGTCTGCGGTGGCGTGGCGTCGAAGAACGCCTTGACCTCGTCCGCGTCGGCCCCGGTGAGGAAGAGGGTTGTCTCGGCTTTCTCGCGCAGCTCGTCCTGCCCGGGCCAGTCGGGATGCGCAAGCCGGAACAGCTCGATCGCCGCTCCGCGTCCGCTCGCGGGGCTGAACCGGTATCTGTACCAGAGGGCAAAGTCGCGGGCTGCCGGGTCCTTGACCCGTGACGCCGCGCCCGGGCCCGACCGCACCACGTCCCTGACACTGCTCTCGTCCGAGGCGCTGATCTCGTAGGACAGGATCGGCTTCAGGATCGCGGCGTAGTTGAGGGCAGGCGCCGGTGCCGCGATGGCCGGCGCGAGGGTACCCTTGAGGGTTTCCAGATCGCCCTTCCGGCTGGGATTGGCGACGGGCAGCGGCATGTCGGTCACGACTTGCGGCGCCGGCGAGGACGGTGCCAGCAGCGATGGCGGGTTTGGATTGCGGTCGGGGACGGAAACCTCGGTGACATTGGCGCCGCCACTCGACTTGACAACGTCGTTCGATGCCGCGGGCGTCGTCGGGACCGGCGTTGCCGGGGGCGGCGACGCCGGCGAACCGGGTTCGGTCCCTGGCGGCGTCGCCATTGGCTGGAGTCCGGCGGTCGTCTCGGGGGACGATGCGGGCTCTGGCGCGGGCTGCTGGTCCGTGGAGACTTCAGTGGAAGCCCCGGCCGCTTCCTGAGTGTCAGGCGCGGGCGAGATCTCGGCAGCGGCCTGAACCTCGGGTGAGGGCGAGGCCCCCGCCGCTTCTTGAGCCTCAGGCGCGGGCGTCTCGGGCGATGCCACTCTCAGCGGATTGCGCTCGGGCAGGGCCGGGGCAGCGATCTCCTTCTGAACGGGCTTCTTGGCCTTCGCTTTGGCTTTGACGGGCGCCTTCGCCTTGACAGGCGCCTTGACCGTTGCGGCGCGCACGGGCTTCGTCCCAGCCTCGGCAAGCGCCGGAGGGAGCAGAGCGACGGCGACAAGCAATGGTAAGATGTGCGCGCGAATGCGTTTCATCTCGTCGATCGGTTACCGGTTACGACCTGGTTACGCTGGTCAGGACGTCCCCCGAGCCGGGGAGCCGCGACGAAGACGGCACTATAATTTGCCCGAATTGAACAATGTCTGAAAGAATCCGGCAGAAAAATGTCTCGGAAGACCCCGCAAGGCCCTGGGAGTCCTCTCAAAAAACATATGCAAGTCATTGGACAATATCGCTTTTGTTTGCCTCTCCGGCGCGGCTCCCTGTGCTGGGATCGACCCATGTCAAGCGAGCTTTCCTTTAGCCTTTCAGCGCCTTGCCGCCTCACGGCCCAAACCCTATTGTCCGCGTTCCTTTGCGTCTCCGCTTGAGGCGCGAAATCGACGAGGAGCGATCCCGACGTGCCCATGCCGCCCTTCAAAGGTTCGATCACGGCCCTCATCACCCCGTTCAAGGACGGCACGGTGGACGAGCGCGCCTTCCAGCGGCTGGTCGAATGGCAGATCGACCAGGGCACGCATGGTCTTGTCCCGTGCGGCACGACGGGAGAGTCGCCGACGCTCACCCATGACGAGCACCGGCGCGTCGTCGAGATGTGCGTCGAGGCGGCGGCGGGGCGGGTGCCGGTCATCGCCGGAACCGGATCGAACTCCACTGCCGAGGCCGTCGAGCTCACGCGGCATGCCAAGGCCGCCGGCGCCGACGGCGTGCTGGTGGTGACGCCCTACTACAACAAGCCGACCCAGGAAGGGCTCTACCTTCATTTCAAGGCGATCAACGACTGCGCCGACTTGCCCGTCGTCATCTACAACATTCCCGGCCGCTCCGTGATCGACATGTCGGTCGAGACCATGGCGCGGCTGTTCAAGCTCGCGAACATCGTCGGCCTCAAGGACGCCACCGCCAACATGGCGCGCGCGAGCCAGCAGCGCGCCGCGCTCGGCCCCGAGTTCATTCAGCTCTCCGGCGAGGATGCGACCGCTCTCGGCTTCATGGCCCATGGCGGGCAGGGCTGCATCTCCGTCACCGCCAATGTGGCGCCGGCGCTCTGCTCCGAATTCCAGCTCGCTTGCCTCGCCGGCAATTTCCACCTCGCGCTTCAATTGCAGGACCGGCTCATGCCGCTCCACGACGCGCTCTTCGTGGAATCGAACCCGGGCCCGGTGAAATATGCCGCGAGCAAGCTCGGCCTGTGCAGCGCCGACACGCGGCTTCCGCTGGCGCCGCTCGCGCCCGCTTCGCGCCAGAGAGTCGAAGACGCGTTGTCGGCGGTCGGCCTCGTCGCCGTCTGATGCGGACAGGGTGACGTCATGGCGCCGAAGCGCGAGAGCGGCAAGCTCGTCGCCGAGAACCGGAAGGCGCGCTTCAATTACGACATCGAGGAGAAGCTCGAAGCGGGCATCGCGCTGAGAGGCTCCGAGGTGAAGTCCCTGCGCGCGGGCAAAGCCAATATCGCCGAGGCCTATGCCTCCGACGAGGGCGGCGAACTCTATCTCATCAACGCCCATATCGCCGAATATCCCGGCGCCGCGCGCGACGGCCATGCGCCGACAAGGCCGCGCAAGCTTCTGCTCCATGCGCGCGAGATCGCGCGCCTGCTCGGCGCCATCCGCCGCCAGGGCATGACCGTCGTGCCGCTCAAGCTCTATTTCAACGCGCGTGGCATCGCCAAGGTCGAGCTCGGCCTCGCCAAGGGCAAGAAGCTGCACGACAAGCGCGAGACGGAGAAGAAGCGCGATTGGGACCGGCAGAAGGGGCGCCTGATGCGCGAGTAGGGGTAGGGGGTGTGGCGCGCGCTTCCGGTTTTCCTCGGGCGATCGACGACGAGGGCGCCCGCCATTTGACGCCGGGCATGACGCTGCCGCAGGTCGCGCTTCCGGCGACGGA
>JBFWTF010000201.1:0-4070 GCA_050247995.1 Methyloceanibacter sp. | reverse complement strand
TCTCGCGCGGACGTTCGGGGGCCCCGACCAGGCCTTCGCGCCGGGCACCATCGACCAGAAAACCGAGATCGAAACCCTGCCCTGACCGTTGGCGCAAGGCGTGTTCGTGGACGGCCTTACCCTGAGGAGGCCGCGGCAACGCGGCCGTCTCGAAGGGTGGGACGCAATGCTGTGCGTGCTTCGAGACGGGCCTTCGGCCCTCCTCAGCATGAGGGTGTTGCTTGTCTCCCGACCCGCCCGGCATGAAGCCGGGCACGACCGGAGATGGTGGATGAGCCGGAGAAGCGACTCCCTCGGGGTGGTTGCAATCCCTATATTCAGGCCATCATGGCCACAACGAAGCGTAAGACCGCGCCTTCCGGCAAAGACGTCGCGCGCGGCGATCACGTCTATCTGGTTGACGGCTCGGGCTACATTTTCCGCGCCTACCACGCCCTGCCGCCGCTGACCCGGCCCTCCGACGGGCTCCCCGTCGGCGCCGTGCACGGCTTCTGCGCCATGCTGTGGAAGCTCTTGCGGGAAACGGGGGAGCTTGCCCCGCCAACGCATATCGCGGTCATCTTCGACTATTCCGCCAAGACGTTCCGGAGCGATTTGTTCGACGGCTACAAGGCCAACCGGCCCGAGCCGCCGGGCGATCTCGTGCCCCAATTTCCGCTGGTGCGCGACGCGGTGCGCGCCTTCAACGTCGCCTGCGTCGAGCAGGAGGGCTACGAGGCCGACGACATCATCGCCACCTACGCGCGCGAGGCCATCGAGGCCGGGGCGGAGGTGACTATCGTCTCGTCGGACAAGGACCTGATGCAGGTCGTGCAGCCCGGCATCATCATGTACGACACCATGAAGAACAAGGTGATCGGCGAGGAAGAGGTCGTCGAGCGCTTCGGCGTGCCGCCGGCGAAGGTGGTCGAGGTGCAGGCGCTGATCGGCGATTCCTCCGACAACGTGCCGGGCGTCCCCGGCATCGGCGTCAAGACCGCGGCCCTCCTCATCAACGAATTCGGCGATCTTGAAACGCTGCTTTCGCGCGCCAACGAGATCAAGCAGGAGAAGCGGCGTGAGAATCTCATCACCTTCGCCGACCAGGCGCGGTTGTCGAAGACGCTCGTGATCCTCGATACCCATGTGCCGCTCGAGGTGAACCTCGCCGAAACCGCCGTGCGCGCGCCCGACACCGAGGCGCTGACGAGTTTCATGCGCAAGCTCGAATTCACCACGCTGCTGCGCCGCGTGGCCGAGGGGCTCGGCGCCGAGCTCCCCGCTGGGATGACGCCGTCGCCCGCGCCGCAGCGGCGCAAGAAGGACGATTACGATCATCCCTTGCGGCGCACGCCCCGCGGCGAGATGGGGCCGCCGCGCGCGCAAAAAGTCGAAGGCGGCTCGCCGGCGCAGCTCGCGGTGGAACGCGCGGCAAGGCTCGAAGCCGTGCCCTTCGATCGCACCAATTACGAGACGGTGACGGACGAGAAGCGCCTCGCCGAGTTGATCGAGGCGGCGCGCTACCAGGGCCATTTCGCCTTCCGGGTGAAGCTCACGTCGTCAGACCCGATGCAAGGCGAACTGGTTGGCGTCGCGCTCGCGATCGTGCCGGGTCATGCGGCCTATGTGCCGCTTTCGCACCGCGCGGGCGACGGCCTCGATCTCGGCGGCGATGCGGTCCCGCAAATTCCCTTGCGCGAAGCGCTCGCTCTCTTGAGGCCCGTCCTCGAGGACGAGTGCGTGCTCAAGATCGTGCAGAATGCCAAATTCGACATGGTGGCGCTCGCGCCCTACGGCATCGCGCTCAACAGCACCGACGATCCCTGCCTCATGTCCTATGCGCTCGATGCGGGCCGCGCCGAGCATTTGCCGGGCGAGCTCGCCGGCCGCCTCCTCAACTATACCTGCCTCACCGAGAAGGAGGTGCTGGGATCGGGGCGGAACGCCGTCGCCTTCGACCGGGTCGAGGTCGCCCGCGCCGCCGAATATGCCGGCGAGGAGACCGATATCGGCTTGAGGCTGTGGCTGATGCTGCGGCCCCGGCTCGCCGCCGAATCCGTCACCACAGTCTACGAGACGCTGGAGCGGCCGCTCGCGCCCGTGCTTGCCGCCATGGAGCGGCGCGGCGTCAAGGTCGAGCGGGCGACGCTGTCGAGCCTGTCGCTCTCCTTCGCCCAGACCATCGCCCGGCTCGAGGACGAGATCAGGGAATTGGCCGGCGAGGATTTCAATATCGGCTCGCCCAAGCAGCTCGGCGAGATCCTGTTCGACAAGATGAGCCTTCCCGGCGGGCGCCGTACCAAGACCGGCGCCTGGAGCACCGACGCGGCGGCGCTCGAGGAGCTCGCGGCCGAAGGCCACGAACTGCCGCGCAAAGTTCTCGAATGGCGCGTGCTCGCCAAGCTCAAGAGCACCTACACCGACGCGCTCCCCGCCTATATCCACCCCGAGACGGGGCGCGTGCACACCTCCTACGCGCTCGCAGCCACGACCACCGGGCGGCTTTCGTCGCAGGACCCCAACCTGCAGAACATCCCCGTGCGCACGGCGGAGGGGCGCGCCATCCGCAAAGCTTTCGTCGCCGAGAAGGGCAGAAAGCTCATCAGCGCCGATTACAGCCAGATCGAGCTGCGCGTGCTCGCCCATATGGCGGATACGCCGACGCTGCGCCAGGCCTTCGCCGACGGGCTCGACATCCACGCCATGACCGCCTCGGAAATGTTCGGCGTGCCGATCGAAGGCATGGACGCAAGCATCCGCCGCAAGGCCAAGGCGATCAATTTCGGCATCATCTACGGCATCTCAGCGGTCGGGCTCGCGGCCCAGCTCGGCATCGCGCGGGGCGAGGCCGCGGCCTATATCAAGACCTATTTCGAGCGCTTCCCCGGCATCCGCGACTACATGGAAGCGATGAAGGCGGAAGCCCGCCGCCAGGGTTACGTCAAGACGCTGTTCGGGCGCAAAGTCCACTATCCCGAGATCAACACCAAGAACCCGTCCTTGCGCGGCAATTACGAGCGCGCCGCCATCAACGCGCCGATCCAGGGCACCGCCGCCGACATCATCCGCCGCGCCATGATCCGCATGGAGCCCGCGCTCGCGGCGGCCGGGCTGTCAGCGCGCATGCTGATGCAGGTGCATGACGAGCTGGTGTTCGAGGCCGAAGACAGCGAAGTCGAAAAGACCATGGAAGTGGCGCGAAGCGTCATGGAGAGGGCGCCGGAGCCGGTGTTGCGCCTCAGCGTGCCGCTCAAAGTCGACGCCCGCTCGGGCGACAACTGGGAAGCCGCGCATTAGCGCTTCACGGGGCGGACCACGGCGATGATGTTGGTCTGCACCACGCCATCGACCTTGGAGATGTCGTTGAGGATCGCGCGGTCGCCGTCGTGCGAGTCGTTACAATCGAGCTGCGCCACGATCTTCTCCTTCGACAAGACGACGACATTGGCGAATTTGCAGTTCGCCAATTGAAGCGCCTTCAGTGCGTCAACGATGGCGGCGGCGTTCGCCGTATGCACGAGCTCGATGAAGAGATAGATATTGACCATGACATGTTGCTCCCGATTTTAACGGCGACGCGGGCCTCGCGCTGACATAGATTGATCCACAAACGCCTTGCGAGGAAGTCCGATGCGCCTTTGCACCGTTGTTTCCGCCTTCTGGGTTTCGCTCATTCTGGCGATCGCGCCGGCGCGCGCGCTGCCCGCGCCGATGTCGGACCAGGAGCTGATGGACAAGAGCGATCTCGTGGCGCTCGTCCGCGTCCTCAGCGTGACCTGCACCAGCGTCATCAAGGACGAAGCAACCGGCGAAGAGCTACCAGGCTATCTCGCCACGCTCAAGGTGCTCGACGTCAAGAAGGGCGACGCCACGAAGGGCGACGAGGTGATCGTGACCTGGCGCGCGGTGCCGAAGTCGATCGTCGGGCGGTGGACGGTCTATTACTATCCCGGCGAGGAAGTCGTGACCCATCTCACAATGCGGAGCGGCGGGGTGAGCTACGCCTCGACCTGGTGGAACGCCAAGGGCGACGATGTGAAGGCGCCCGACACGCGCGACCTGCCGGTGACGCCCGGCGAATCGGTGGTGGC
>JBFWTF010000200.1:0-4077 GCA_050247995.1 Methyloceanibacter sp. | reverse complement strand
AAGAAGCTTCTGCCCTTCCTGCCGCGCGTCATCGGCGTCGTCACTTCGCCGACCGGCGCCGTGATCCGCGACATCCTGCACCGCCTCGCCGACCGCTTCCCGGCCCACGTTCTCGTTTGGCCGGTCCGGGTTCTGGGCGAGACCTGCGCCGTCAAGTCTCGGCCGCCATCCTCGGCTTCAACGCGCTCGATGGCGGCCTCATGCCGCGCCCCGACCTCATCATCGTCGCCCGCGGCGGCGGCAGCCTCGAAGATCTGTGGGGCTTCAACGAGGAGAGCGTCGCCCGCGCCGCCGCCGCGAGCGCCATCCCGCTGATCTCCGCCGTCGGCCACGAGACCGACTGGACCATCATCGATCTTGTCGCCGATTATCGCGCGCCGACCCCGACCGCGGCGGCGGAGCGCGCCGTGCCGGTCCGCTCCGAGCTTCTCGTCACCGTGACGCAGCACGGCGTCCGCGTCGTCACCTCGCTGAAGCGCCGGCTCGAGGTCGAGCGCAATCGCTTCAACGGACTTGCGCGCGGCCTGCCGCGCAAGGGCACCATTCTCGATTTGCCGCGCCAGCGTTTCGACGCCGCGAGCGCCAGACTGAAGCGCGCGCTCATCGCCAATGCGCGCGTTCACCGCAACTGGCTCGAGCGGAGCGCAGGGAGGCTCAACGCCCATGTCCTCATCCGCGCCGCGCGGGGTGGGCGCGACAGGCTGATCCGCCTCGATCGCGCCGCCGTAAGGGCGGAGCGGACCTTGCTCGCGCGCGCGAGAACGCGGCTCGACGGCCAGGCGAAACTGCTCGAAACGCTGAGCTATCAGAATGTGCTCGCGCGCGGCTTTGCCCTCGTGCGCTCCGCCGACGGCGTCATGATCCGCCGCGCCGCAGAGGTCAAACCCGGTTCCGCCCTCGACATCGAGTTCGCCGATGCCCACATTAGGGCGCATGCGGATGCGAGCCCGCCCAAAGCCGAAGGCGAAGCGGCGCCGCGCCCGCGCCGTCGCGACGACAAGCAGGGGAAGCTGCTCTAGGGCGCTGGCCTTGCCGCCTCGCTTGATTGTATGGTGATGCGTGACGGCGGAAAAAGGGACAACGACGAGCCGTGATGAATCGTTTCGAACGCAGCAGCGGCTTCAAGGGCGAAGCCAAGGTCAAATATCTCGACGGCGAAGTGCAGGTGCTGACGCCCGGCGATTTCGTGCGCTGCGCCGTCACCGGGCGCAACATTCCGCTCGAGGAACTGCGCTATTGGAGCGTCGAGCTGCAAGAGGCCTATGCCGACGCCGGGTCCTCTCTCAAACGCTTCCGCGAGATGCGCGCAACCGCAAAGAAGGCTGAGTAGGCCCTGATCTCAAGCGCCTCGCCCCTTCCGCAACGCCGCTTCCAGCAATTCCTTCACCGCCGCCGCGTCGTCGAACTCGATCGTGATCGCGAAAGGGCGCGAGCGGTGCTTGAGCTCGGCCGCATCGCTGCCGTCATCGTCGGGGAGCCGTACCCAGTCCTTCTCGGTGGTGACGAGCATGGCGTTATAGTCTTTCGCTTCCTTGAGCAGGCTGCGCGCCTGACGTTCGCTATATCTGTAATGGTCGCGATAGGCGCGCGCATCGATCAGTCTGGCGCCGTTGCCGCGGAGCGTGTCGAAGAATTTCGACGGCCGCGCGATGCCGGCGAAGCCGATCACCGGCAGCACCGTGAGCCAGCGCTTGTCGAGGCGCGGCACCATCCGGGCCTTCAGCGCGGGCCGGCCTTGGCGCGCGAAGGTCTCGATCACGGGCGCGGCCCTGCCGCCATCGCCGATCACGATGAGCGCGTCGGCGCGCGCCATCTGCTCAGAAAGCGGCGCCCTGAGAGGCCCCGCGGGCATCACCAGCCCATTGCCGACGCCAACCCCGGCATCGACCACGACCAGCGATAGATCCTTCTCGAGGCTTGGGTTCTGGAAGCCGTCATCCATCACGATCACGTCGGCTTCGGTGGCCTCGATGGCTTTGGCCCCCGCCACGCGATCGGCCGCGACCATCGTCGGCGCGGCTTCGGCGAGGAGGAGCGGCTCGTCGCCGACCTCTTCGGCGCTGCGACCCTTCGCCACGAGCACCGGGCCTTTGCTCGTGCCGCCGTAACCGCGCGTGAGGAAGGCGGGCTTGGCGCCCAGCGCCTTCAACAGCGAGGCGATGGCGATCGCGGTCGGCGTCTTGCCGCCGCCTCCGGCGGTGAAATTGCCGATGCAGATCACGGGGAGGGACGAACGGTAGGGCGTCACGCCGGCGAAGCGCCGCTCGGCGATGCGGCCATAGACGCGGCCCAAGGGGGCGAGCGCCGAGGCGAGCGCCCCCTTCTTGCGGTACCACCAGAACGGGGCTTCAAGAGGCATGCTTCAGCGTGGTCTTGGGCGGAAGGTAGTTTTCGAGTTCGGCCAGGGTGCGCGGCAGCGCGCCGCTCATGGACGCAATGGTTTGAAGCGCGCGCTCGGTCATCGCTTCGCGGCCCTTTTCGTCCTGGAGGAGATCGAGCGCGGACGCCGCGAGGCTCGCCGCGTCGGTCACCTCTTTGCAGCCGCCGGCGCGCAGCAGCGCGGCATAGGAATCGCGGAAGTTCTGCCAGTTGGGGCCGGTGAGCACGGCGGCGCCGAGCTTGATCGGCTCGACCGGATTCTGACCGCCGCGATTGACGAGCGAGCCGCCGACGAAAGCGACCGGCGCCAGCGCATAGAACAGGCCGAGCTCGCCGATCGTGTCGGCCACGTAAACGTCGGTGTCCGCCTCCGGCAGCGCCCCTTGGGAACGCAAAGCGGTTTTGAGGCCCGCGGCGCGAATGAGCTCGGCGATGAGCGGCCCGCGCTCCGGATGGCGCGGCACGATGATGGTGAGGAGATCGGGCCGCGCGGCCTTCATGGCGCCATGCGCGGCCCGCACGATCTCATCCTCGCCTTGATGGGTGCTCGCGGCGAGCCAAACGGTGCGGCCGGAAATCGCCGCGTCGAGCTTGCGCCGTCCCGGCAGATCGGCCGGAGGTGGCGGCGCGTCGGCCTTGAGATTGCCGACATCGAGGGCGCGGACGGCGCCGAGTTGGCTGAAGCGCTCGGCGAGGCCGTCGTTCTGCGCGAGCACGAGGTCGAAAGCCGAAAATAACGGACGGCTGAACCCAGGCCGTCCCCGCCAGCGCTCGAAGCTCGAGGCCGACATGCGGCCGTTGATGAGGAGAAGCGGAATCCCGAGCGCCTTGGTCTCGAGCACGAGGTTCGGCCAAATTTCCGATTCGACCAGAACGGCCAGATCGGGGCGCCAATGCGACAGGAAACGCTGCACGAACACCGTATTGTCGAGCGGCACGTATTGATGGACCACGCCCTTGGGCAGGCGCGTCCGCGCGAGCCGGGCCGAGGTCACGGTCGCGGTCGTGAGCAGGATGCGGATTTCCGGCCGCTCGGCCGCGATGGCCTCGATCACCGGCAGCGCGGCATTGGCCTCGCCCACGCTTGCGGCATGGAACCAGGCGAGGAAGCCTTGCGGCCGCGGCGCCGTCGCCAGACCGTAGCGCTCGGGGCGCCGGTCGCGCTCCTCTTTGCCGCGGCGGGTGCGCCAGGCGAGGATGAGCGGGGCGAACGGGGCGGCGACGCTTGTCAGCGCCCGGTAGGCCTTGAGCGTCAGTCCAGGCTTGGCGGTGTCGTAGGCGGTCAAGCGGGTCACCGGGTTGCGGCTAGAGCATAAGCGCGCTTCGCCGCCTCGGCGAGAGCCCTCGCGAAAGCAAAGCGCGCTTTTTCGCGTGTCCGGTTGTATCGGCCAGCCGCTGCCACATCACGTCTCTATCGCGATTATTTGCCCGCCACCGCGACGGCATCCTCGCCGACACTCTCTTGGGCGTGCGGCGCGAATCCTCCGGCAATGCCGAACTGCGTGCGGTGAAGCCTTGTGTAGAGGCCACCCTTCGCCACGAGCTCCTCATGGCGCCCGGTCTCGATGATGCGCCCCTGATCGAGCACGCAGATGAGATCGGCTTTCTTCACCGTCGAGAGGCGGTGCGCGATCATGAGCACGGTACGGCCGCGCATCAGCTCTTCCAGCGCCGCCTGGACCTTGGCCTCGGCCTCCG
>JBFWTF010000199.1:0-4178 GCA_050247995.1 Methyloceanibacter sp. | reverse complement strand
AACCTCCTCGCCAATCCCGAGATCGTGGCCGGGCCGGAGGGCAAGCGTGGCGCCAACGATCTTGCCGGGTTTTCCGTGCCGGTCCGCATCGAGGGGCCGCTCGACCGGCCGACCATCAGCCCCGAGGTCAAGCAGCTCTTCGCCGATCCCGAGAAGGCGGGGAAGACCGTGAACCAGATCGGCAAGGCGCTACAGAAGAAATTCAAAGGGAAGCCGGTCGGCGAGGCGATCGGCCGCATTCTCGGCGATATCAAGATCGAGCAGCGCGGCGGCGGCGCGAGCGAAAGCCGAGGGGAAGCGCCTCCTTCCGCCAAGAAGGAGCAGCCGCAAGGAGAGTCCAACGCGGGCCAGGAGGAAGCGCCCGACCCCGAAATCGAAGACTTGCTGCGCTAGGGCTCTCGCCCGCCAACGCTCCGCCATCGACGGGAACGCGGCCTTCGCCTATAAGCGCGCCGATGAACGACACCCCGGAAAAAGCAACCGCGCCACGAATCGGCTTCGTCAGCCTCGGCTGCCCCAAGGCGCTGGTCGATTCCGAGCGCATCATCACGCGGCTCCGCGCCGAAGGCTACGAGCTCTCGGCGAGCTACGCGGACGCCGACGCGGTCGTGGTCAACACGTGCGGCTTCCTCGACAGCGCCAAGGAGGAATCGCTCGCGGCGATCGGCGAGGCCTTGCGCGAGAATGGCCGCGTCATCGTCACGGGCTGCCTCGGCGTCGAAGAGGAGCGCATCCGGAGCGTCCACCCGCAAGTGCTCGCCATCACCGGGCCTCATCAATACGAGGCGGTGCTCGACGCGGTTCATGCGGCGCTGCCGCGGCCGCACGATCCCTTCCTCGATCTCGTGCCGCCGCAAGGCTATAGGCTCACGCCGCGCCACTACGCCTATGTGAAGATTTCCGAAGGCTGCAACAACAGGTGCAGCTTCTGCATCATCCCGCGCCTGCGCGGGCGGCTCGTCAGCCGCGGCCTCGGCGACGTCATGCGCGAGGCCGAGCGTCTCGTCGCCGCGGGCGTGCAAGAACTCCTCGTCATCTCGCAGGACACGAGCGCCTATGGGCTCGATCTCGGCTACGCCAGGAGTGCTTGGCGCGGCGAGGAGCGCGAGACGCGCTTCCTCTCTCTTGCCGAGGCTCTCGGCTCGCTCGGCGTGTGGGTGCGGCTCCACTACGTCTATCCCTATCCCCATGTGGATGAGGTTCTGCCCTTGATGGCCGATCGCCGCGTGCTGCCTTATCTCGACATTCCCTTCCAGCACGCGAGCCCTCCCGTCTTGAAGGCGATGCGCCGCCCCGCGCATCAGGAGAAGACGCTTGAGCGCATCGCGCGCTGGCGCGAGATCTGTCCCGATCTCGCCATCCGCTCGACCTTCATCGTCGGCTTCCCCGGCGAGACCGAAGACGATTTCGCCTCCCTCATCGATTGGCTCTCTGAGGCCAAGCTCGCGCGCGTCGGCTGCTTCAAATACGAGGACGTGGCCGGGGCCGCCGCGAACGCGCTTCCCGGCCAGGTGCCGGAAGACGTCAAGATCGCGCGCTACGACAGCCTCATGCGGCATCAGCAGGCGATCAGCGCGGCTCTTCTTTCCGCGCGTATCGGCACGACCATCGAGGTGATGGTCGATCGCAGCGACGAGGAGGGGGTTATCGCCCGCTCGCATTGGGACGCGCCCGAGATCGACGGCAATGTCTATCTTAAGCCCATGCCAGGCCTTGCGCCCGGCGACCGGCTGAAGGTCATCGTCGAGGAGGCCGACGCATACGATCTCTATGCCCGGCCCGCCGCCGTCTCGGCAGCACCGCGGCGGAAGCGGGCGGCCCGCGATGCGGGCGCTCCGGCTTGAGCAAGCGCGACTTCTTTGTCATGCCCGCGAAGGAATTCAGCCGTCATTCCCGCGAACGCGGGAATTCAGTAACCGCTGGCCGCGCTTGGGTTGCTGGATTGCCCGGCCAAGCCGGGCAATGACCATGAAACGTAACTCTTAAGCGGCTGGGTTGTCCGGAAAGCCGGGCGATGACATCGAGAATTAACGCCGCCTTCAGCGCAACCTCGCGAACCTCACCCGCGTTTTGCCGAATAGGCTTAAGACCGGCGGGCGATGACGGACCTTCTTGTTCTTGCGATCTTCCCCGCCGCCATGGCGCTCGCCGCGGCTGTCGATCTCTTCACCCTCACGGTGCCGAACCGCATCGTCGTCGCGCTCGCCGCTCTGTTCTTCTTGGTGGCGCCGCTGGCGGGGCTAAGCCTTGCCGCGATCGGCCTTCATGCCGGCCTTGCCCTCGTCGCGCTCGCGCTGGGTTTCACCCTCTTCGCCCTCGGCCTCGTCGGCGGCGGCGACGCCAAGCTGTTTGCGGCGACCTGTCTCTGGCTCGGTCCGCAAGCCATCCCCCTTTACGCCCTCTCCGCCGCCTTGATCGGCGGGGCGCTCGCGCTCCTTCTCCTCTTCTGGCGCGCTCAGCCTTTGCCGGCGGTGCTCGCCTCGCGCGACTGGCTTCTCCGCCTGCACGACCCCAAGGAGGGCATGCCTTACGGCATCGCGCTCGCGGCAGCCGGTCTTTTGGCCTATGCGGAGAGCCCCCTCATGGCCGCGCTCGGTGGCTGAGCCGCTGTGCCGCGTCCGGCCAGTTCTGGCACGTCCGTTAACGCGGCATTGAGGATTGGCCCGCAAAGTCGCTGAGGACGGCGTGCCGTCAATATGCGAGGTCAGTCAGGTCGGAGCGAGCCGGTGATCGGCGATGCCGCATTTTCGCTGGGTCCCGCCCCCGGCGAACCCGGTTCTGGTCGCGCCAGCGAGCCATTCGGCGCCTCGCGGCTCCGCCCCATCCCGCGCGTCAACATCCAGGCCTTTTGCGAGGATCAGGACACGGCCGCCGCGATCGAGAAGGCGGCGCAGGACCGCAGGCTCACCCGCGCGCGGTTAAGCGTGCAGATGGGGGGCATCGACGGGGCTTGCGCCTTCTATCGCAATGCCGAGACGCCCAATCTCGTCATCGTCGAATCGCTGCTCGACCGCGCCAATATGCTCGCCGAGCTCGAGCGCCTGGCCGGGCTTTGCGACCCCGCCACCAAGGTCATGGTCGTCGGCCACCTCAACGACGTCGTGCTCTATCGCGAGCTCCTGCGCCGTGGCGTCAGCGAATATCTCGTTGCCCCGGTCGGCGTGCTCCAGGTCATCGAGACGCTCTCGAGCCTCTACAGCGACCCGCGCGCGCGGCCGATCGGCCAGACCATCGCCTTTGTCGGCGCCAAGGGCGGCTCGGGCTCGAGCACCGTTTGCCACAACGCTGCCTTCGCCATCGCGTCCGCGCTCGAGCGCGAGGTGGTGATCGCCGATTTCGATCTCGCCTTCGGCACCGCGGGGCTCGATTTCAACCAGGATCCCCCGCACGGCATCGCCGATGCGCTCGCCTCGGCCCATCGCTTCGATGCGCTCAAGCTCGACCGGCTCCTGTCGCGCTGCTCGGACTATCTCAGCCTGTTCGCCGCGCCCGGCACGCTCGATCGCGCTTACGACCTCGAGGCGGCCGCGTGCGAGGCCGTGCTCGAAGTGGTGCGCGACAGCGCGCCGTGGATCGCGCTCGACGTGCCGCATCTGTGGACGGATTGGGCGAAGGAGCTCGTGATGCGTGCCGACCATGTGGTCGTCACCGCGGTTCCCGACATCGCCAATCTGCGCAATGCGCGGAACCTGATCGACCAGATCAAGACCTCGCGCCCCAACGACCGGCCGCCTCTCTTGGTGCTCAACCAGGTCGGTCTCGCCAAGCGTCCCGAAGTCGCGCTCAAGGATTTCGGCGTGGCCGTGGGGCTCGTCCCTTGCATCGTCGTCGATTTCGACGCTCAGCTCTTCGGCACGGCGGCGAATAACGGGCAGATGATCGAGGAGGTTGCGAGCCGGTCGAAGGCGGCCGAGGCGTTTCGTAAGCTGGCGGGTCTCCTGACCGACCGGTCCGAGCGGAGCCCCGAGCGGCCATCGGCCCTGTGGTCGATCCTCGCCCGCCTCAAGGGCGCAACGCCGGGCACCTAGCGCGTTTCCACAAGATTGAATCGCGCCCGAACGGGGGAGCGGTGCATCGCGCTCCCTCCCCCTTGGAGGGGGAGGGTCGGGGTGGGGGTCGGAAGTGGGCTCAACGAACTGAGTCACGGCCCCCCGCACACACCCCCCCTGAGGGGGGAG
>JBFWTF010000198.1:0-4274 GCA_050247995.1 Methyloceanibacter sp. | reverse complement strand
CGGCGAAGTCCCGCTATGGCAGCGAGAACGAGATCAAGGCCGAGGTCGATCCCAAGACCGGCGAGTTCAGGCTCGCGCGCCTGCTCGAAGTGGTCGAGGCGGTGACCATGGAGGCCACGCAGATTTCGCTCGAAGAAGCGCGAAGGCGCAATCCCGCGGCGCAGGTCGGCGATTTCATCGCCGAGCCCCTGCCCCCGCTCGATTTCGGCCGTGTCGCCGCCCAGAACGCCAAGCAAGTGATCGTACAGAAGGTGCGCGAGGCGGAGCGCGAGCGGCAGTACGACGAGTACAAGGACCGCGTCGGCGAGATCGTCAACGGCATCGTGAAGCGCGTCGAGTACGGCAACGTCATCGTCGATCTCGGCCGCGCCGAGGCGATCGTGCGCCGCGACGAAACCCTGCCGCGCGAGAATTTCCGCTACGGCGACCGCATCCGCGCCTATGTCTACGACGTGCGGCGCGAGCAGCGCGGCCCGCAGATTTTCCTGTCGCGGACCCATCCGGAGTTCATGGCCAAGCTGTTCGCGCAAGAGGTGCCCGAAGTCTATGAGGGCATCGTTACCATCAAGTCGGTGGCGCGCGATCCCGGCAGCCGGGCCAAGATCGCGGTGGTGTCGCGCGATTCGTCCATCGATCCGGTCGGCGCCTGCGTCGGCATGCGCGGCAGCCGCGTCCAGGCGGTGGTGAACGAGCTCCAAGGCGAGAAGATCGACATCATCCAGTGGTCGCCCGACGCCGCGACCTTCATCGTCAACGCGCTTGCGCCCGCCGAAGTGGTCAAGGTCGTGCTCGACGAGGACGCCGAGCGCATCGAGGTCGTGGTTCCCGATCAGCAATTGTCGCTCGCCATCGGCCGGAAAGGCCAGAACGTGCGTCTCGCCTCCCAGCTCACCGGCTGGGACATCGACATCATGACCGAGGCTTCGGAGTCGGAGCGGCGCCAGGCGGAGTTCGCCGAGCGCTCGCAGACCTTCATGGAGGCGCTCGACGTCGACGAGGTCATCGCCCAATTGCTGGCCTCGGAAGGGTTCAGTTCGGTCGAGGAAGTGGCTTTCGTCGAGCCGGCGGAAATCGCCTCGATCGAGGGCTTCGACGAGAACACCGCCGCCGAAATCCAAACGCGCGCGCGCGAGCATCTGGAGAAGCTCGAAGCCGAGCTCGAGGCCAAGCGCAAGGCTCTCGGCGTCGCCGATCAGCTTGCCGAGGTCCCGGGGGTGACGACGGCGATGCTGGTCACGCTCGGCGAGAACAACATCAAGACGGTCGAGGACCTCGCCGATTGCGCTACCGACGATCTCGCCGGCTGGAGCGAGCGCAAGGAGAAGGAGACCATTCGCCATGACGGCATCCTCGACGGTTTCGGTCTCAGCAAGGACCAGGTCGAGGACTTGATCC
Organism: Methyloceanibacter sp.; assembly: GCA_050247995.1. Classification (GTDB taxonomy): domain Bacteria; phylum Pseudomonadota; class Alphaproteobacteria; order Rhizobiales; family Methyloligellaceae; genus Methyloceanibacter. The sequence continues at coordinate 2,879 of JBFWTF010000198.1, read as the reverse complement.
TCGCGGCCCGCGTCAAGGCGGGATGGATCACCGAGGCCGATCTCGCGCCCCCGCCTGTCGAGGGCGAGGAGGCCGCGGCCGAGGGCGGCGCGCCCGTGGGCGAGGAAGCCGCGAGCGGCGCGAGCCAGTCATGAGGGGCCCGGGAGACCATCGTTGCGGCAAGAAGCGGCTGAGCGGACAGAAAACCCGGGTGATGCGGACGGTCACGGCCGTTTCTGCGCGCTCACCCGCGCGCGAAGGCCGAAGGACGAGCTGATCCGCTTCGCGCTCGCGCCCGACGGCACGGTGGTGCCGGACATCAAGGAACGGTTGCCGGGGCGAGGGCTGTGGCTCACGGCGGCGCACGACGTGGTCGCCGCGGCGGTGAAACGCAAGGTTTTCGCCAGGTCCTTCAAGACGGAAGCCAAGGTTCCGCAAGAGCTTCCGGCAACGGTCGAGAGACTGCTCGCCGAGGCGGCCCTGTCGGCGCTCGCGCTCGCCAACAAGGCCGGGGAGGCCACCTTCGGCAACGCCAAGGTCGAGGAGGCGATCGCGGGGGGACGGGTTTTGGCCCTGATCCACGCCAGGGAAGCCGCCGAGGACGGTTGCCGCAAGCTCGACGGCAAGGCCCGCGCCGCAGGCTCCGGCCGGCCGGTTCCGGCCATTCGCGCCTTCGGCACGGATGATTTGAGTTTGGCAACGGGCAGGACAAATGTGATACATGCTGCCCTCATCCAGGGTGGAGCGGCAGAGAGTGTCGTCGCGGCAGCCTCGCGCCTAGAGCGCTACCGCAAGGGCAAGGCCGCATTTGCAGGCGAGAACGGACCGGATACGGAAACGGAATGAGTGAGACCAACGAGACTGAAGGCAAGACCGCCAGGGGCGCGCGCAAGATGACGCTCAATTTGCGCCGGACGGTCGAGTCCGGCCATGTCCGGCAGAGCTTCAGCCATGGCCGCTCGAAGTCCGTTCTGGTCGAGAAGAAGAAACGCCGCGCGGTCGGCCCGGGCGGCGCGGCGCAAGCCCCCGAGGAAGAGGCCAAACTCGCCCCTGCCCCCGCTCCGGCCGAGACGGCCAAGCCGAAAGCCGAGGAAGCCCCTGCCGCCCGCGCGCGCGTCGTGCTGCCGCAGCTCTCCGAGGAGGAGAAAGACGCGCGCATGCGCGCGCTGACCGAGGCGCGCCAGCGCGAGGCGGCCGAGCGCGAGCGGGTGAAGGAAGCCGCGGCCCTCGAAGTCGTCAGCGAGGAGCAGCGGGAGAAAGAGCGCAAAGAGGCCGACGAGCGCAAGCGCAAAGAGGACGAGCGGCAGGAGGCCGAGACCAAGGCGCGCAAGGCGGGCGAAGAGACCGCGCGCAAGCACCTCATCAAAGAGGAAGTGGAAGAGCCCGCGCGCCCGGCCGATGCGCGTCACAAGAAGAGCGCGGTCGCGCCCAGGCGCGGCGAAGAGCGCCGGGTCAGGGGCCGGCTCACGATCATCAACGCGCTCGACGAAGAGCAGCGCCAGCGCAGCCTCGCTTCGCTGAAACGGCGCCAGGAGCGCCAGAAGAAGCAGATCACCGGCCCGCAGTCGCAGGCGAAGATCCAGCGCGAAGTCGTCATTCCCGAGGCCATCACCATTCAGGAGCTCGCCAACCGCATGGCCGAGCGCGGCGTCGACGTCATCAAGTTCCTGATGCGGGACGGCGAGATGCGCAAGATCACCGATGTGATCGACGCCGACACCGCCCAGCTCATCGCCGAGGAATTCGGCCATACCGTGCGGCGCGTGTCCGAGGCCGACGTCGAAGAGGGCTTTATCGGCGCCGAAGACCATGCCGCCGATTTGCAGCCGCGCGCGCCCGTGGTCACCATCATGGGCCATGTCGATCACGGCAAGACCTCGCTGCTCGACGCCATCCGCGCCACCAACGTCGTCTCGCAAGAGGCCGGCGGCATCACCCAGCATATCGGCGCCTACCAGGTCGAGACGCCGGCCGGGCAAAAGATCACCTTCATCGACACGCCGGGCCATGAGGCCTTCACCGCCATGCGCGCCCGCGGCGCCAAGGTCACCGACATCGTGATCCTGGTGGTCGCCGCCGACGACGGCGTGAAGCCGCAGACGGTCGAGGCGATCAATCACGCCAAGGCCGCGCACGTTCCCTTGATCGTCGCCATCAACAAGATCGACAAGCCGGGCGCCGACCCCAAGCGGGTCCGCACCGACCTCCTGAGCCACGACATCGTGGTGGAGAGCCTCGGCGGCGATACGCTCGAAATCGAGGTTTCGGCGCTGAAGAAGCTCGGTCTCGACAAGCTGCTCGAGGCGATCCTGCTCCAGGCCGAGGTGCTCGAGCTGACGGCCAACCCCGACCGTCCCGCCGAAGGCGTGATCGTCGAGGCGAAGCTCGAACGGGGCCGCGGCCCGGTCGGCACGGCGCTGATCCAGCGCGGCACGCTCAAGCTCGGCGACCTCATCGTCGCCGGCCAGGCCTGGGGCCGCGTGCGGGCGCTGCTCAACGACGTCGGCGAGAACGTGAAGGAAGCGGGCCCCTCGGTTCCGGTCGAGGTGCTCGGCTTCGATTCGGCGCCGGAAGCCGGAGACCAGTTCGCCGTGGTCGAGAACGAGGCCCGCGCGCGCGAAATTACCGGTTACCGCCTGCGCGAGCGGCGCAAGCGGCTCGCGGTCGCCGGCGCCCGCGGCAGCCTCGAGCAGATGATGAGCCAGCTCAAAGAGGCCGGCATCAAGGAGTTTCCCGTCCTCGTCAAAGGCGACGTGCAGGGCTCGGTCGAGGCGATCACCGCCGCGCTCGCCAAGATCGGCAGCGACGAGGTCAATGCCCGCCTCAATCACGCGGGCGTGGGCGGCATCACCGAGTCCGACGTGTCGCTCGCGGCGACCACGGGCGCGGGCGTGCTCGGC
>JBFWTF010000197.1:0-4281 GCA_050247995.1 Methyloceanibacter sp. | reverse complement strand
GGCCGAAATATCTCGAGGCTTGGTTCGACAATCTCATCAACTGGGATCACGTCGAGGAGATGCTGGCGCTGGCGCCGAAATAACTAGCGAGCCTCGCTCGACCAAAGCCCCGCTCCGAACCCCCACCCCGCCCTCGCCCTTGCAGGGGGAGGGAGAGCGAGAGGCCGCTCCAATTTTCTCCCCCCTGAAAGGGGGGAGTAAGAGGGGGGTCGCAATTTCAATACGATGGATAAGGCTCTAGCGCGCGCCTCGGGCTTCGCCCTTGGCGCGTTCGGCGGCCTCGCTCGCTTCGAGCCAGCGCTGCTCGGCGCTTTCGAGCGCGCGCTCGATCTCGGCGCGGGTCTTCATCAGCTCGCCGACCGGCGGTCCGTTGGTTTTTCGCGCGGCGAGCAGCGCGTCGATCTCGGCACGCTTCTGCCACAGCCGGTCGAGTTCGGCCTCGGCTTGGCTGGCTTGCTTGCGCAAGGCCTGATGCCGCTCGCGCGCCTCGGCCGCGACACGCCGGTCGCGTTCGCGCTGCGCCGCCTTGTCGGACTTGTCCGTGGCCGTCTCCGGCTTGGCGCTCGCGAGCACGCTGTCGCGATAGTCGTCGAGGCTGCCGTCGAATTCCTTGGCCGTGCCGCCGTCGACGAGGAGCAGGCGGTCGGCGATCAGCCCGAGCAGATGGCGGTCGTGACTGACCACGACCACCGCACCGGCGAAATCGCCGAGCGCCTCCACCAGCGCCTCGCGCGCCTCGATGTCGAGATGGTTGGTCGGCTCGTCGAGGATGAGGATATGCGGCGCGTCGCGCGTGATGAGCGCGAGCGACAGCCGCGCCCGCTCGCCGCCCGAAAGTTGGCGCACCTCGACGCCGGCCTTGTCGCCGGAAAAACCGAACCGGCCGAGCTGCGCGCGGATCTCGGTGGGGGCCGCGCCCGGCAGCAGCCGCTCCATGTGCTGGAGCGGCGTCTCGTCGGCGACAAGCTCCTCGATCTGGTGCTGGGCGAAATAGCCGACCCGCAATTTGCCCGATGCGGCAATGTTCCCGGCCTCCGGGCGCAACTCGCCCGCGAGCAGGCGCGCCAGCGTCGTCTTGCCGTTGCCGTTCCGCCCGATCAGCGCCAGCCGGTCGTCGGGGTCGATGCGCAAGTTCAGACGCGACAGCACCGGCCGCCCCGGCACATAGCCCACGGCGACGCCCTCGAGCACGATGAGCGGGGGTTTCAGCTCCTTGGGGTTGGGGAAGTCGAACGTGACGGAGGGATCGTAGATGGCGGCCGCGACCGGCTCCATGGCGGCGAGCGCCTTGAGCCGGCTCTGCGCCTGCCTTGCCGTGTGCGCCTTGTAGCGCCAGCGATCGACATAGGCTTGAAGCTTCTTGGCTTTCGCCTCCTGGCGGGTCCGCGCGGCTTCCGCCTCGGCCGAACGCTCGGCCCTCTGGCGCGCGAAGGAATCGTAATTGCCGCGATAAAGCTTTAGCCCTCCCCGCTCCAGATGCAGCACGTGATCGGCGACGTTGTTGAGGAGGTCGCGCTCGTGACTGACGAGGATGAGGCTGCCGCGATAGTCCTTGAGGAAGGCTTCGAGCCACACCGCCGCTTCGAGATCGAGATGATTGGACGGCTCGTCGAGCAGGAGAAGATCGGGCTCGGCGAAGAGGAGCGCGGCGAGAGCGGCGCGCATGCGCCACCCTCCGGAGAAACCGTCGAGAGGCCGATGCTGCGCCGCCTCGTCAAAGCCGAGCCCGGCGAGAATGCGCGAAGCCCGCGCCGGCGCCCCGTGGGCGTCGATCGCCTTGAGCCGGTCGTGGATCTCGCCGATGCGGTGCGGGTCCTTCGCCTGCTCGGCTTCCGCCAAAAGCCGCGCCCGCTCTTCCGCCGCCGCGAGCACGGTCTCGAAGGGCGTCGCGCTACCCCCCGGCGCTTCCTGCGCGACATAGCCGGTACGCGTCCCCGACGGCGTCTCGATGCGGCCGGAATCGGTCTCGTAGAGCCCGGCGATCACTTTGAGAAGTGACGACTTCCCCGCGCCGTTGCGGCCGACCAGCCCAACATGGGCGCGCGGCGGCAGCGCGGCCGTGGCGCCATCGAGCACGACATGGCCGCCAAGGCGCAAGCTGACGCCGTCAAGCGTGAGCATGACGCTGACCTCGTCGCATGCGCGCCCGCTTAGCCTCCCCGCCGCGTGCGGTTCTTCAGGGCATCGGTTAGAGCTTTCGTCGCCAGCGGCACGCCGGTGCGGATGATGGTCTTGCCGAGCGTCGTCCAGAAACTGTCGCTGCGCGAGCCGCCCGACGATTTCTTGGCCGATTTCGCTTCGGCCTCTTCGGCCTTGGTCGCGGCGCGCTCTTCCGATCGCTTCTGCAACTTCTCATAAGCGGAGTCGCGCTCCTCAGCCTCGTCGTACAGCCCTGCGATCGGGCTCGCCTTGATGATGGCCCTGCGCTCGGAATCGGTGATGGGGCCGACGCGCGAATTGGGCGGCCTGACCAGAGTGCGCTGGACGATCGTCGGCTGACCCTTCTCGTCGAGCGTCGAGACCAGCGCCTCGCCGATGCCAAGCTCCATGATCGCCTTCTCGGTGTCGAAGGCGGGGTTGGCGCGGAAGGTGGTGGCCGCGGCCTTCACCGCCTTCTGCTCCAAGGGCGAGAAAGCGCGAAGCGCATGCTGGATACGGTTGCCGAGCTGGCGCGACACCGTGTCGGGAACATCGAGCGGATTCTGCGTGACGAAATAGACGCCGACGCCTTTCGAGCGGATCAGCCGCACCACCCGCTCGACTTTCTCGAGCAGCGCCTTGGGCGCGTCCTTGAACAGGAGATGCGCCTCGTCGAAGAAGAAGACGAGCTTCGGCTTGTCGGGGTCGCCGACCTCGGGCAGCTTTTCGAACAGATCGGAGAGGAGAAAGAGCAGGAAGGTCGCATAGAGGCGCGGGCTCTCCATCAGTCTGTCGGCCGCAAGCACGCTGATATAGCCGCGGCCGTCGCGCGAGGTTCGCATCAGGTCGGCGGTTTTCAACGCCGGCTCGCCGAAGAAATGCGCGGCGCCCTGCTGCTCAAGCACCAGCAGCGAGCGCTGGATCGATCCGACCGACGCCTTGGTGACGTTGCCGTATTTGGTGGTGAGATCGCCGGCGCGCTGGGCCAGGTCCTCGAGCAGCGACTGCAAATCCTTGAGATCGATCAGCGGCAGCTTCTCGTCGCTCGCGATCTTGAAGGCGATGTTGAGCACGCCCTCCTGCGCCTCGCTCAAATCCATGAGCCGCGACAGGAGCAGCGGGCCAAGATCGGAGATGGTCGCCCTGATCGGATGGCCCTGCGTGCCGAACAGATCCCAGAAGATGACGGGATAGGCCTGGAACGCGGGCGCAAAGCCGATCTCCTTGGCGCGGGCCTCGATCCAGGATTTGGGCTCGCCCGCTTCCGCCACGCCCGACAGATCGCCTTTGACGTCGGCGCAGAACACCGGGACGCCTTGGGCGGAAAAGCCCTCGGCCAGGCCCTGCAACGTCACCGTCTTGCCCGTCCCGGTCGCGCCGGTGATGAGCCCGTGGCGGTTGGCGAGCCTGAGATAGATGAACTCGGGCTTGACGCTTCGGCCGATATAGACGCTCTCTTCCGGGGCCTCGGCTGGTGCCGCGCTCCGGCCCTCAACAGCTTTCGGCGCTGCCTTGCGCTTCGCCATGTCCGCGCTCTCCTCGTTGTGCGGCCCGCACTTTAGCTTCTGCGCGACCGCGCGCAAAGAGAGCGCTCCTGGCGCTTCCGCGCCGCTTGGCCTTCATGCTAGGAGGGGGCGAGAACCGCTTAGAGCTTGAGGAATATGGCCGAACTCTCCTTGGCAAAGGATTTCGCACCCGCCGGCGAGGCGGCGTGGCGGGCGCTGGTCGAGGAAGCGCTCAAGGGCACGCCCTTCGCCGCGCTCGAGAGCAAGACCTATGACGGCATCGTCATCGAGCCGCTCTACGGCCGCGCGCGCGAGGCTTCTCCGATTCCGGGCCGCGCCCCGGGCACGCCTTGGAGCGTGATGCAGCGGATCGACCACCCCGACGCCAAGGCCGCCAACGCGCAAATCCTCGACGACCTCACCAATGGCGCGAACGGCATCGCGCTTGTCTTCGAAGGCGCCATCGGCGATCACGGTTACGCCCTTGCCGCCAAGGGCGCCGCGATCAGCGCGGCGCTGGATCGCGTCTATCTCGATGCCGGCATCGCCATCGACCTCGATCTCGGCGTCCAGTCGAAAGACGCCGCGGGCCTTCTCGCCACCCTGGTCAAGGCCCGCGCGATTCCGCCGAAAGCGA
>JBFWTF010000196.1:0-4304 GCA_050247995.1 Methyloceanibacter sp. | reverse complement strand
GGTGTTCGACACGGTCAAGGAGGCCGCCGCGGCGACCGGCGCCGACGCGAGCGTCATCTATGTGCCGGCAGCCGTCGCCGCCGACGCCATCCTTGAGGCGCTCGACGCCGCCCTCCCCCTCGTCGTTTGCATCACCGAGGGCGTGCCCGTGCTCGACATGGTCAAGGTCAAGCGCGCGCTGTGCGGAACGGACACCCGCCTGATCGGCCCGAACTGCCCCGGCATCATCACGCCCGGCGAATGCAAGATCGGCATCATGCCGGGCCACATCCACAAGCCGGGCAAGGTCGGCATCGTCTCGCGCTCAGGGACCCTCACCTACGAGGCCGTGGCCCAGACCAGTGCGGTCGGCCTCGGCCAATCGACCTGCATCGGCATCGGCGGCGATCCCGTCAACGGCACCAATTTCGTCGATGCGCTGTCCCTGTTCCTCGCCGACGACGCCACCGAAGCGATCATCATGATCGGCGAAATCGGCGGCAGCGCCGAGGAGGACGGCGCCGAGTTCCTGATCGCGGCCGGCAACAAGAAGCCCGTGGTCGGCTTCGTCGCCGGCGCGACCGCCCCGCCCGGGCGGCGGATGGGCCATGCCGGTGCCGTGATTTCAGGCGGTAAAGGCGACGCTAAGCACAAAGTTGAGGCAATGCGCGCGGCGGGAATTGTCGTGGCAAACTCGCCCGCGGCCCTTGGAACGACCCTGGCACGCTTATTAAATAAAGCGTGATATCCGCGCCCAACGCTCGCCTTCTTTGCCCCGCAAGCCGGTAGCCTCCAGAAGCCGGCAGGTCTTATTCGATGACACGACATGAACTGAACGAGGTGTTTGCCCGCACGTCGTTCTTGCAGGGCGCGAACGCCGCCTATCTCGCCGAGCTCCACGCCCGTTACGAAGAGGACCCCGCCTCGGTCGATCCCGGCTGGCGCGCCTTCTTCGCCAGCCTCGAAGACGACAAGGACAGCGTTCTGGCGGAAGCGCGCGGCCCCTCCTGGGCGCCGGCGCCGGAAAGCGCGAGCGTCGCGCAGCCGCAAGGCCTGATCGGCGAGCGCGAGGCGCTTGCCGCGGCGCGCGACACCCTCGCCGCCCGCATGCTGATCCGCAACTATCGCACCCGCGGCCACCTCGCCGCCAAGCTCGACCCGCTCGAGCTCGTCGAGCGGCGCGAGCATACCGAGCTCAAGCCCAAGACCTACGGCTTCGCCAAGCGCGACTACGACCGTCCGATCTATATCGGCGGCATCTTCGGTCTCGAATTCGCGAGCTTGCGGCAAATCCTCGACATCCTCAAGAAGACCTATAGCGGCCATATCGGCGCCGAGTACATGCACATCTCCGACCCCGAGCAGCGGGCGTGGATACAGGAACGCATCGAAGGGCGCGAGGTCGGCTTCACCACCAAGGGCAAGATCGCCATCCTGAAGAAGCTGATCGAGGCCGAGGCTTTCGAACGCTTCCTCGACGTGAAGTACACCGGCACCAAGCGCTTCGGTCTCGATGGCGGCGAGTCGATGGTGCCGGCGCTGGAGCAGATCATCAAACGCGGCGGCCAGCTCGGCGTCGGCGAGATCGTGATCGGCATGCCGCATCGCGGCCGCCTCAACGTCCTCTCCAACGTCATGGCCAAGCCCTATCGGGCGATCTTCAACGAGTTCCGGGGCGGCTCGGCCCATCCCGACGACGTCGAGGGCTCGGGCGACGTCAAATATCACCTCGGCGCGTCGTCAGACCGCGAGTTCGACTTGAACCGCGTGCATCTGTCTCTTACGGCGAACCCCTCGCATCTCGAGATCGTCGATCCGGTGGTGCTCGGCAAGGTCCGCGCCAAGCAGGACCAGCGCGGCGACACCGAACGCAAGGAGGTCTTGCCGCTGCTCCTTCATGGCGATGCCGCCTTCGCCGGACAGGGCGTGGTCGCCGAGTGCCTCGGCCTTTCCGGCTTGCGCGGCCACCGCACCGGCGGCTCGCTCCATTTCATCGTCAACAATCAGATCGGCTTCACCACCGCGCCGCGTTTTTCGCGCTCATCGCCCTACCCGTCCGACGTCGCCAAGATGATCGATGCGCCGATCTTCCACGTGAACGGCGACGATCCCGAAGCCGTGGTCTACGTCGCCAAGATCGCGATCGAGTTCCGCCAGCGCTTCGGCAAGCCGGTCGTCATCGACATGTTCTGCTACCGGCGCCACGGCCATAACGAGGCCGACGAGCCCGCCTTCACCCAGCCCCTGATGTACCAGCGCATCGCCTCCCATCCGAGCGTGGTCGAGGTCTATGGGCGGAAGCTGATCGCCGAGGGACTGCTCACGCAAGGCGAATTCGATTCCATGCAGGCCGAGTTCCGCGCGCTCCTCGAGACGGAATTCGCCGCCGGTGAGGCCTACCGGCCGAACCGCGCCGATTGGCTCGACGGCCGGTGGTCCGGCATCGGTCACGCCGAGGAAGGGGCGCGGCGCGGCGATACCGGCGTCGCTCTCGACGTGCTGCGCGAGGTCGGCCGCAAACTGACCTCGTTCCCCAAGAGCTTCACCCCGCACAAGACCATCGCCCGCATCATGGCGGGGCGCCGCAAGATGATCGAGGACGGGCAAGGGATCGATTGGGCCACGGCCGAGGCCCTCGCCTACGGCACGCTGCTGGTCGAGGGCTTTCGCGTCAGGCTCTCGGGCCAGGATTCAGAGCGCGGCACCTTCTCCCAGCGCCATGCCGTGCTGATGGACCAGGAGAACGAGAAGAAATACACCCCGCTCAAGCACCTCGCCAAGAACCAGGGCACCTTCGAGGTCATCAACTCGATGCTGTCGGAAGAGGCCGTGCTCGGCTTCGAATACGGCTACAGCCTCGCCGAGCCGAACGCGCTCGTCCTGTGGGAAGCGCAGTTCGGCGATTTCGCCAATGGCGCGCAGGTCGTCATCGATCAGTTCATCTCCTCGGGCGAGCGCAAATGGCTGCGCATGTCGGGTCTCGTTCTGCTCCTGCCCCACGGCTATGAGGGCCAGGGCCCGGAACATTCCTCGGCCCGGCTCGAGCGCTATCTCCAGCTTTGCGCCGAGGACAATTGGCAGATCGCCAACTGCACCACGCCCGCCAACTATTTTCACATCCTGCGGCGCCAGCTCCATCGCCAGTTCCGCAAGCCGCTGGTGCTGATGACGCCGAAATCGCTGCTCCGACACAAGCGCGTGGTCTCGACCTTGGCCCAGTTCGGCCCCGGCTCGAGCTTCCATCGCCTCTTGTGGGACGACGCTCAGTTCCTCCCCGATCAGGCCATCAAGCTCGTGCCCGACAACGCCATCCGCCGCGTCGTCATCTGCTCCGGCAAGGTCTATTACGACCTCTACGACGAGCGCGAGAAGCGCGGGATCGACGACGTCTATCTGCTCAGGATCGAGCAGCTCTATCCCTTCCCCGCCCGCGCGCTCATCCAGGAACTCAGCCGCTTCAAGGACGCCGAGATGGTATGGTGCCAGGAGGAGCCGAAGAATATGGGCGCCTGGAGCTTCATCGACCCGAACCTCGAATGGGTGCTCGAGCATATCGGCGCGCGGCACAAACGTGCCCGTTATGCCGGCCGGCCGAGCTCGGCGGCGACGGCGACCGGCTTGATGAGCAAGCACATGCATGAGCTGAAGGCGCTGCTCGAAGAGGCGCTGGGTTAGGCGGGAAGACGGAACGATGGCGACTGAGATCAGGGTGCCGAGCTTGGGGGAGTCCGTGGTCGAGGCCACGGTCGGCCAATGGTTCAAAGAGGCGGGCGATGCGGTCAAGGCCGACGAGCCTTTGGTCGAGCTCGAGACCGACAAGGTGACCATCGAGGTGCCCGCGCCCGCCGCCGGCGTTCTCGCCGAGATCGCGGTGAAGTCGGGCGAGACCGTCGCCGTTGGCGCCGTGCTCGGCACGATCGGCGACGGCGTGGGCAGGGCCAAACCGGCCAAGGCGAAACAGCCGCAAGCCGCCGAGCCGCCAGCGCCTGCACCTGCTCCGGCGCCCAAGGCGCCGCCGACGGAGCCCAAGAAGCTCGAACGCGAGCCGAGCCCGCGCGAGGAGATCGGCCTGGAGGAGATGCCGCCCTCGCCCGCCGCGCGCAAGCTTCTGGTCGAGTCGGACCTCGGCCCGGGCGAAGTGATCGGCTCGGGCCGTCGCGGCCAGGTTCTTAAAGACGACGTGGCGAAGGCGGTCGAGGCGCTCCGCACCCGCGCGCCGAAGGAGAAGGCGCCGCCCCCGCCCCGCGCGGCCGTAGCCTCGGACGATGCCGCGCGCGAGGAGCGCGTGCGCATGTCGCGGCTCCGCCAGACCATCGCCAAGCGTC
>JBFWTF010000195.1:0-4482 GCA_050247995.1 Methyloceanibacter sp. | reverse complement strand
GGTCGCGAGCACTTCGGCCGGCACCGAGAGAAATGCCTCGTCGAAGCCGCCGATCAGCGGCACCGGCCATTCCGTCAGCCCGACATTTTCCTCAAGCAGGCCTTCGTCCTCGACGAGGGCGAGCTTCTCCTTCTTGGCCAGCGCGCGGGCGCCATCCCGGATCAGCTTGGCGCGCTCCTCGCTGTCGAGGATGACTTTGGCGGCACGGAGCTTCTTCGCGTAGTCGGCGAAGCCTTTCACGGCGAAGGGCTTCGGCGCCATGAACCGGTGCCCGCGCGTCTCCTTGCCGCTTTTGATGCCATCGATCGCGAACGGCACGACCTTGCCGTCGAGCAAACAGAGAATGGAATGAAGCGGCCGTACCCAGCGAAGCTTGCCAGCGCCCCAGCGCATCGATTTCGGCCAAGGAAAATTCTGCACGGTCACCGGCACGATTTCCGCCACGACCTCCGCGGTCGGGCGGCCGCGCTTCTCGATCAGCGCGACGTAGAATGCGCCCTTCTTGTCTTCGCGCCGCTCGGCTTGGTCGATCGAGGCGAGACCCGCCGATTTGAGGAAACCGGCGATGGCGGCTTCGGGCGCGTCGACGCGCGGGCCCTTCTTTTCCTCGCGCACGGCCGGCGAACGCGGCGGCAAGCCCTCGACGAGCGCGACAAGACGGCGCGGCGTGGCGAAGGTCCTAAGGTCCTTGTATTCGAGGCCAGCTGACGCAAGCGCACTCCCGAGCAAGCGCGCGAGATCCTCGCGCGCGCGCTTCTGCATGCGCGAGGGGATCTCCTCCGAGAACAGCTCGAGCAGGAGCTCAGCCATCGGCGCCGCCAGCTTCGGTCTTGAGCCATGCGGCGCAAACCGCCTTGGTGAGATCGCGCACGCGCAAGATGTAGGCCTGGCGCTCCGTCACCGAGATCACGCCGCGCGCGTCGAGCAGGTTGAAGATATGCGAGGCCTTGATGGCCTGATCGTAGGCGGGAAGCGCGAGTCCGTGGCGCGCGCCCTTGTCGCCCGTGGCGACGAGCGCCTTGCACTCGGTCTCGGCGTCGCGAAAATGCCGCAGCAGGGCTTGGGTGTCGGCATGCTCGAAATTGTAGCGGGAGTATTCCTGCTCGGCCTGGAGGAAGACGTCGCCGTAGGTGACCTTGTCCTTGCCCTCGCCGCCGTTGAAATCGAGATCGAACACGTTGTCCACGCCCTGCACGTACATGGCGAGACGCTCGAGCCCGTAGGTCAGCTCGCCCGAGGCGGGATCGCAGTCGAAGCCGCCGACTTGCTGGAAGTAGGTGAACTGCGTCACCTCCATGCCGTCGAGCCAAACTTCCCAGCCGAGACCCCAGGCGCCAAGCGTCGGGCTCTCCCAATCGTCCTCGACGAAGCGGATGTCGTGCTTCAGGGGATCGATGCCGAGCGCGACGAGGCTCGCGAGATAGATGTCCTGGATGTCCGGCGGCGACGGCTTCAGGATCACCTGGAACTGGTAGTAATGCTGGAGCCGGTTCGGGTTCTCGCCATAGCGGCCGTCCTTGGGGCGGCGGCAGGGCTGGACGTAAGCCGCCCGCCACGGCTTCGGCCCGAGCGAGCGCAGCGCGGTCGCGGGGTGAAAGGTCCCCGCCCCCACTTCGAGATCGTAAGGCTGGAGGATGACGCAGCCCTGGTCGGCCCAGAAACGTTCGAGCCTGAGGATCAAATCCTGGAAGGAGGGCGGCCGCGGCTTGGCGGCTTTCTTTTTCTTGGCCATCGGTTCGGATCGCTCGGTCGGTTTGCAAGCCTTGAGGCGAGTCGCGGGGACGCTAATGCAATTCCGGCTCAAATTGAACCGTCATCCGGCTCCTGCGCGGCGTTCTCGAATTTGAAGACCCCCACCCCGGCCCTCCCCCTTGCAGGGGGAGGGAGAGCGATACGCTCTCCATTTTTCTCGACGCTGAAAACCGGCCCTATTTTTTCTCCCCCCTGAAAGGGGGGAGTACGAGGGGGGTCTTAATTCGATTTGCTGGGACTAATGCCGCGGGCCGCCGGTCTCCTGCGTCACGGTCTTGGGCCGGTAGACGCCCGTGGCGGGGTCGCGTTCGAGGGGCACGGCGCTCGCGCGCGCGCGCCGCTCCAGCGCCTCTTCGGCCGCCTTGAGCTCCGACTGGATGCGTTTTTGCATCTCGCGATAGAACCGGCCCGCCAGCACGAGGCCGGCGCCGACAGCGGCGAGGATCAGGATCTGCGGCATCGCCTAGAACCCGAACCGCGACCAAAGCGCGCGCGCCTCGATCGCCGAGATGAGATCGGCGGCAAACCCGCCCGGCGAAAAGCCGAACCCCAAGCCCTCGCCTTCGACAAAGACACCGCGCTTGCGGCGGAGCCAGGAGACGGCAGGCGTCACGGCTTTCAGCCGGACGTCGTCGCCATAGATCTCCCGCATCTTGCTGCGGATGTCCGACAGCCCGTCGATCAGGCCAAGCTCGAGCGCCTTCTTCCCGGACCAGAACTCGCCGGTGAAGAGATCGATGCCGGCATTCGCGATCTTTGGCCCTCGCCGCGTCTTGACGAGATCGATGAAGGCATCGTGCACGTCTTTCTGCAACGCCTTGATGCGCGCGACGTCCTCGGCCTTCTCGGGCAGGAACGGATCGAGCGTGTCCTTGCTTGCGCCCGCGGTATAGACGCGGCGCTCGACGCCGATGCGGTTGATCATCTCGTTCACGCCGAAGGTCGCGGTGATGACCCCGATCGACCCCACGATCGAACTTTGATCGGCGTAGATCTCGTCGCCAGCAAGCGCGAGCAGATAACCGCCGGAGGCGGCGACGTCCTCGGCGAAGACGTAAACCTTGAGGTTCTTCTCGGCGGCGAGCGCGCGCACGCGCTTGTAGATCAGCATCGACTGCACCGCCGAGCCGCCGGGCGAGTTGATCTGGATGGCGACGGCCTTGGCGCCGCGCATGGCGAAAGCCTTCTCGATCGCGGGCGCGGCCGAGGCAAGCGAGAGGCCGGGACGGAGCGGCGTCACCACGCCGATCGCGCCGGAGAAGCGGAGGACGGGAATGAGGGGGGCGCGCTTCGTCCATGCGGCGGGAAGATAGCTCTTCCAGCCCTCGCGGCCCGAAAGGCCGACTTCGTCCAGATGAGTGCTCATGACGGTCAAACTATAGCTCGCTGGCGCCAAATCAACGGCAAAGCAGCCAATTCTGTGCCAATTAAGACCGGCGCCCAGCCGGCCTTAAAGCTTTGGTTAGCGCAAAGCCCGAGAGTGACATCCGGAAGCCGGAATTGGCGGGTATAGTTCCGATCATACCGGCTTGAGCGGCGCTTCGGCGGAGGCACCGCTCGATCTCTCAAGGAGGTAGCAATGAGCAAGCTTGCGGTTCTGGCGGTAGCGGCGGGCGCGCTCGCGCTCACGCTTGTTTCGCTCGCCCCCGCTCCGGCCGAGGCCGGATGGCGCCGGGGCGGTTATTGGGGTTGGGGCGGAGGCTGGGGCGGACCCGGGGTCAGCGTGTATGTCGGGCCGCGCTATGGCTGGTACGGCCCGCGCCGCTATTGGCGTCCGCGCTACCCGGCCGGCTACCCTTATGCCTACTATCCTTATTGGCGTAACCGCTATTACGGCTGGTAGCAGCGCGGCGCGCTTGGCGCCTCAGGCCATCGATGAAAGGGCCGCTCCCAAGCGGGGGCGGCTCTTTCGTTTTGGGCACTAACGCGCGCTTCTCTTGCCTGCGCTTCGTCCGCCGAGATCGAGCGCGGCCCCGCCGCGCAGCACGGCTTCCGCCGCTTCGGTGTAACTTCCGTTCGCATCGTGCAGCAGGAGCCCGGGCAGAAGGCTCAAGCCCGCCCGGCTTCCTTTCTTCCCCTGAACGATGATGCGGGTCGCGGCTTCACCCGGCTTGGAAAAAAGCGGGAAGACGGCAATCGCGCCGAACCGCCCTTCGAGAAGGCCAAGCAACTCGGGAAGACAATCGGGGCGGTGGATCACGGTCAGGAGCCCGTTTGGCGCGGCCATGGCGGCGAAGAAGCGCACCCAGGCGGCAAGGCCTCCCTCGCGCATGACATGAGCGGTCGCCCGCGCCTTGTCGGGCGCGGCCCTCACGCTCCGCTCGGCGTAGAAGGGCGGGTTGGCGATGAGATAATGGTAGGATTCGCGCTTGAGCCCTGAAGCCGCGAGCGCCTTTCCCGGCGCCGTCACGTCGGCGGCGATGGCGCGGAATTGTCCGGCGAAACCGTTCTCGGCCGCGTTGCGCGCCGCAAGGGCGGCGAGGGTCTCGTCGATTTCAACGGCGGTCACGTCGAGCCCTCGAACGCGCGCCAACAAGCAAAGCCCGGCGACGCCGGCGCCGGCGCCGATATCGAGCGCGCGCGCGCCGGCGCGCGCCGGAACGGAAGCGGCGAGGAACACGGCATCGCTCCCGGCGCGATGCCCCCCTCGCGGCTGGATCACGCTGATGCGGCCGCCGAGGAGATCGTCCGTGCTGCTGGCGGAGGGTCCCACCCGGCGCTTAAGCCTTC
>JBFWTF010000194.1:0-4500 GCA_050247995.1 Methyloceanibacter sp. | reverse complement strand
GGCGCGCTTCCGGCGCCTGCAGGGACGCGACGTGTACTTCCTCACCGGCACCGACGAGCACGGCATCAAGATGCTGCAAACGGCGAAGGCGCAAGGCATCACACCGGCCGAACTTGCCGATCGCAACACGCCCAAGTTCCGCGACATGGTCCGCGTTCTCAACTGCTCGAACGACGATTTCATCACCACGCGCGAGGAGCGGCACAAGCGTTCCTGCCAGGAGCTGTGGCGCCGCATGCAGGCGGCCGGCGACATCTATCTCGACAAATATGCCGGCTGGTACTCGGTGCGGGACGAAGCCTATTACGACGAAAGCGAGCTGAAAGAGGGCGCCGACGGCCGAAAACTCTCGCCCCAGGGAACGCCGGTCGAGTGGGTCGAGGAGGAGAGCTATTTCTTCAAGCTCTCGTCCTATCAGGACAAGTTGCTCGCCTATTACGAGGCCCATCCCGAATTCATCGGACCCGAGACGCGCGCCAACGAGGTGAAGAGTTTCGTGCGCGGCGGCCTCCAGGACCTCTCCATCTCGCGCACCACGTTCGATTGGGGCATTCCCGTCCCCGGCGACCCCAAACACATCATGTATGTGTGGGTCGATGCGCTCACCAACTACATCACCGGCGTCGGCTTTCCCGACGAGGATTCCGACAATTTCCGGCGCTACTGGCCGGCCGACGCGCATATCATCGGCAAGGACATCATCCGTTTTCACACGGTCTACTGGCCGGCGTTCTTAATGTCGGCGGGCGTGGCGCTGCCGAAGCGGGTGTTCGGCCACGGCTTCCTCTATAACCGCGGGGAGAAGATGTCGAAATCGGTCGGCAATGTCGTCGATCCGTTCACGCTGGCTGCGGACTACGGCGCCGATCAGCTCCGCTATTTCCTCTTGCGCGAGGTGCCGTTCGGCCAGGACGGGAACTACAGCCGGGAGGGGATCGTCCAGCGCATCAATGCCGACCTCGCCAACGACCTCGGCAATCTCGCTCAGCGCTCGTTGTCGATGATCGCCAAGAATTGCGGGGGCACGGTGCCGAAGCCGGGCAAGCTCACGGCGGCCGACGAGGCCATCCTCGCCTCGGCCGATCAGCTACTCGCCCGGGTCGAGACCGCGATCGATGCCTTCGCCATCCATCGCGCGCTCGAGACGATCTGGGCGGTGGTCGCCGACGCCAATCGCTATTTCGCCGGCGAGGAGCCGTGGGCGCACAAGAAGACCGACCCTCAGCGGATGGAGACCATCCTCTACGTGACGGCGGAAGTGACGCGCGCGATCGCGATCTTGAGCCAGCCGGTCATGCCCGAGAGCGCGGGCAAGCTGCTCGAGCAGCTCGGGGTGCCGCCTTCGGCGCGGAGCTTCGCCGCGCTCGGACCCAAGGGGCGGCTGGAACCCGGGTCGTCATTGCCGCCGCCAGCGCCCGTCTTCCCCCGCCATATCGAGACCGAGAGCGACGCCGCCTCGTCCTGATGTAAGGGTGAGCGCGAGGACGAGCGGCACAATTGCTTGATGCGGGCTTCGTCGACGCCTTCGACGAGTTCCCCGCCGATGAGGATGCGCGGGACGGCGGTGTCGCCGAAGCGGCGGATCATGTCGGCCTGGACCGCGGCGGTGGTCGCGTCGAGGGTGCGGTACTTGATATGATTGCGGGCGAGGATGGCCCTGACTTGTTTGCAGTAAGGGCACCAAGAGGCGTTGTAGAGAACGACGCTCTTGCCGCACCCGGCCGAAGCCGGGCTCGCGCCGGGGAGGCAGAACAGCACAGCGGCTGCCAAAACGATGAGGCGCAGGCGGCGAACGGCGGATCGACGTCTCGGCATCATGTGTTCACCCGTGGGGGCTCGAAGCCCGTTATTGTCACGCAGAAGCAAATGCTGCATTAGGGGAGGCAGGCCCCGGCGCCGCCCAACCTAGCAGCTTGAAACCTATCGGTCTTTTAACTTTCCGTAATGCTCGTCGATAGCCACTGCCATCTCGATTTTCCCGATCTCCGGTGCGAGCTCGATTCCGTGCTCGCCCGCGCGCGCGCGGCCGGGATCGGTCCGATCGTGACCATATCGACGCGCGTGCGCCGTTTCGGCGAGATCGAGGCCATCGTCGAGGCGCATGAAGGGGTGTTCTGCTCGATCGGAACCCATCCCCACAACGCCGCCGAGGAGCCCGACGTGACGGCGGCCGAACTCGTGGAGATCGCGCGTCATCCCAAGGTCGTGGCGGTCGGCGAGGCCGGGCTCGACTACCACTACGATCACAGCCCGCGCGACGCGCAGGCGAAAAGCTTCCGCACCCATATCGCCGCCGCGCGCGAAACCGGACTGCCGCTCGTCATCCATGCGCGCGAGGCCGACGACGACATCGCGGGTATTCTCGAGGAGGAGAGCGCGAAGGGCGCGTTTCCCTTCGTGCTGCATTGCTTCACGAGCGGGCCCGAGCTTGCGCGGCGCGGGCTTGCGCTCGGCGGCTACGTGTCCTTCTCCGGAGTCCTCACCTTCAAGAACGCGGAGACTCTCCGCGCCATCGCCGCCGAAGTTCCGGCGGATCGTCTCCTGGTCGAGACCGATGCGCCCTATCTCGCGCCCGAGCCGATGCGGGGGAAGACCAACGAGCCCGCTTATGTCGCCCACGTCGCTTCGCGGCTTGCCCGCGTGCGGGGACTTGGCGAGGACGATATCGCGCGGCTGACGACCGACAATTTCTTCCGGCTTTTCCAGAAGGTGCCGCGCGACTGGCAGAAGTTGCCGCAAAGCGCCGCATGAGCCTCAAATTCACCATTCTCGGCTGCGGCACATCGGGCGGCGTGCCCCGCATCGGCAATCATTGGGGCGAATGCGATCCCGCCGATCCTAAGAACCGGCGGATGCGTTGCGCGCTTATGGTCGAACGCGACGGCGCGAGCGGCCGGACCACGGCGCTCGTGGACACCACGCCGGATCTTCGCCAGCAACTGCTCGACGCCGGCACGGGTTGGCTCGACGGCGTGCTCTACACGCATGACCACGCCGATCACACCCACGGCATCGATGATCTGCGTCAGGTCGCCTATAACGGCAATCGCCGCGTCGATGTCTATCACGATGCGGCGACGGGCCGGCAGCTCCGCGGCCGCTTCGGCTATTGCTTCGATACGCCGCCGGGCAGCGAATATCCCGCGGTGCTCAAGAGCCATGACATCGAGGCAGGGAAGGCGGTCGCAATCTCGGGCGCAGGCGGCGCCATCGAGGCGTTACCCTTCCGGCAAATTCACGGCTCGGGCGAGACGCTCGGCTTCCGCTTCGGCGGCGTGGCCTATTCGCCCGATGTCAGCGATTTCCCGGAAAGCTCGCTCGATGCGCTCGAAGGCCTCGACGTCTGGATCCTCGATGCGCTCCGTTACAAGCCGCATCCGAGTCATTTCTCGGTCGCGCAGGCGCTAGCCTGGATCGCGCGCATGAGACCGAAACGCGCCATCCTCACCCATATGCATGTCGATCTCGACTATGAGCGGCTCAAGGCCGAGCTCCCGGAAGGCGTCGAGCCCGCCTATGACGGCATGGTGCTGACGCAAGAAGGGTAGGGGCCTAGAGCTCGATGATCTGTCCCGTCTCGGCGAAATCGGCCATGGCGAGGGGGATGAAGGCCTCGGCGACCTGCTCAGGTGTCGGCAGCTTCGCCTGATCCTCCCCGGGATAGGCCTCGGCCCGCATGCGCGTCGCCGTGGCGCCGGGATCGATCAGGTTGACCTTGATCGCGCTGTCGCTCGTCTCATGAGCGTAAGTCTTGGCTAAAGCCTCGAGCGCGGCCTTGGTCACGGAGTAGGGCGCCCAATAGGCGCGGGCCGAGCGCGCGACGCCCGAGGTGACGAAGATCACCCGGCCTGCTGGCGAAAGGCGCAAGAGCGGATCGAGCGTGCGGATCAGCCGCCAATTGGCCGCGACGTTAATGGCGAAGCTCTTGTCCCAATGCTCGGAAGGAATGTGGGTAAGGGGTGAGAGCCGCCCCAGGATCGCGGCATTGCCCACCAGAATGTCGAGCCTGCCGAAGCGCTCGTAGATGGACGGCCCGAGCGCGTCGATGGTCGTGCCGTTCTTGAGATTGAGGGGAATGAGCGTCGCCGTGCCGCCCTCCGCCCTGATGCGATCGTCGACCTCCTCGAGCGCCTTGCGCACGCGGGCAAGCAGCAAAACATGCGCGCCCTCCCGCGCGAAGGCCAGCGCCACGGCGCGGCCGATGCCGCGCGAGGCGCCGGTGATGAGCGCGATGCGATCCTTGAGCCGTCCGGAACTCAACCGACCTCGGCGAGGAAGGAGAGCTGCTTCTGCTGCGGCGGCCCTTCGCGGTCCCTGAGCCGCGTCGGATATTCGCCGGTGAAGCAATGGTCGGTGAACTGGGGATGGGCGTTATCGCGGCCGTCGAAGCCCATGGCCCTGTAGATGCCGTTGACCGAGAGGAAGGCGAGCGAGTCGGCGCCGATGAAGGCGCGCATCTCCTCGAGGCTCCGGTGGGCCGCGAGCAGCTTGTCCTGGTCG
>JBFWTF010000193.1:0-4545 GCA_050247995.1 Methyloceanibacter sp. | reverse complement strand
GCCCGCCTTCCTGCCGAGGCTCTTGATGAGCTGAAGCGAGCGGTCGAGATGCGGCCCCGCTTCGGCGTGAACGGTGATGAGGTCCGAACCCGCTCGCGCGAACGCCTCGATGAAGGGGTCGCAGGGCGCGATCATCAGATGCACGTCGAAGAGCTTGTTCGAGTGCGGGCGGAGCGCCTTCACCACGTCGGGTCCGATGGTGATGTTGGGCACAAAGTGCCCGTCCATGACATCGACATGGATCCAGTCGCAGCCGGCGCGGTCGATCGCCTTGACCTCTTCGCCGAGCTTGGCGAAATCGGCCGAGAGGATCGAGGGCGCGATGATGATGTCCTTGGGCATCGGTCCCTGCCCCTGTCTCCTGGTCACACTCGTGGCCTCTCGCTTGGGCCGCTCGCCCTTACCTTATATGTCATCGCCGGGCGCTTCCCGGCAACGGCGGCGCGATCCGCGCGCGCCAAGACCTAGCGCATGATGGTTACTAGATTCCCGCTGCGGCGGGAAGCCAGCCACGCAACTAACATCAACGGCATAACATTTCCCAGGTCCTTAGCTGCGTTAAGGGCCGGTCAAAGGCGCAGAGCAGCCTTGAAGAGAACGGCACCCCGATGAAAAACGCAGTCTTGATCTCGATCAGAGCGACGGTTTGGGGCTGAACCCAAATTCAGCATCGCCGTCAAAGCCGAAGGAAGTGCCGCCATGCAGAACATTGTGCGGGGTATTGCGTGCCTGCTCATAGCGACGTCGGTATTGGCGACGAATAGCTATGGCCAAAAGCTGCCGCCGGAAGCCAAGGCAAAAATCGAGGCTGCAGCCAAACTTGAGGCAAAAAATCGCGCCAGGGCACTAGCCAAGGTTCAGAAAGGCAAGAGAGATGACCTCGCGTATGAGCACTGTTTTGATACGTGTTTGAGTGAGAATGATTGCTCCCAGCAAGATTTTAGCGCTTACGCGGCGTTCCCGATGGGCGAATCGATGGCTTACGCGGCGTGCATGGCGGGCTGGGAAGCAGGTTGCGCGGCCGGATGTTGGGACCTGAAGCCCTGACGTTTTTTTCTCTCGGGCGTGACGCCAGGCGGCGAGTGAGGCTTGCTTCGGTCATCGCCTCAAAGAGCTGAGAAACCGCGAGGCAGGACCGGCGCCCGGCTTACTTCAACGATCGGAAGTCGGTCAGGTGGCGCCTAAGTCGCGCGGCGGGTCCCGCTCCGCGCCAGCGCCACGACGCCTGGCAGGGCATGGCCGCCGAGCCATTCGAGAAATGCGCCGCCGGCGGTCGAGATATAGGTGAAGCCCGAAGCCGCGCCCGCCTCTTTCAGGGCCCGCACCGTATCGCCGCCGCCCGCAACGCTCACGAGCTGGCCGTCCTTGGTGAGGCGCGCGACCTCGGCCGCAAGCGCGAAGGTGCCCTCGCCGAAAGGCGGCACCTCGAAGGCGCCAAGAGGCCCGTTCCACAGCACGGTGCGAATTGTGGCGAGGCGCTGCTTCAGCGCGGCGATGCTGTCAGGGCCGAAATCGAGGATGAGCATGCCGTCCGGAACGGACGTGACGGGGCAGACCCGCCACTCCACGCCCTCTTTCAACGTGCTCGCGATCACGACGTCTTGCGGCAGGACGATCTCGCAGCCGCTTCGGGCGGCCTCCGCCATGATCTCCTTCGCGGTCGGCACGAAATCGGGCTCAGAGAGCGAGCTTCCGATCTTGATCCCTTTGGCAAGGAGGAAAGTGTTGGCCATGCCTCCGCCCACGACGAGCGCGTCCATGCGCGTGACGAGATGGGTCAGGACCTCGATCTTGGTCGAGACCTTGGCGCCGCCGACAATGCCCATGACCGGGCGCGCGGGATTTTCCAGCGCGCGGCCGAGAGCGGCGATCTCGGCCATCATCAGGAGGCCGGCATAAGAGGGAAGAAGATCGGCGATGGCATCGACCGAGGCATGCGCCCTGTGGGCGGTCGAGAACGCGTCGTTGATGTAGAGGTCGCCATGCTCGGCGAGCCGCTTGGCGAAGAGCTTATCGTTCTTCTCCTCGCCGGGATAGAAGCGCAGATTCTCGAGCACGGCGATCTCGCCGGGCTTGAGCGCGGCAAGGTTCCGCCGCGGCTCTTCGCCGACGCAGTCGCCGATGAAATGGACCTTCCGCCCCGGCATGAGCTCGCGCATCTTCATCGCCACGGGCCGCAACGAGGTGTCGGAAGACGGGCCTTCCTTGGGGCGGCCGAGATGCGACAGCACGATGACCCTGGCGCCGGCGGAGGCGAGCCGGGCGATGGTCGGCAGCACGCGCTCGAGCCGGGTCGCGTCGGCGACGACGCCGTTCTCGATCGGCACGTTGAAATCGACGCGGATGAGCGCGCGCTTCCCCCGCACATCGACCCCCTCGATGGTCTTGACGCGGGAGAGATCGAGGCTTGCGTCCGCTCCCGGTTTCTCGGAAGCGGCCGGCTTCGCCTCGTTCATATCAGCCGCCCCATGGCGGCCGCCGTGTCGCTCATGCGGTTGGAGAAGCCCCATTCGTTGTCGTACCAGGCGACGACCCGGCAGAAGGTGCCGTCAACCACATGCGTGCCGGTGAGATCGAAGATCGAGCTCAACGGGTCGTGGTTGAAATCGGTCGAAACGAGCGGCTTGGCGTTGACGCCGAGAACGCCCTTGAGCGGGCCGTTGGCCGCCTTGATGATCGCCTGATTGATCTCCTCGGCGGTGGTGGCGCGCGCCGACTGGAAGGTCAGATCGACGAGGCTCACATTCGGCACCGGCACCCTGATCGAGGCGCCGTCGAGCTTGCCCTTGAGCTCGGGCAGGACGAGGCCGACGGCCTTGGCCGCGCCGGTCGAGCTCGGGATCAGGTTCACGGCGCTGGCGCGGGCGCGATACGGGTCCTTGTGGAGCGTGTCCACCACCCGCTGGTCGCCGGTATAGGCGTGAACCGTGGTCATGTAGCCGTGCTTGATGCCGATGGCCTGGTTCAGGACCTTGGCAACCGGCGCGAGGCAGTTGGTGGTGCACGAGGCGTTGGAGACGACGTGGTGCTCCTGGGTGAGCTGGTCGTGATTGACGCCATAGACGACGGTGAGGTCCGCGCCGGTGCACGGCGCCGAGACGAGCACGCGCTTGGCGCCGGCGGCGAGATGCTTGGCGGCGCCGTCGCGGTCGGTGAAGCGCCCGGTGCACTCCATCACGATATCGACGCCGAGGTCGCGCCAAGGAAGCTGCTCGGGAGCCGATTGCGACAGGACCGCGACGTCCTGGCCGTCGGTCTTGAGGCGCCCGTCGACGACGTCGATCTTGCCGGGGAAGCGCCCATGAACGCTGTCGTACTGAAGCAGATGGGCGTTCATCTCGGCCGAGCCGAGATCGTTGATGGCGACGAAATCGAGATCGTTACGGCCCGACTCCAAATAGGCCCTGAAGGTGAGCCGGCCGATCCGGCCAAATCCGTTAATGGCGACGCGCTTATTTGACATTCTTCACTCTACCTCTTCCCAATCAGCTCGCGGGCCGCGGCGGCGACCGCCTCGGCGGTAATGCCGAAATGCTTATATAGTCGTTGGGCGGGCGCCGAAGCCCCAAATCCGTGCATGCCGATGAAGGCGCCTTTGGGTCCGAGCCATCGCCACCAGCCCAAGGGCACGGCGGCCTCGACCGCGACACGGGGACAAGAACCGAGCACCCCTTCGCGATAGGACTCGCTTTGCGCCGCGAAGAGCTCGGTGCAGGGCATCGACACGATTGCGGCGGCGATCCCCTCCCCTTCGAGCGCCTTGGCCGCTTCGACCGCGAGCGCAACCTCGGACCCGGTGCCGATCAGCGTCACGTCGCGCTTCGCTTTCGGCTCGATCAGCACATAGGCGCCCTTGGCCGAAAGATTCTCCCCGCTCGGAGAGGTGCGGAGCACCGGCAGGCCCTGGCGGGTCAGAGCGAGGATTGTCGGCGTCGTCTTGGTCTCGAGCGCGATCTCCCAGCACTCGGCGCATTCGACCGAGTCGGCCGGGCGCATCACATTGAGATTGGGAATGGCGCGGAGCGCCGCCAGATGCTCGACCGGCTGGTGGGTGGGACCGTCTTCGCCGAGACCGATCGAATCGTGCGTCATCACGTAGATGACCCGCTGCTGCATCAGCGCCGAAAGACGGATCGACGGGCGGCAATAATCGGTGAAGACGAGGAACGAGCCGCCGTAAGGCACGATGCCGCCATGCAGCGCCATGCCGTTCATGATCGCGGCCATGCCGTGCTCGCGCACGCCGTAATGGATGTAGTTGCCGGAGAAGTCTCCCGGCTTGACCATGGTGTGGAGCTTGGTGAGCGTGCCGTTCGATCCGGTGAGGTCGGCCGAGCCGCCGATCAGGCCGGGGACGACGGGCAGAAGCTTCTCCAGCACTTTCTGCGAGGATTGGCGCGTCGCGAGCTTGGCGCCTTCCTTGGCGAAGTCCGTCTTGACCGTGGCGATGGTGCTTGCAATCGCCGCCCTCACCTTGGCGTCGATGGGATCGGTCAGCGCGGCGCGAGCGAAAGCGTCGAGCTTGCCGGCGGAAGCGCTCCAGGT
>JBFWTF010000192.1:0-4581 GCA_050247995.1 Methyloceanibacter sp. | reverse complement strand
GATCTGCCCACGCTCGATCCGGTCCTGGTCCGCGCCTGCCTCAGCGCGCGGGCGGAAGGCGGCGCAGATATCGGCACCATCGCCGCTTCCATCGTCCGCGACGAGGATCGCACCGATCCCAACGTGGTGAAGGTGATCGGCACGCCGCTCCCCGGCGGCGCGACTTTGCGCGCGCTCTACTTCACGCGGGCGACCGCGCCTTACGGCGAGGGTCCGCTCTACCATCATATCGGCATCTACGCCTATTCGCGCGTGGCGCTGGAACGCTTCGTCGCGCTGCCGCCCTCGCCGCTCGAACGGCGCGAGAAGCTCGAGCAGCTCAGAGCGCTCGAGGCGGGAATGTCGATTCATGTCGGGCTCGTTGACACTGTCCCGCTCGGTGTCGATACTCCGCCCGACCTTGAACGGGCGCGTCAATTGCTTGGTCCGCGCGCCTAGATATTTGCTCGCTTCCCTTACGACCATGGCCAAGAAGCGCTTAGACAGAATCGCCTTCCAGGGCGAGCCCGGCGCCAACTCGCACCTCGCCGCGCTCGACGCGTATCCGCGCATGGAGGCGCTTGCCTGTCCGACCTTCGAGGACGCGCTCGCGGCGGTCAAAACCGGCAAGGCGAAGCTCGCCATGATCCCCATCGAGAATTCGGTGGCGGGCCGCGTCGCCGACATTCATCACCTGCTGCCGCATTCGGGGCTTCACATCGTCGCCGAGCATTTTGAGCGGGTGCGCCATCAGTTGCTCACGCTTCCCGGCGTCAAGATGTCGGAGCTGAAGACGGTGCACAGCCACGTCATGGCCCTCGGCCAATGCCGCAACGTCGTCCGCGCGCTGAAGCTGAAGCCGGTCGCCGAGGCCGACACCGCCGGCGCCGCGCGCCATTTGCGCGAGTCCGGCGAGCGCAGCGCCGCGGTGATCGCCTCCAAGCTCGCCGCCGAGATTTACGGGCTCAAGATCGCCAAGGCCGATATCGAGGACGCCCAGCACAACACGACGCGCTTCGTCGTGCTCGCGACCAAGCCTGTCCGCGTCAAGAAGAGCGACGGCCCGGTCGTCACCAGCTTCGTCTTTCGCGTCCGCAACGTTCCGGCCGCGCTCTACAAGGCGCTCGGCGGCTTCGCCACCAACGGCGTGAACATGACCAAGCTCGAGTCCTACCAGCTCGAAGGCTCGTTCAACGCCACCATGTTCTACGCCGATATCGAGGGTCATCCCGAGGAGCGGCTGGTCAAGCTCGCCCTGGAGGAGCTTCACTTCTATTCGAGCGAGGTGACGGTGCTCGGCACCTATCCGGCCAGTCCCTTCCGCGCCGAGTTGAAGCTTCGCCGGGATTGAAGCCTCGCCTGAGGTCCGGAACGAAGCAGCCCCTTACGGCTTCGACGCCATCTCGGCCAGTTTCGCCACCGTATTCATGTTGCGCGCGGTGCCGTCCTTGGCGGCCGGGATTCGCAGCTTGGATCGTCCCATGCCGCTGGCGTATTGGACGAAGATTTCGCGCTTGCCGATAGCGATCCTCTCGTCGGCCTGACCGACGGCATGCTCCAGGGCGTCGCGCGGCGGACGCGCGTCGAGGAAGATCGCATAAGTGTGCTTCGATTCGGCATATGGGAAGGGGTTGGCCTTGAGCACGGCGGCCATCTCCGTGGCCGTTCGCACCACGACCCCCATAGGCTTGCCGAGATACGCACGCAGGCGAGACTCAAGTTCGGCCTTGACCCTTGGCGGCTTGGCCGTGCTGTCGAATACGACATTGCCGCTGGCGATATAGGTTTGGACGCGGCTGAAGCCCGCCTCGCCACACATCTTCTTCAGTTCGGCCATCGGCAGCTTGCCGGTGCCCCCGACGTTCACCGCGCGTAGCAAGGCGACATATCTCGGCATGGCGAGGCCTTTTTTGACCGGGTTGCCACAAGGGACGCAATCCCCGATATACTCCCTTAGGGAGGTTGGCGGCAGGCGCGGCCCTCGCCAACCGGGTCAGGTCCGGAAGGAAGCAGCCCTAACGAGCGTTTCGCGGGTTGCTCGTCCAGCCTCCCACCTCGCCCCCCGGCGTAGTAGGTTCAACCATTGGTACGGAACGCGTCGTTGCCGGGCCGGCAATCCGTTCCGCTGCCTCCGTTTCCGTTTGGAGAGTGTCGAGAGCGATGGCCGACGCCAAGAACAAGGACAAAGGCGCATCAAAGCGCGGCGGAAGCCCCAAGGGCGAGACCGCCCCGTCCGGTCACGCCCACCCCGAGAGCCACGCCGCGCTCGCCCGGAAATACCGGCCCAAGGTCTTCGCCGAGCTGATCGGGCAGGAGGCCATGGTGCGGACGCTCAAGAACGCGTTCGCCTCCGGCCGCATCGCCCAGGCCTATATGCTGACCGGCGTGCGCGGCGTGGGCAAGACCACGACCGCGCGGCTGATCGCGCGCGCGCTCAATTACGAGGCCGAGGGCGTCGAAGGCCCAACCGTCGAGATGGAAGCCGAAGGCGCCCATTGCCGCGCCATCCTCGAGAGCCGGCATCTCGACGTGGTCGAGATGGACGCCGCCTCCCATACCGGCATCGACGATATTCGCGAGCTGATCGACAGCGCCCACTACAAGCCGAACATCGCCCGCTACAAGGTCTACATCCTCGACGAGGTGCACATGCTGTCGAAGCCGGCCTTCGCCGGCCTGCTCAAGACGCTGGAAGAGCCGCCCGAGCACGTGAAGTTCATCTTCGCCACGACCGAGGTGCGCAAAGTGCCGGTCACGGTTCTGTCGCGTTGCCAGCGCTTCGACTTGAAGCGGATCGAGATCGAGACCTTGATCGAGCATCTCGCCAAGGTCGCCGACGCCGAAGGCGCGCGCGCCGAGCGCCCGGCGCTCGCGCTCATCGCTCGCGCGGCCGAAGGCTCCGTGCGCGATGCGCTCTCGATCCTCGATCGGGCCATTGCCTTCGGCGGCAGCGAGGTCGAGGCCGGCGCGGTGCGCGGCCTCCTGGGCCTCGCCGACCGCACCCGCATCTTCGATCTGATGGAGAAGGTCTTGAAGGGCGACGCGGGCGCGGCGCTCGCCGAGCTTGCCGCGCTCAATAGGGATGGTGCCGAGCCCGGCCAGATCATCGCCGATCTCGCCGACGCGGTGCATGCCGTCACGCTGGTGAAGGCGGCGGGCGCCGCAAGCGCCGATCTTGCCGCGAGCGAGGCCGAGCGCGCGCGGGCCGCCGATCTCGCCGCGCGGCTCTCGATGCCTACGCTCGCCCGCGCCTGGCAGATGCTACTGAAAGGCCATGACGAGGTGAGGGAGAGCCCGCGCCCGTTGGCGGCCGCCGACATGGTGCTGGTCAGGCTCGCCTATGCCGCCGACCTGCCGCCGCCCGGCGAGCTCGCGCGCCGTCTCGCCGAAGGGAGCGGGACCGGACCGGCCGAAACCTCAGCTTCGCCGAAGCCGTCGCGCAAGGCCGAGCCAGCCCCTATGCTCAGCGCCGAGATCCCGCGGGCGCGCCCCGCGCCGGCCGAAGCCTCTCGCGCCCCGTCGCGCGCCGCCCCGGATGGCGACCCGCAAGCGCAAGAGCCACGTCACGCCGAGCTCAAGAGTTTCGAGGACGTCGTGGCGCTCGCCGAGGCGAAGCGCGATCTCAAGCTCAAGCATGCCTTGACCGAGCAGGTTCGGCCCGTCCGCTTCAAGCCGGGCACCATCGAGATCAATCCGCTGCCGCATGCGCCCGGCGCGCTCGGCCAGGATTTGATGCGCAAGCTGAAGGAATGGACCGGCCGCGTATGGATCGTGGCCGTCAGCGACGAGGAGGGCGCCGTGCCGCTCGGGGTGCAGCGCCGCGAAAAAGAAGCGCGCGCGATCGAGACCGTGCGCGAGCATCCCTCCGTCAAGGAGGTGCTGCAACGTTTCCCCGGGGCGCGCATCGCCGCCGTGCGGCCCGTCGCTGAGCCCGCGCCCGAAGCGCCGGACAGCGAGGCGCCCGACGAGGTCAAGGAGGATGGAACCAACTGATGAAGAACTTCGCCGAGATGATGAAGCAGGCGCAGGCGCTGCAAGGCCGCATGGCCGACATGCAGGCCGAGCTTGAGCGCATGCAGATCGAGGGCCGCTCGGGCGGCGGCATGGTGACGGTGACGCTCACCGGCAAGGGCGACATGGCGGGCGTAGCGATCGATCCTTCCCTGCTCAATGCCGGCGAGGCCGAGATCCTCGAAGACCTTATCGTCGCCGCGCACAACGACGCCAAGGCCAAGGTCGAAGTGGCGATGAAAGACAAGATGAAGAGCCTGACCGGCGGCCTGCCGCTCCCTCCCGGCCTCAAACTATTCTGAATGCAGCCGCCTCAGCCTCGACTGCCTTCATACCTCCCCCTCGTGGGGAGGTCCGATGCCGCCGAAGGCGGCGTCGGGGTGGGGGGCGTTGCGCCTAGCGCGGCGAGCCGGTCGCGCGTTGAAATTCCATCACCCCACCCGGCTCGCTGCGCTCGCCGCCCTCCCCATCAAGGGGGGGGATGGATTTGGCTGGGCTCCGGGACTCTCTCCTCGGTAATGGGGCTCTAGCCCATGGCGAAGGTTGCGGCTGGACCGGAGATCGAGCGGCTGTGCCAGTTGCTCGCGTGGC
>JBFWTF010000191.1:0-4587 GCA_050247995.1 Methyloceanibacter sp. | reverse complement strand
GACATTGAACTTGCCGACGCCGTGGAACTTGTCGGCCGACACTTCCGCCGGACCGTAGCCCTTGCCTTTCTGCGTGACGACATGAACCAGGATCGGGCCGTTCTTCATGGCGCGCACGTTGCGCAGAACGGGAAGAAGGTGCTCGAAATTGTGACCGTCGATCGGGCCGACGTAATAGAAGCCGAGCTCCTCGAACAGCGTGCCGCCGGTCCAGAAACCGCGGGTAAATTCCTCGGCGCGCGCCGCGCGGCGCTCCCAGTCCCGGGGCAGCAGCTTGTGCGCAACCTTTTTCAGGAAGCGGCGGAAGCGCCGGTAGGTGCCGCCGGAGATCAGCTTGGCGAGATAGGCGCTCATGGCCCCGACCGGCGGCGCGATCGACATGTCGTTGTCGTTGAGAATGACGATGAGCCGCGAATCCATCGCGCCCGCGTTGTTCATGGCCTCGTAGGCCATGCCGGCGCTCATGGCGCCGTCGCCGATCACGGCGACGACATTGTGGGCCTTGCCGTCGAGGTCGCGCGCGACAGCCATGCCGAGCCCCGCCGAGATCGAGGTCGAAGAGTGGCCGGCGCCGAAGGTGTCGTATTCGCTCTCGGCGCGCTTGCAGAAACCCGACAGGCCGTCGGCCTGGCGCAGCGTGCGAATGCGGTTGCGGCGCCCGGTGAGGATCTTGTGCGGGTAGGATTGATGTCCGACGTCCCAGATCAGCCGGTCGCGCGGCGTGTCGAAGACGTGGTGGAGGGCAATGGTGAGCTCGACCACGCCGAGGCCAGCGCCGAGATGGCCGCCGGTGACCGCGACCGCGGCGATCAGCTCGTGGCGCAGCTCGTCCGCGAGCTGCTTCAGCTCGGCGTCGTCGAGCGCGCGCAAATCGGCGGGTTCATTGATGCGATCGAGCAGCGGCGTGGGACTATCGGCACTCATGCGCATTACCGCCCGATTTCTGGGAAAGGCGTCTGAAGGATGGCCCGTTAATTATGACCTTTATCGGCCTGCCACCCGGCTTGCAACTATACTCTGTGCAGGGCCGGATTTGTCTCGCCAGCGCAGCGGCAAGCGGCGGTTTTCCGCCTAGACCGGCTCAATTATCGACGTCGAGGGGCTCGGTGCCGGTAGGCTGGCCGTTCTGATTGAGCGAGATTTTCTCGACCCGCGCCTCGGCCTTGCGCAGAAGCGCGTCGCAATGGGTCTTGAGCGCCTCGCCCCGCTCATAGATGAGGATCGAGGCCTCAAGCTCGACATCGCCCTTTTCCAGGCGATCGACGATGGTTTCGAGCTCCTTGAGCGCCTGCTCGAAGCTCATGGCCTTGATGTCGGAATTGTCCTTCGGCTCGGTCATGGTCCTCGTTAGCCCCTTCCCCGCTGCCTAATCAAGAGGCTCGCCTCAAGAGGCCCGCCTCAGGAGGCTCGCCTCAAGAGGAGGCGCCCATCAAGGTCTCGACGTGAACGGCGGTCGAGCTTGCCAGGGCTTCGAGATCGTAACCGCCTTCGAGCGTCGAAACGAGTTTGCCGCCGCAATGCTTCGCGGCAGCCTCCATCAGCTTCTCGGTCACCCAGGCGAAATCGGGCTCGAGCACCCTGAGATTGGCGAGAGGGTCCTTGAGATGCGCATCGAAGCCGGCCGAGACGAGGAGAAAATCGGGCGCGAAGGCATCGAGCGCGGGCAAGATGCGCGTCTCGTAGGCGGCACGGAAATCGTCCCCGTCGTCGCCGGACTTCAGCGGTGCGTTGAAGATATTGCCCACGCCCGTCTCATCGCGGGCGCCGGTGCCGGGAAAGAGCGGCATCTGGTGGGTCGAGCCGTAGAACAGGTCACGGTCCGACCAGAACGCCGCCTGCGTGCCGTTGCCGTGGTGCACGTCGAAATCGACCACGGCCACGCGCTCGGCGCCGTGGGCGGCGCGCGCATGCAACGCCGCCACGGCGACGCTGTTGAACAGACAGAAGCCCATCGCCCGCGACGGCTCGGCGTGGTGGCCGGGCGGGCGCACGGCGCAGAAGGCGTTGTCGGCCTTGCCGGCCATGACCTGATCGACGGCATGGATGCACGCGCCCGTCGCCCTGAGCGCCGCCTCCCAGCTTCCCGGCGAGACGATGGTGTCGGGATCGAGCATCTTGTGGTCGCGCTTGGGGATCGCGGCCCGGACCATCGCGACATAGGCCTCGGGGTGAAGCCGCTCGATCGCGGCGAGATCGGCGAGCGGCGCCTCCTCGCGATTGAGCGCCCTGAAGCCGGGAGCCGAAAGGGCGTCGTCGATGGCGCGGAGCCGATCGGCCCGTTCGGGATGCCCGTAGCCCGTATCGTGCAGGAGGCAGGCGGGATGGGTCAAAAGGAGGGTAGTCATGAGCCTCACTCTAGCTTGACCCAGGCGTGGTAACACGCGAAATGGCGGCATGCCCATCGTTCCGGCCACGCCAGACGCCATCAGGCGAGCGGCCCAGGCGCTCGCCCGCGGCGAGATCGTGGCCTTTCCCACCGAGACGGTCTACGGGCTCGGCGCCAACGCGCTCGATGCGCGCGCCGTCGCCAAGGTGTTCGCGGCGAAGGAGCGGCCGCGCTTCAACCCGCTGATCGTGCATGTTCCGGGTCTGGCCGAGGCGGGCGAATACGGCTTGGTAAACGAAGCGGCGCGGAAGCTCGCGGGCGCCTTTTGGCCCGGCCCTCTCTCGCTCGTGCTCAAGCGGCGCTCGACCTGCGGCATCGCCGATCTCGTCAGCGCCGGGCTCGACACGATCGCGCTCCGGGCCCCGGCGCATCCGATCGCGCAAGCGCTCCTCGCCAAGGCCGCGCTGCCCATCGCCGCGCCGAGCGCCAACCGGTCGGGGCGGATCAGCCCGACCGCCGCCGCCCATGTCGAGGCCGAGCTTGGCGACCGCCCGGCCATGATCCTCGACGGCGGCCCATCCCCGCTCGGCATCGAGTCCACTGTGGTGAGCCTCGCCGGCGAGCCTGCCCTGTTGCGGCCGGGAGCGATCCCCCGCGCGGCGATCGAGGCTCTGCTCGGCGCGCCTCTGGCCGCGGCGAAAGCGGCGGAGCTCGCCTCTTCGCCGGGGCAGCAGGCGGCGCACTACGCGCCGATGACGCCGCTCAGGCTCGATGCGCTGACCGTCGGCGCGGACGAGGCTTTGCTCGCCTTCGGCGGCAACGTGCCAACAGGCGCCCGGACGACCATCAATCTCAGCCAAAGCGGCAATCTGGAGGAGGCCGCGTCCAGGCTCTTCGCCGCGCTGCGCGAGCTCGATCAGGCCGGGGTCGTTACCATCGCCGTGATGCCCATCCCTGCGACCGGGCTCGGCGAGGCCATCAACGACCGCTTGCGGCGCGCGGCCAATCGGGGCTAGCGCTGAACCCGCCATGACGCGCACGACGAAACATAGACGGCCCGCTGCGGACACGATCGATGCGTTTGTCCGCATCGTCGGCGCGGGCCACGCCATCCGCGAGGAGGCGGAGATGGCGCGCTATCTCGTGGAGTGGCGCGACCGCTATCGCGGCAAGGCGGCGCTCGTGCTGAAGCCCGCCAACACCCAAGAAGTCTCCGCGATCCTCAAGCTCGCCAACGAGACCAAGACCGCGATCGTGCCGCAAGGCGGCAATACCGGCCTTGTCGGCGGCCAGATCCCGTTCGAAAGCGGACATGAAGTGGTCGTCTCGCTCGAACGGCTCAAACACGTGCGCGACATCGACCTCGCCTCAAACACGATGACGGTCGAAGCGGGACTGACGCTGGCGCAGGCGCAAACGGTGGCCGCGAGCGCGGGGCGTCTGTTTCCCTTGAGCCTCGCCTCGGAGGGAAGCGCGCAAATCGGCGGCGTGCTCGCGACCAATGCCGGCGGCATGGCGGTTCTCGCTTACGGCAGCGCGAGGGCGCTCGCGCTCGGTCTCGAAGTGGTGTTTGCCGGCGGAGAGGTGTGGAACGGGCTCAAGTCCCTGCGCAAGGACAATTCGGGCTACGACCTCAAGGACCTCTTCGTCGGATCGGAGGGAACGCTCGGCATCATCACCGCGGCGGTGCTGCGACTCTTTCCCAAGATCGCCGAAAAGGTCACCTGCATGGCGGGCTTCGATGCGCTCGAGACCGCGCCCGACTTCTTCGCGCGCGCGCTCGAGCGCTCAGGCTCCGCTCTCACCGCCTTCGAGATCCTGCCGCGCATCGGCGTCGAGTTCGTGCTGCGCCACGTCAAGGGAACGCGCGATCCCTTCCCCTCCCCGCACCAATGGTACGCGCTGTTCGAGCTCACGAGCCCGCGCCAAAGCGCCGAGCTCGCGCCGCTGGCCGAGTCCATTCTCGCCAAGGGCATCGAAGCGGGCGAGATCGCCGATGCCATCGTCGCCACATCGCTGTCGCAGAGCGAAGCACTTTGGCGCTTGCGCGAACTGATGAGCGAAGTGCAAAAGGACGAAGGCGGCAGCATCAAGCACGACGTCGCCGTGCCGGTGGCGCTCGTGCCCGAGTTCGTCGCGCGCGCCAACCGGCTGGTCGAGCTGATGATCCCGGGCGCGCGCCCGGTGCCATTCGGCCATCTCGGCGACGGCAACATTCACTACAATGTCAGTCAGCCGCCGGGCATGGAGCGCGCCGTGTT
>JBFWTF010000190.1:0-4619 GCA_050247995.1 Methyloceanibacter sp. | reverse complement strand
GCTGCTCGGGAGCGCCGATGCCGTGTTCGGGCCCGCGCCCGATGGCGGCTATTGGCTCGTCGGTCTCAAGCGCAGCCCGCGCGTGCTCGCGCCGTTCGCGCGCGTCCGCTGGTCGGGCCCGCACGCGCTCGCCGACACGCGCGAAAATCTCAAGCGAAGCCGCGTGGCGCTCGCCGCGCGTTTGAGCGACGTCGATAGGAAGGCGGATCTGCGCCGCGAGGGGAGCCGCGCCGGACGGCTGATCTGAGGCCGGTTTAGCTGCCGGACTTCGCCTTCTGCTTCTTCTCCTGGAGCCGCGGCATGATCTCGATGAAGGAGCAGGGCCTGTGCCGGTTGTCGAGTTGCGGCTTGAGGATGCCGTTCCACGCGTCCTCGCACGCGCCGGGAGAGCCCGGCACTGAGAAGATATAGGTGCCCTTGGCAAGACCGCCGCAGGCGCGCGACTGAACCGTCGAGGTGCCGACCGTCTGGTAGCTCAGCATGTGAAACAGCACCGAGAAGCCCTCGATCTCCTTCTCGAACAGCGGCTTCACCGCCTCGGGCGTCACGTCGCGCCCGGTGAAGCCCGTGCCGCCCGTGGTGATCACCACGTCGACCTCAGGATCCTTGATCCAGCGCTTGACTTGTTTGCGGATCGCTTTGGGGTCGTCCTCGACCACGGCATGCTCGGCCAGCTCGTGTCCCGCCGCCTCGATCATGCTGACGAGCAGAGGTCCCGATTTATCGGTCTTCTTCGTGCGCGTGTCCGACACCGTGAGCACGGCGATGCGCACGGGGATGAAGGGCCTGGTCTCGTCGAAGCGGTTCATGTCTGTTCGAGCCTTTCCTTCAGCGCCAGCATGTCGCGCCAAGCGAGGCGCTTGGCCTCGGGGTTGCGCAGGAGATAGGCGGGATGGAGGGTCGCGAGCGCAGCGATCTCCCGCTCTCCGCTGGCATAGATAAGCCATTTCCCCCTGAGCCGCATGATGCCCTCGTTGAGCCCGAGCAGGCTCTTGGCCGCGGCATTGCCGAGGAGGACGAGCACGTCGGGCGCGTTGAGTTCAATCTGCCGCGCGAGGAAGGGGGCACAAGCCTCGACCTCTTCCGGCGTCGGCGTGCGATTGCCGGGAGGGCGCCAATAGACGGTGTTGGTGATGTAGATATCGGCTTCCGCCAGCCCGATCGCGTGAAGCATGCGGTCGAGGAGCTGGCCCGCGCGCCCGACGAAGGGCTTGCCTTGCAAGTCCTCGTCGCGGCCCGGCGCCTCGCCGATCAGCATCACGCGCGCGCCGTCGCGTCCGCGGGAAAAGCACAGGCTCTTCGCCGTGCGCTTGAGGGCGCAGCCTTCGAAGCGCTGAGCCAGCGCCTCGAGCTCGGCCAGGCTCGCGGCCTTGCGCGCCTCATCGGCGCCGGGTCCGGTCTTGGGCGGTGGCGCCGATACTCTGATGGGACGCGCGGGCTCCGCGCTGGCCGGGGCCGGACGCGGGCGAGGGGGCGCTGCCGGCGCGAAGCAATCGACCGGCGCCTCGCCGATCGCCTCGTCGGCGCCCATCGCCTGGTACCAGTCCAATAAGGCTTGAACCGCTTTCCGTTCCGTTGCAGTCATTGCCCAGACTTTGGCGTTGCCGCCATCGCCCCATAATTGTCATTGCCCGGCTTGACCGGGCAATCCAGTATCCCTCACCCTTCGAATGATAACAGGCTTTTGGGGTTACTGGATTCCCCGCCTTCGCGGGGAATGACGCCAAATGTTGCGCCGCAGGAGGCTGCGGCGAAGGAGCAGTTGGTTGGCCGAGAATACCGAGCGCGAGAGCATGGAGTTCGACGTCGTGATCGTCGGCGCAGGGCCGGCCGGGCTCGCCGCCGCGATCAGGCTGAAGCAGCTCGCGAACGAGAAGGGCACGGAGCTTTCCGTCGTCGTGCTGGAGAAGGGCTCCGAGGTCGGCGCGCATATCCTGTCGGGCGCCGTGATCGACCCCGTCGGGCTCGACCGCCTCCTGCCCGACTGGCGCAACATGGGCTCGCCGCTTACGACCAAGGTCAGCGAAGACCGCTTTTACTATCTGTGGAAGACGGGCGGCATCCGCCTGCCCAACCTCTTCATGCCGCCGCTCATGAGCAATCACGGCTGCTACATCGGCAGCCTCGGCAGCCTCACCCGCTGGCTCGCCGAGCAGGCGGAAGGTCTCGGCGTCGAGATCTATCCCGGCTTCGCCGTCACCGACGTGATCTTCGGCGCAAACGGCGCGATCGAAGGCGTCATCACCGGCGACATGGGCGTGGCCCGCGACGGCAGCCACAAGGACAGCTACACGCGCGGCATCGAGCTGCGCGGCAAGTACACGCTCTTCGCCGAAGGCGCCCGCGGCTCGCTGTCGAAAATGCTCATCGGGAAGCTCGGCCTCGACGCCGCCTCGGGTCCGCAGAAATTCGGCATCGGCCTTAAAGAGCTTTGGGAGGTGCCGGAAGGCAAGCACCGGCCGGGGCTCGTGCAGCACACCATGGGCTGGCCGCTCGACGACGGGACCGGCGGCGGCTCGTTCCTCTATCATTTCGGCGAGCGGCTGGTCGCGGTCGGCTACGTCGTCCATCTCGATTACGCCAACCCCTACACCAACCCGTTCAAGGAGTTTCAGCGCGCCAAGACCCATCCGTTGATCCGCGAGCATTTGGCAGGAGGCAAGCGCATCGCCTATGGCGCGCGCGCTCTGACCGAAGGCGGCTTCCAGGCGATCCCGCAGCTCGTCTTTCCCGGCGGCGCGCTGATCGGCTGCGCCGCGGGTTTCATGAACGTGCCCCGCATCAAGGGCTCGCACAACGCCATGCTGTCGGGAATGATGGCGGCGGAAGCGGCCTTTGCGGCGCTTCAGTCAGGCCGCGCCAACGACGTGCTCGAAGCTTACCCGCAAGCGGTCAAGCACAGCGCCATGGCCAAGGAGCTGTTTCGCGTGCGCAACGTCAAGCCGCTCTGGTCGCGGTTCGGCACGCGTCTCGGCGTCATGCTCGGCGGCATCGACATGTGGCTCAACACGCTGTTCCCGTTCCTGCGCCACACGCTGAAGCACCTGAAGCCCGACTATGCCGCGCTGAAGAAGGCCTCGGCCTCGGCGCCGATCGAGTACGAGAAGCCCGACGGCGTCATCACCTTCGACATTCTCTCCTCGGTGTTCCTGTCCGGCACCAACCACGAAGAGAACCAGCCGGTGCATCTGAAGCTTGCCGATCCCTCGATCCCGATCGCGCGCAATCTTCCCGACTATGCCGAGCCCGCTCAGCGCTATTGCCCGGCGCAGGTTTACGAGGTCGTGACCGAGGGCGGCCAACCGCGCTTCCAGATCAACGCGCAGAATTGCGTCCATTGTAAAACCTGCGACGTGAAGGATCCGGCCCAGAACATCACCTGGGTGCCGCCGGAAGGCGGCGGCGGGCCGAATTACGTCAACATGTAGGCTTGTCGCGCTTGCTTTTGCCGGCCACAAACCAGCCGCCTTTGGGCATCATGAAGGCTTTTGGTTTGTGGGCGGGCGGAAAAGCGCCTACCTTGGTCCTCAGGGACAAACTGCGGGACGGCGTAACAGCCGAGGCAAGATGAAGTTCATGCCGAGTGGGGCTCTGCGCCGTTGGGGAGCCTGGGCGCTTCTTTTCGCCACCATCCTCATCGCCGCCCCTGCCGCCTATTCCGAGATCGGTTCCGACGGCGACGATGACAGCGGCACGCTGCTCGGCAACTATCTTTCGGGGCGCATGGCGCGCGGCGACCATAACCTCGAAGCCGCCGCCGAGTTCTATTCCAAGGCGCTCGCCGAGGATCCCAAGAACGAGATGATCCTCGAGCAGGCTTTCCTGCTCGAAGCGGCTTCCGCCGATTGGGACAACGCCATCAAGCTCGCCAAGGAGATCGTCAAGACCGACTCGACCAACCGGCTCGCGCGTTTCCTGCTCGGTTGCGAGGCCTTCAAGCAGGGCCGCTACGACGAGGCCGACGAAAACTTCGCCGAGGCGCGCCAAGGTCCGATCGCCGACCTGACCTCGACACTCGCGCGGGCCTGGACCAAGGAAGCCGCCGGCAAACCCAAGGAGGCGCTCGCCGCGCTCGACAGTCTGAGCGATGCCGACTGGGCCCAGTATTATCAGCGCTACCATCGCGCGCTGATCGCCGATCTCGCCGGCAAGCGCGATATCGCCCGCCAGGCCTATGCCCAAGCCTTCAAGAAGAATCCCGCCACCTTGCGGGTGGCCGAGGCCTATGCGCGTCACGCTCTGAACGCCAACAACCGCAAGCTCGCCCGCCAGACGCTGAAATCGCATATCGCCAAGTCGGCGAGCCACCCGCTCTCAGAGGCGCTGCTTGCCGAGATCGAAGCGGGCAAGACCCCGCCGCTGCTCGTTCAGAGCTCCACCCAGGGCCTCGCCGAGGTCTTCTACGGCATCGGCGATGCGCTCGCGGGCGAAGGCGGCCTCGAAATGGGGATCATCTTCCTGCAATTCGCCCTCTATCTCGAGCCCGACTTTCAACTCGCCGACTCCGCGCTCGCTGAGGCCTACGAAAATGCCAAGAGCAACGACCTCGAGATCGCGGCGCTCGATCGCATCAAGCCGGATTCGCCGCTTGGGGTGGGCGCGCAGATCCAGAATGCGCT
>JBFWTF010000189.1:0-4645 GCA_050247995.1 Methyloceanibacter sp. | reverse complement strand
CGCCCGCAAACTCGAGCAGGCGGCGGCCACGCTCGGCGCAAGCCGTCTCTCCCTCATTGCCACAGTGACGCTGCCCCTGCTCGCGCCGGGCATCTTCGCGGGTGCCATCCTCGCCTTCGCCAGGGCCATGGGCGAATTCGGTGCCACCATCACCTTCGTGTCGAACATCCCCGGAGAGACGCAGACGCTGCCAACCCTGATCTACACGTTCACGCAAGTGCCGGGAGGCGACGCGGCGGCGTTGCGGCTCGCCGTCGTGTCGCTTGCGATCTCGCTTGGCGCGATCCTCGTCTCCGAGGCGCTTGCCCGCCGCGTCAGCCGCAGGCTTCACGCGATATGAGCCTCGAAGTTTCGGCAATGGCACGCCTCGGCGCGTTCACCCTCGACGTGGACTTCAGGAGCGAAAGCCGCCTAACGGCCGTCTTCGGTCCGTCAGGCTCGGGCAAGACGAGCGTTCTCAACGTGATTGCCGGATTGTTGCGCCCCGAGAGCGGCCGTGTCGCGGTCGATGGTGCGGTGCTGGTGGATACCGAAGCGGGCGTCTTCCTGCCGCCCTATCGCCGGCGCGTCGCCTATGTCTTTCAGGACGGCCGGCTTTTCCCCCATCTTTCGGTGAAGGGCAACCTGCTCTACGGTCACTTCTTTGCGCGGTCCGCGCGCAAGAGTGCGTCCTTCGATGAGGTCGTGGCGCTCCTCGATCTAGGTCCCTTGTTGGGCCGGGGCATTTCCACGCTTTCCGGCGGGGAGAAGCAGCGCGTCGCCATCGGCCGCGCGCTTCTCTCATCGCCGCAGCTCCTGCTCCTCGACGAGCCGCTCGCGTCGCTCGACGAGAGGCGGAAGGAAGAGGTGATGCCGTTCCTCGAGAAGCTCAGGGATCAGGCCAGCATGCCGATCGTCTATGTGAGCCACGTCATGGCGGAGATCGAAAGGTTGGCCGGAACGGTCGTGCTGATGGACCACGGACGGGTGACCGCCGTCGATGACGTGAGCCACATCAAGGCGAAGATTGCCGAACGCAATTGAGGCGTCAGCCGGGGGGTGTCTCGGCACCTTGCTTCAGCGACGCCATGATCGAGCTTTCAGCCGCCTCCGCCGCGGCAATGTGCGCCGTGAGGACGGTCCGGACATTGTCGTGCCAGGCGGTGAATTCGAGCAGCTTGTTGGCAAGGCGGAGTTGAGCCCGCATGTGCTCGAGCGCGTTGTCATGCTTCTGCTTGAGCTCGACCACCATCCGGTCGAAACGCGCGTTCTCGGCGCCAATCTCCTGCTGGAGCAGGTAGGCGCGTTCGCGCAAGTCGGCACGGATGTCATGCATGGGCTGCGCCTCCCCGGGAATACGCGCAAACACGTTTTCCGACGCAGGGTTCCAGCGAAGGCGGCGGCGGTCCATTCGTCAACGGATGAATGGGCGTTTTCCCGGTTATGCACAGAGCCTCGCCAGCGCACAGCGGCGGGGGCGCAACCCGCTGAAGACATGACCCGCCGGCGTAACGCGGCGTCGGCTCGGGGCGTGGGGCCGAAGTGGTCCAAACGGAAACGGCGGCGTTGACCCGCGCGGCTCACGCGCTCAAACTTGACAGATGATCCGTGGCGTCCTGCTCGATCTCGCCGGCGTGATCTACGATGGCGATCACGCGTTGCCAGGCGCGCTTGCTGCAATCGATCGACTGCGCCAGGCTGGTCTCGCTTTGCGTTTCGTCACCAACACGACGCGCATGCCGAAACGCAAGGTTCTGGGGCGTCTCGCCAAGTTCGGGCTCGCTCTGCCGGAAAACGAAGTGTTCACGCCGGCAGAGGCCGCGCGCAATTGGCTCGCCGCACACGGCTGCTCGCCCTCGCTGCTCGTGCACCCCAATCTCAAGCAAGAGTTCGAGGGGGAGGGCGGGCGCCCGCGCCGTGCCGTCATCATCGGCGATGCCGGAGAGGATTTCGACTTCGCCCGGCTCAACCGCGCCTTCCGCGAATTGATCGGCGGCGCGCCCTTCATCGCGCTGGCCAAGAACCGTTCCTTCAAGGACGACGACGGGCAGCTGAGCCTCGATGCCGGAGCTTTCGTCGCGGCGCTCGAGTTCGCAACGGGACGCGAGGCGCTGGTCTTGGGCAAACCTTCGCCCGCGTTTTTCCAGGCGGCGCTCGCGAGCATGGATTGCGCCCCGGAAAGCGCCGTGATGGTCGGGGACGACGCCGAGTCCGACATCGCCGGCGCTCTGAGCGCCGGGCTCGGGGGCGCCGTTCTGGTCCGAACCGGCAAGTACCGCGCGGGCGACGAAGAACGATTTTCGCCCAAGCCCACGGCGACGGTCGCCGATCTCTCGGCGGCCGTCGATTGGATCCTGAGCCGGCGTACGCCGTGATCCGGATACTAGAACAGTCCTCGCAGCAGATTGACGACCAGGAGCAGGATGATCGCGCCCAGGGCCGAGGTCACGATCGCGCCGACAATGCCGCCGCCGAGGGTGAGACCCAAGCCGAGCCGCGGGAACAGCAGGGCCGCGATGAAGGCGCCGGCAATACCCACAAGAATGTTGCCGAGAAGGCCGAAGCCTCCGCCCACGACCACGACGCCCGCAAGCCAACCGGCGACAGCGCCGATCAGAAGCGTGACGATGACTGCCATGATATCCATGATTCCCCCCTTGCTCTGTCCCGCGCGTTCGGCGCAACGAGACGGCAAAATCTATCGCATCGGGGCGCGCGTCACCAGCCGCTTCGAGCGGCGCCCCACATGAGTTCAAGCGCCCGCAATCGCGACAGACGGACGAAGCCGTCTCAGCCTAGCAGGGTCTGCAAACGCAGGTCTTGGCCGAGCCGCTGTCTACGCAGGACCATTTGGTACCAGCCTTGCACCGGCGCGTGCCGAAAATGCAGCCCGCCTTCTCAATGGTCGAATATCCCTTCAGGACGGCCAGGGCATCGTGAGCGCCGCTCAGTGGCCCCGCGTTCGCGCCCGACAGGCCCACCACGGCAACTGAAACGGCCAAAGTCATGCATAGAACGGCAAGTGCCTTCGTCATTATCATTTCCTCCTTATCGGCAGGGCGGGGCCATAGGCGCGCGCAAGGCCGGCGCCTTCCGGCGCTGTTCCAGCCGCCTGACGCTCCAATATGGCGCGTCGCCCGTAAACAGGCAAAGGGCGTTTGAGGAGAGGCCTTAGGGTTTGCCGGTCAGCAGGAAGGCCGAGCCGGGGGCACGGGCCAATAGCCCTCGTCCTCGGTATGCGCGGGCAAATGACTGTCGAGCGCATAGAAGGTGTGCCGCCCGATGGGGAGGCCGTCGCGTCGCGCCCAGGCCGGCAGCGTTCCGCCCCGCCTATCCTTCACGATGACCGGATTCAAGAAATGGGTGGCGCCAGCCGTGGGGTCGGGCAGCTCGCCGAGGAGAACGGAATCGGCAATCCGCGCCGCATCGCGGTAGCGCGCGTCGTCCAGGCCGAGGCGCTCCATCTCGGTCCTCCGGGTCATCCACGGCTCGAACTGCCAGGGACGCGTGACCACTTCCTTCACCGTGCTGCCCCAGCGGCCGAGCCGAGCGCGATTGAGAATGACATGGGCAACGGCCGCCTTGCCGATCTCGGTCTCGCCCGAGGCCTCGAAGACGAGGGTGCGAATGAGATAGTCGCGGGCTTCGCTGTCGAGTGGCGGGAACTGCTCCTCGGGCAATGACGGGCCCGCGCCCGCATGGGCAAGCCGCGCCGTGCCGTTACCCGGCAGAGGCGCGAAGCAGCTTCCGGGATGATTCCCGAGGGCAGCAAAAGATTGCGTCGAAGGCCCCACGATATTTCCAACGAGGCCGAACGCAAAAGCCAAGGATAGGATTCGAATCCGCAACGCACATCTCCCCAAATTACTGCGACGTGTTCGGGTCGAACTGTGCGGATTCGAGCGATGAACAAGATGATTTTAAGGCGATACGGTAGCGAACTTGGGATCAATTGCGGCAAGCTTAATGGCAAGAATGAAGCATTTCTGAGCCGGCTAAGGTTAATGAGGAGATCGCCGAAACGAATTGTGACGTCCGGCCTTTGGCCCTAGGGGCGGAGCTCAAGCCGCCGGCCTCCAGCATGAGGTTTTGGTTCTTTTGGCGCTTCCTCGTGCAGGATGCGGATGGCCGCTGCCTCGAGCGACGGCGGAACTTGCGGCTCGGCCGGGGCGAGCACGCGCCACAGCACAAAGAGAAATGCCGCGGTGAGCAGGAGGCGGTTCATGCGGCCTCCGGCTTGGCTGGCAGGGCTACGGCGAGGAGCCGCGCGAGCTCCGCGGCGTTGCGCAGATGCGCGAGATGCGCCCGCTCGGCCTTGAGTGCGGCAAGAAGCGCAAGATGCCGGTTGAGATCGTAGGACCAGTGGCGGCGGCGGCCCAGAAGCGCCTGCGCGCGGGCGCGAGCCGCAAGCTTGGCAACGATGCGCTCGGTCGCGGGCGTGCCGTCGTCCTCGATCTCCCCGGGAGGAAGGGCAAGAAGCTTCGGCAGATGGCGCGCGCGGGAATAGTTCGCCGCGCCCGCGGCGATCATCGGGCCGAACACGCGCTGCGTAACGCGTTGCGTGTCGCGCTGTGTGGCGTGCGGCGTATCGCCCTGTTCCGGGCCTTGCGCTTCTTCGTCTCTGGTCTCGGCCTTCGGCATCCTGGTTCGGCACCTTGGGAAGAGG
>JBFWTF010000188.1:0-4653 GCA_050247995.1 Methyloceanibacter sp. | reverse complement strand
CGGCGCGCTCGGACAGCCAGTCAACGATCTTGCCCTTGCCTTCGTCGCCCCATTGCGAGCCGACGACCACGACATTGGCCACGGGAAAATCCTTCGATTCGAGGCCAGGAACGCAGAAACGGCCCCGCTTTCAGCCGGGGCCGTGTCACCTTATAGCGCGCCCGCCCGCCCGATGCGAGCCTGCTGATCCGCTCCTTGGGCGGGGATCGGAGCGAGGGTTAAACCCCCTTCAACACCGCCGCCTTGACCTCGGCGAAGGCCCAATCGAGCCAAGGCAGCAGCGTCTCGATATCGCTCCGCTCGACCGTGGCGCCGGTCCAGACGCGCAAGCCCGGAGGCGCCGCGCGATGGGCGGCGATGTCCTTGGCGGCGTCCTCGGCGTCGAGCAGCGCGGCGATCGCCAAAGGAACAGTATCGCGCCGCTCGGGCGGGAGCGCCGCGAGATCGGCATCGACGATCTTGAGGCAGACCGAGGTATTGGAGCGCGTCTCTGGCGCGCGGGCGAGGAAATCGACCCAGGCCGTCCGTTCGACCCAGGCGGCAAGCGCCGCGGCGTTGGCGTCCGCGCGCGCGATCGTGCCGTCGAGCCCGCCCACGCTCTCGATCCAGTCGAGCGCATCGACATAGTCCTCCACGCACAGCATCGACGGCGTGTTGATGGTCGAGCCCGTGAACAGCCCCTCTTTGAGCCGCCCATGCTCGGTCATGCGGAAGAGCTTCGGCAGCGGCCAGGGCGGCGTGTGAGTTTCCAGGCGTGCGACCGCGCGGGGCGAGAGGATCAGCATGCCGTGCTGGGCCTCGCCGCCCGGCACCTTCTGCCAGGAGAAGGTCGCGGCATCGAGTTTGGTCCAATCGATTCTCTGCGCGAACACGGAAGAGGTCGCATCGCAGATGGTCAGGCCTTCGCGGTCGCTGTCGATCCAGTCGGCATTGGGCACGCGCACGCCCGAGGTCGTGCCGTTCCAGGCGAACACGACGTCGCG
Source organism: Methyloceanibacter sp. (assembly GCA_050247995.1). Lineage (GTDB taxonomy): Bacteria > Pseudomonadota > Alphaproteobacteria > Rhizobiales > Methyloligellaceae > Methyloceanibacter. Next base: position 3,670 of record JBFWTF010000188.1, on the reverse strand, counting down.
GTTGAAATCGACCTGGCCGAGATCCGGTAGCTCGCCGTAAGGCGCGACCAGCGCCCGAACGCTCTCGATCTTGAGCTGGTCGACGATGTCGGTGACCCATTCGCGGCCGAACGCCTCCCACGCCAGCACATCGACGCCGCGCGGGCCGAGAAGAGACCACAGCGCCATCTCGACGGCGCCGGTGTCCGACGCCGGCACGATCGCCACGCGGTAATCGGCGGGAAGCTCGAGCAACGCGGCCGTGCGCTCGATCGCGAGCGCAAGCCGCGCTCTTGCCTCGGCCCCGCGATGATAGCGTCCGACGAGCGCGCCCTTGAGGCCGTCGACCGACCAGCCGGGATGCTTGGTGCAAGGCCCCGACGAGAAGCGCGGGTTGCGCGGCCGCAGCGCGGGCTTGGCTTGCGTGGTCACGAGAGCTTCTCTCCCGTTCGCGGGCGGGCGTTGGGGCGAATGTCCGATCCGGCCGCGCGGGCTTAAGCGGCGGCGTCGGTCAGCGCGTGGACGATCTCTGAGACGACGGTCTTGACCAGCTTCTCGTCGTCGCCCTCGGCCATGACCCGGATCACCGGTTCGGTGCCCGACGGGCGGATGACGAGACGGCCCGATTTGCCGAGCTTCGACTTGCCGCTATCGATGGCGCGCCGCACCGCGACATTGTCGAGCGGCTGGCCGCCATTCTTGTAGCGCACGCTTTTGAGGATTTGCGGCAGCGGCTCGAAGCGGTTGCAAATCTCGCTGACCGGCCTGCCGCTCTGCGCCACCACGGACAGGAGCTGGAGCGCGGTCACGAGACCGTCGCCCGTGGTCGAGAAATCCGACAGCACGATATGGCCCGACTGCTCGCCGCCGACATTGTAGCCGTGCTGGCGCATATGCTCGACCACGTAGCGGTCGCCGACCGGCGTGCGCGCGAGCCCGAGTTCGATGCTTTCGAGGTAGCGCTCGAGCCCGAGATTGGACATCACCGTGGCAACGATGCCGCCGCCGGCGAGCCGCCCGCGCTTCTGCCACGACTCGGCGATCACCGCCATGAGCTGGTCGCCGTCGATGATCGTGCCCTTCTCGTCCACGATCACGACGCGGTCGGCATCGCCGTCGAGCGCGATGCCGATATCGGCGCGCACCTCGTTGACCTTGCGGATGAGATCCTCGGGCGCGGTCGATCCGCAGTCCTTGTTGATGTTGAGGCCGTTCGGTTCGACGCCGATCCTGATGACCTCGGCGCCGAGTTCCCACAGCGCTTCGGGCGCCACCTTGTAGGCGGCGCCATTGGCGCAATCGATCACCGCCCTGATGCCGTCGAAGCGGATGTTCTTCGGCAGCGTGCGCTTGGCGAACTCGATATAGCGCTCGCGCGCGCTGTCGATGCGGGTGGCGCGGCCGATCCTCTCCGATTCGGCGAGAAGGTCGGTGCAGTCGCCCTCCATCAAACTCTCGATCTCTTCCTCGCTCTCGTCGGAGAGCTTGTAACCGTCGGGGCCGAACAGCTTGATGCCGTTGTCGCCGTAGGGATTGTGCGAGGCCGAGATCATCACGCCGAGATCGGCGCGGAGCGAGCGGGTCAGCATGGCGACGGCGGGGGTCGGCATCGGGCCGAGCTGGAACACGTCCATGCCGACGGCGGTGAAGCCCGAGACGAGCGCGGACTCGATCATGTAGCCGGAGAGCCGCGTATCCTTGCCGATCACGACGCGGTGGCGGTACGAGCCCTTGGTGAACAGCCGGCCAGCGGCCATGCCCACCTTGAGCGCCACCTCGGAGGTCATCGGATAGGCGTTGGCGCTGCCACGGATGCCATCCGTGCCAAAAAATTTGCGAGGCATTTGGCTGCCCCCCCGTGTGTTACCGGCCGTAGTCTGCCGCTTATTATGGTCTGGCCGGCGCATGGGATTATGCCCCTGGTCTACCACCCTTGAGTTCAAAAAATGTAAGCAAAAGTTACACAAAGCCCGGCGCAGCCGAGTTACCAATTTGGCTTAATTTTCAGTACCCGTCATAGAGGCCCGCCAGACCTTGAGCGCCTGGCTTGTGCCCTCGACGTCATGGACGCGGAGGATTTGCGCCCCTTGGCTCGCGGCGGCGATGGCGGCCGCCTGTGAGCCCGGCTCTCGCGCGCGGGGGCTCGCCCCGCCTGAGAGGCCCTGGATGAAGCGCTTGCGCGAGGCCCCGATCAGGAGCGGCACGCCGAGCCCGTGGAACAGGCTGATATGGCTGAGCAGGGCGAGGTTGTGGGCGAGCGTCTTGCCGAAGCCGAGGCCGGGATCGGCGGCGATGTGCGAAAGGGCGATGCCCGCCTGCCCCGCCGCTTCGATGCGCCCCTCGAGATAGTCGAAGACCTCGAGCACGACGTCCTCGTAGCGGGGATCGTCCTGCATGGTCTTGGGCTCGCCTTGGGCGTGCATGAGAATGACGCCCATGCCGGCCTTGGCCGCGACCTCAACGCTCTTGGGGTCGTAGGTGAGCGCCGACACGTCGTTCAGGATCTTGGCGCCGGCATCCGCGCCCACCCGCGCCACGCTTGCTTTGCGCGTATCGATGGAGATGACCGCAGGGAGGCCCGCGACCCCTTTGATGACGGGGATCACGCGCGCCGCCTCCTCCCCGGCCTCGACCGCGTCTGAGCCCGGCCGGGTGGACTCGCCGCCGATATCGACGATCGCGGCGCCAGCGCCCGCGAGCGCAGCGGCGTGAGCGATCGCCGTCTCGGTACTGTCGAAGAGGCCGCCGTCGGAGAAGGAATCCGGGGTGACGTTGACGATGCCCATGAGGACGGTGCGGCGAAGGTCGAGGCCGGCGAAGGGCGGCCGCTTCGCCGTGATGCGCTCGAGCAAAGACTTGAGGTGCGGTTCGCCCGAGGCGGCGAGGACTTGCGCGGTGAAAGTCTTGGTTTTCGTCTTGCCCGGCACGCCTTCGATCAACTCGGCCAGGGCGAAAGCCGTCGGACCACCCGCAAGCGGCAGCGCCGCTCCTTCGGCGACGGCCGCCGCCGCCGCCGGGCCGTAGGTCAATCCAAGCGGCCTGACATAAAGCTTCGTCATGTCTGACCCCTTAGCACGAAGCGGAAGGCGGAGAAGCTCCCGAAAACGAAAATGCCCGGCACCAAGGCCGGGCATTTTGCGTGCGCGCCAACGCGCGTCTTAAGTCTGAGGCTGGGGCTCCATGCCGCCCGTATCGGGCTCGGGCTCCGGCGGCCGCTTGCCGCGTCCCGCGGTGGGGACGGCCGAAGCAGGTCCCGGCCGCGGCGAGACATCGGCGGCGAAATCGCGCACCGGCGGCTTGCCCTTGAGCAGGTTCTTGATCTCGTCGCCCGACAGCGTCTCGTATTCGAGCAGGCCCCGCGCGATCGTATGCAGATCGGCGAGATGCTCCGAGATGATCTTGCGCGCATTCTCGAAGCCCTCATCGACGAGGCGGTGAATCTCCTCATCGACCACGGTCTGGGTCTCGTCGGAGAGGTTCTGGGTGCGCGCGACGGAATGGCCGAGGAAGACCTCTTCCTCGTTATCGCCATAGGCGAGCGGGCCGAGCTTGTCGCTCATGCCGAATTGCGTGACCATGGCGCGCGCGAGCTGCGTCGCCATCTTGATATCGGCGGCGGCACCCGAGGTCACCTTGTCGTAGCCGAACACGAGCTCCTCGGCGACGCGGCCGCCCATGGCCACGGTGATAT
>JBFWTF010000187.1:0-4686 GCA_050247995.1 Methyloceanibacter sp. | reverse complement strand
CCTCCGACGGGGCCATGGGCATACTCATCACCCAGCGCGCGCCCACTATCCGCCTCACCGAGCTTCTCGAGCAGCTCAACATCGTGCCAGCGGAAGACCGCATCAGCCTGCCCGCCCCTCTTCACGCCATGGCCGTGCATCTCGGCGGACCGGTCGAGACGGGCCGCGGCTTCGTGCTGCATAGCGCCGATTATTTCAAGGCGGAAAGCACCCTGCCGATCGACGAGAGCGTCTGCCTCACCGCCACCATCGACATCCTGCGCGACATCGCCAAAGGAACTGGCCCCGACAAGGCGCTGCTTGCGCTCGGCTATGCGGGATGGGCGCCGGGTCAGCTCGAAAGCGAGATCCAGGCCAATGGCTGGCTCAACTGCCCGGCCGAGCCCGAGCTGATCTTCGATCCGGAAGTGGACCGCAAATATTTGCGGGCTCTCGGCAAGCTCGGCATCGATCCATTCCGCCTCGTCAACGACGCGGGCCACGCCTGACCCCGCGTCATTTCCGGCGTAAGCTCTTCGCGCCGATATGACGAATTGGGGCACCCGCCGCGTTACAAGCTTCCGCTCTCCCCTTGAGGGAGAGCACGCGAGCGCACTTTCGCGCTTGCGGTGAGGAGTAAGCGGCGAGGCCGCGTCGAAACAAAAAGCCCCCTCACCTTCCCGCCATGCGACTTGCGCAGAGCTGCGCTCGCGCAAGATTGCGGCGGAAAGCCTCTCCCCACGAGGGGAGAGGGATTTTCCCGTCAAGGAGAGAGAGATTCAGCTAAGAGGCTGACGGGACGGTGCGCGGTCCTTGCAGGGCGGGAACGGGGCCTGGGCCTTTGGCCTGCACTTCCAGTCCTTGCGGCGGCGCCGGCGCGCGGGCGCGCTCGCGTTCGCGCCGCTTGCGATGGCTCGCCAGCGCGGCGAGCAGATCGGCAACCTCCTTGGGCGGCATCGGCTCGCCGTAGTAATAGCCCTGGCCGTATTCGCAGCCGATCGAGCGCAAATAGGCCGCATCGGCCTGCGTCTCGACGCCCTCGGCGACGACCTCCTTGCCGAGCTCGTGCGCGAGCGCCACGACCGAACGGAGGATGAGCGGGCTCGAGCCGTCGAGCCCGCTGCCGCGTACGAGCGAGCGGTCGACCTTGATGGTGTCGCAGGGGAAGCGGTGCAAATAGCTCAGCGAGCTGTAGCCGGTGCCGAAATCGTCGAGGGCGAGGCTGGCGCCGAAGGTCTTGAGCCAGGTGAGAATCTCGACAGCGCGTTCGGGGTTCTCCATGACCAGGGACTCGGTGATTTCGAGCTTCAGCGTCCCCTTGGGCACCGCCTCGCGCGCGAGCATCAGCCTGATCTCCTGAACCATGTCCTGGCGGAAGAGCTGGCGGCTCGACACATTGACGCTGACGAAGAGCGGGTCGCGGTCGCGCGGCAGCGCCTTGTGCCAGTTCCGCGCCTCTTCAAGCGCCTGGCTCAGGACGTAACTCCCAAGCTCGACGATCAGCCCGGACTCCTCGGCGAGCGGGATGAAATCGTCGGGCGCGAGCCGGCCGCGCGTCGGGTGGTCCCAGCGCATGAGCGCCTCGAAGCCGGCGAGCTGGTTCGACGCGAGCCGCGTGATCGGCTGGTAGAGGATGGTGATCTGCTGACGCTCGAGCGCCTTGCGCAAATCGCTCTCCAACGGCAGCTTGCTTTCCTCCTCGCCGCGCATGGCGGGATTGAAGATCTCGATGCGGTCGGCGCCGGCGCGCTTGGCCTTGAGCATGGCAAGCTCGCCCTCGCGCAGCATCTCCTGGGCCGTCTCCTGGCCGTCATGCACGACGATGCCGATCGAGGCGGTGAGGATGATCTCCTTCGCGCTGATCTTCATCGGCGTGCGCAAGGCCCGGCGCACCCGCTCGGCAAGCGTCGCCACGTTGCGCGGATCGGGGTCGGAGATGAGCAGGATGGCGAACTGGTCGCCGCCGAGCCGCGCCAGCGTATCCTGCGGATTGAGATGGCGGCTCAACCTGCGCCCGAGCGTGAGCAGCATGCTGTCGCCGATGACGAGGCCGAAGCTCTTGTTCACGTTCTTGAAGCGGTCGATGTCGATGACGAGGACGGTGGGACGATTGGCCTGACCCTCGCGCGCCCGGGTGATGGCGCCTTGCAGGCGATCCATGAACAGCTCGCGATTGGGAAGGCCGGTGAGGCTGTCGTGAACGGCGTCGTGGATCAGGCGCTCGTAGGAGCGCTTGAGGCCGGTGACGTCCCGCATCAGCCCGGCGCAGCGCAGCAGCCGCGAATTCTCGCTCGGCGCCGCGTGCGCCCGGAGGTCGTACCAAAGATAGGTGCCGTCGTGGCGGCGCAGGCGAAACTCGATCTGAATGTCGCCGCCCTGCTTCTCCTGAAGCGACCACAGCATGAGGCGGAAGCGCTCGCGATCGGCCGGGTGCACATATTGCAGAAAATCGTCGACCGCGACCGAGAGCGCGCCCGGCTCGAGCCCAAGCTCGCGCTCCACCTCGTCGGCCACGGTGATCTCGTCCCTTCCGGCGTTCCATTGAAAGACGTGGGCGCCGGAGCCATCGACGGCGAGCGACTTCAACTGGACGAGGCTCGGCGGGCCGAGACTTAACGGAGAGGTGCCGGAGCGGAAGGCGAATTGCGTGACGGTGAAGCCGAGAAGCACGAGGAGCAGCACCAGCCCGGCGAGAAGGCCCGAGATGACCAGGTCGCCGGACAGGTTGCCGAGCACGATCATGGCGGCGCCGAACAGCCAGACGATGAAAAGCATCCAGCTCGGGATGAGCGACAGGGCCCGATCCTGGCCGCGCAGCGCGAAATAAAGGATCAGCGCGGCGCCGACGCCGGCGATGGCGACGAGCGATACGCGCGCGAGGCCGGCCGCCGAAGGCGGATCGACGATGGCGAGAAAGACGAGCGAGAGCTGGAAGGTGATCCAGCCCCAGAACAAGGTTCGGATCCAGCCGTGCCAAAGCCCGATGCGCAGGAAGGTGTAGAGAAAGAGCACGAGGCTCGCGGCAAGGCCCGCCTCGGCGGCGGCGCGATAAAGCGCGGTGCGGTCGGGGCCGACGGGGAAGAGCTTGTTCCAAAAGCCGAAATCGACGCAGAAATAGGCGAGCGCCGCCCACGCGATGAGCGCGGTGGCGGGGAAGATGGCGCGGTGGTTGGCGGCGAAGATGGCGGTGAGGAAGATGGCGAGCAGGCCGGTGATGCCGAGCAGCACGCCGTTGAACAACATGCGGTCCTGCTGCTTGGCCTGATAGGCGTTGGGGTCCCACAAATTGAGCTGCGGCACCTGCGGCGAGCTGAGCTCGGCGGCGAAGGTGATGGTTTGCCCCGGCTCGAGGTTCAAGCGGAACATGTCGGCGCGATCGCTCTTCAAAGGTTCGGGGCGGAACCCGAGCGAAGGGGTGATGGCGGCGATGCGCGGCGCGTCGAGGATGGGCCAGAACACGCGCGAGTCGGCCAGCCGGTAACGCGGCGCCACGAGCCAGCGCACGATGCTTTCCGAGGTCGGATTGGTCAGAGCGAAGACGAGCCAGGACGGATTGGTCCCGGGCGTGGAGGCCGAGACCGCCATGCGGCCGATATAGCCGTCGGGACCGGGCGCCGTCTCGATCTGGAGGCGGTCGCCGCGCCCCTCATAGAGCTCGCCTTTGACGGTGATGTCGATCTTGTCCTGATTGGGCTCGACCTGGATCGCCTCGACGGCACGGGCGACGTGAGCCGACAAGAGCAAGGCGGCGGCAGCGGCGACGGCGATGGCGCCGATCGGGCCGCTCAAGCGCCGCGGGGGCGCCGCCCTACCCTTACCGCAAGCGCTCAACTGTCCTTCCTCCCCCGACGTTCCCGACGATCCGCGCGGCTAACGGCACGTGTCGGTGTCGAGCAGGGCGTAAAGCAGGTGATCCTGCCAAACGCCGTTGATCCGCAAATAGCGCCGGGCGAGCCCTTCGCGCTTGAAACCGGTCTTTTCCAAAAGCTTGATCGAGGCCGTATTGCTCGGGATGCATGAGGCCTCGAGCCGGTGCAGTTCGAGCGAGTCGAACACGAAGGGCACCACGGCGCGGACGGCCGCCGTCATGTAACCCTGATTGGCGTATTTGGCCCCGACCCAATAGCCGAGCGTGCAGGACTGGGTCACGCCGCGCCGCACATTGCAGAGCGTGAGCCCGCCGACGAGCGCGCCCCTCTGGGCGGCGAAGACGAACAGCGCGTAGCCCACATCCTCGCGGAGATCGCGCAAATAGTGGCGAACGCGCCGGCGGAAGGAGGCGCGCGAGAGCTCGTCGGACGCCCATAGCGGCTCCCACGGCGTCAAGAATTCCCGGCTCTGGGCTCTGAGCTCCGCCCATTCGGGATAGTCCGACATTTGCGGCGTCCGCAGCGTGACCTTCTCGGACTCGATGACGGGTCCGAGATCGCTGGTCGATACGGCTCGCAGCAACGCCATGCGCTTCCGGCCCCTCTCAAGCGGCTCTGGTCGAGGGAACGGCGAATTTTTCCGTCACCCGGTCGAATCTTGCAACATGAAGAATGGGCCCGACCGTGGCGAGGCTGACCGGAGAGGCAAGCATGCTCTCAACCAAGGCTTGCAGGTCCTTGGCCTCGACCCGATCCGCCTTTTCGATCAGCTCCTCGGTCGCGAGCGTGCGCCCATGGATGAGAATCTGGCGGGCGATCTGCTCGGCGCGGGCGCTCG
>JBFWTF010000186.1:0-4705 GCA_050247995.1 Methyloceanibacter sp. | reverse complement strand
CAAGCCGGCGACGGCACCTGCGGCAATTGTCTTTACAGCGTGGTTCATGTGGACACTCCTTCGTATCCGGTCTGGGCTAGTTTCTCGTAATCTCCTCGCGCATCCACGCGAACAGCTTTCGCTCCATCTCGATGTAACCGGGTTGGATCAGCACTTCTTCCTTCATTCGGAAACGCTTGCCGTCCTTGAAGGCCATCAGAACGTCGTGCTTGATCCGGCCGGGGCAGCGCGTGAAGAAAACGATTCGATCGGCGAGATAGATGGCCTCCTGGATATCGTGCGTCACGAGAACGACCGTCTTCGTTTCGGCGTCGATGATCTCGATCATCATCTCTTGCATTTCCCAGCGAACCTGGGCGTCCAGCGCGCCGAACGGCTCGTCCAAGAGTAGGACGGCCGGATCTTGCGCGAGCGTCCGGGCAATCGCCACGCGCTGCTTCATGCCGCCCGAAAGCGAGCTGGGGTAGTTGTCGGCGAACTTGGCAAGGTGCACCTTTTCGAGCAGGGCGGATGCGCGCTCGCGGCGTTCCTTGGATTTGATACCCAGGAGCTTCATGCCGTATTCGACGTTCTGCCGCGCGGTTAGCCACGGAAACGACGTATACGCTTGAGAGATCATGCCGCGCTCGGGACCGGGCCCGTGCACTTGGCGGCCGTGAACCGATATGCGGCCCGAGCTTGTCTCCTCGAGCCCGGCAATCATACGCAGCATCGTGGTCTTGCCGCAGCCCGACGGACCTATGAAGGCCACCACCTGGCCTTTGGGAATTTTCAACGAGACATCGCTCACCGCGGTAAATCCGCCGCCCAGATATTGTCGCGTGACGTGTTCCGCCTCGATCACCGGAGCGGTGGAGGCTGTGCGGACCGGGCATGACTCAATAGCTCTCAACATGGCTTGCGCTATCCGCCTCGTTTCCGGTTCCAGGGGAACAGCACGTAGCCCGCGCCGCGGAACAGCAAGTCGGTCAGCACGCCTAGGATGCCTATTGTCAGGATCCCGGCCATGATCACGTCCACCTTCAGGAATCGGCCGGCTCGCATCATCACGGCGCCTATCCCGTCCTGAGCCGCGACGATCTCGGCGATGACGAGGTAGGTCCAACCCACAGCGATCATGTTGCGCATCGAGTCGAGTATCGACGGCGCCGCGGCTTTGAGTACGACGCCTGTCACGATTTGCCGCCGTGACGCGCCCATGGTCTGCGCGGACTCGATCAGCTCCTTCTGGACGGCATCGACGTTGTCGAGGATCAAGGCAACCAGGAAAAAGATTACGCCAAGAAAGAGCAGAGCCAGCTTCTGCGTGTTGGTAGGTCCGAACCAGACCAGCAGGAGCGGAATGAACGAGGCGGCGGGCAGGTACCGAGCGCCCGACACGATCGGATTGATCAGCGCGCGTATCGGCGCGAAGCAGCCCATCAGCAGCCCGAGGGGAAGCGCGACTGCCGCGCATGCGAAAAAGCTGACGAAGACGCGCGTGGCGCTGATGATCACGTCGGAGAGATAGCTCCGTTCGGTGAAGAGCACGACGAGGGCGTTGATGACTTCGAAGGGCGAGGGAAGGAAGCGCTGGCCATCGGGCGGCGTAAGGCGATGACCAAGTTCCCAGATCGCAAAGAATGCCGCCACGCCGATTAGGCCAAGCACGGCTTGCATGACCGGACGCACCGGCCGGAGGAGCTGTAGGAATTGTCTGCGCGAGCCGTCGCCGTTCGGCGGGGATGTGGCCGATTGGGCCGAGGCGGACGAAGCGGGATCGCGATCTCCGCCAGCGTCTCCGGCGCTCACCTCGGCCTCGCTCGCGCCAGCTTGTTTTGACATAGCCTGCGTAAACACAACGGCAAGACCCCCTGCACCGCGTGTCATCAGGGCATGGGGGCTCCCGCTTGTGAATATCGATTGTCTCGTGCATACATTGATGAATCTCAATGTATGGGGTCCTATGACCTACCGGCTTAGCGATACCGACATCCGCCTGTTGCACGTCTACCGCACGGTCGTGGAGTGTCGGGGCTTCTCCAATGCCCAAGCGATCCTCAATGTGGGCCAGCCCACGATCAGCAATCAGATCGGCCAGTTGGAGAAGAGGCTCGGTTTTCGCTTGTGTGAACGCGGTCGATCCGGCTTCCGGCTTACCGAGGAGGGGCGCCGGGTCTATGACGAAACGCTGAAATTGCTCAGCGCGCACGAGGAGTTCCGCAACGCAACCTCGGAGCTGCGGGGGCAGTTGGCGGGCTTCTTGCGCATTGGCTTGATCGACAATGTCGTTACGGATCCGGCCTGTCCGATCGTGCCGGCGCTGAGGGCATTCAATGCGCGCGACCACGAGGTGGTGATCAAATTGGAGATACTCGCTCCGGCTGACATGGAGCGGCAGCTATTGGACGGTTCGCTGGATCTCGCCATTGGCACTTTCAATCATCGGCTGCCCGGCCTCAGCTATCGGCATCTCTATGACGAGACAAGCCTGCTGCTATGTGGCCGGACGCACCCGCTGTTTGGCCAGACCTCGAGGGCCAACATCAAGCGAATGGTCCCGGACGCGCGAAAGGTCGCGCGGGGCTACCTGGACGGTGCGGATCTCTTATCCCTCGGCAGCAGCGGGCGCTATCCGAGTGCGTTCGTGCACAACATGGAAGCAATGGCCATTCTGATTCTCGGCGGCGGCCATATCGGATTTCTGCCCGACCATTATGCGAGAACCTGGATCAAAGCGAAGGGCATGAAGGCGATCGCTCCCTCGGACTATATTCACAAATCGGAATTCTCGATCGTGACTCGCGCCAACCGCCGCATCAGCCGGATCCTGGAGACCTTTCTCGAAGTTCTGGGCGCGTCGACCTAGGGCTGATCTCAGGTGTTGATCATCGGCGCGGGCCTTGGGTCCTACTCCTCAGCGCCGGCGTATGAAGACACCGGCGGGCAGACGCAGACGAGATGGCGGTCGCCATAGGCGTTGTCGATGCGGTTCACCGGCGGCCAATATTTGTCGACCCTGAAAGCGCCGGCGGGAAAGCAGGCTTCCTCGCGCGAATAGGGCCGGTTCCATTCGCCGACGAGATCTTCGACCGTATGTGGCGCGTTCTTGAGCGGGTTGTTGGTCCTGTCCATGCGCCCCTCTTCGATCGCGCGCGCCTCCTCGCGGATCGCCAGCATCGCGTCGCAGAAGCGGTCGAGCTCGGCTTTGGTCTCGGACTCGGTCGGCTCGATCATGAGGGTCCCCGCCACCGGCCAGCTCATGGTCGGGGGATGGAAACCGCAATCGATCAGCCGTTTGGCGACGTCATCGACGGTGACGCCCGCCGTCTCGTTGAGCGGGCGCGTATCGACGATGCATTCATGCGCCACCCGCCCGCCTTTTCCGGTGTAGAGCACGTCGTAGGCCGCGCCGAGCCGCTTGGCGATGTAGTTGGCGGCGAGAATGGCGACGCGCGTGGCCTGGGTGAGGCCGGCCCCGCCCATCATCAGACAATAGCTCCACGGGATGGCGAGGATCGAGGCCGAGCCGTACGGCGCCGCCGCCACCGTCGTGGCGCTTCCGCCCGTGTCGGGATGACCCGGCAGGAACGGAACGAGATGGGACTTGACCCCGATCGGGCCCATGCCCGGTCCGCCGCCGCCATGCGGAATGCAGAAGGTCTTGTGCAGGTTGAGATGGCCGACATCGGCGCCGATGTCGCCCGGCCGCGCCAGGCCGACCAGGGCATTCATGTTGGCGCCGTCGAGATAGACCTGACCGCCATGCTGGTGGGTGATGGCGCAAATCTCCCGCACCGTTTCCTCGAACACGCCATGCGTCGAGGGATAGGTGATCATGGCAGCGGCGAGATTCGCGGCATTGGCCTCGGCCTTGGCGCGGAAATCGGCGAGGTCGATATTGCCGTGCGCGTCGGTGGCGACGACCACGACCTTCATGCCGCACATCGTCGCCGAGGCGGGGTTGGTGCCGTGCGCCGAGGCCGGAATGAGGCAAATGTCGCGATGGGTGTCGCCGCGCGCCCGGTGATAGGCGCGGATGGTGAGAAGACCGGCATACTCGCCTTGCGCCCCTGAATTGGGCTGCATCGAGATCGCGTCGTAGCCGGTGATCTGACAGAGGATCTTGGAAAGGTCCCCGATCAGCTCGGCATAGCCTTGCGCCTGATCGTCGGGGACGAAGGGATGAAGCTCGGCGAATTCGGGCCAAGTGATCGGCAGCATCTCCGCCGTCGCGTTGAGCTTCATGGTGCACGAGCCGAGCGGGATCATGGCGCGGTCGAGCGCAAGATCGCGGTCGGCGAGGCGCCGCATGTAGCGCGTCATCTCGCTTTCCGCCCGGTTCATGTGGAACACGGGATTGGTGAGGTAGGCCGATTGGCGGATGAGGTCCTTGGGCAGCCGATAGGCGGGCCATTCGTCGCGATAGGCGAGATCGTAGCCGCCGAAGGCGCGCCACACCGCCTCGAGCGTCGCGGGCCGCGTCCGCTCATCGACGGTGATGCCGATGCGGTCATGGCCGACCTTGCGCAGATTGACGCCGTAATCGACGGCGTTCTTCATGATCAGGCCCTGATAGGGGCCGACCTCGACGGTGATGGTGTCGAAGAATTCGTCCGGCGCGATCTTGAAGCCGAGCGAGGCGAGCCCGTCGGCGAGACGCACCGCCTTCCGGTGCACGCGCTCGGCGATGGCTTTCAGGCCTTTCGGCCCGTGGAACACGGCG
>JBFWTF010000185.1:0-4749 GCA_050247995.1 Methyloceanibacter sp. | reverse complement strand
GCGCGCGATATGCTCCAGAGCCTCCCGGTCAGGGTCGGGCTCCTCGCCCCGCCGGTTCAGCTTGAGGTCGGGCATATGGAACGGAAGAGAGCTCATTCAGTCCCCCCAACGGGATAAGTCCGGCTGGCGCCGCCCCGACCCCGCGGATTTCCCTCGACTCGCTTGAGCCGAATTTAGGCCAAATCGCCCGTTTGCCTAGGGCCGAAACGGGACGCCATGTTCCTGATGAAAAAATGGCGCCGCGGCCATCGAAGGGCCTTGCTTTATCGCAGCGCAGCAATTATATTGCAGTGCACAACAACACGACAAGCGAATTCCGGCAGTCCCTTTCGGGGCCAAGCCGCGAACCCCCAGCGAAGCGATTGTCCAAGCAGAGGTGCTAACCATGACCCAGTCCCCTTCACCCCAAGTCGTCGCCGAGGCCGCCCGCGAAACCTTCCGCAAGGCCGCCAAGGAATTTGAGTCGTTCAAGCTCGATACGACCGTGCCCGAGGGCGTGCGCGCTCTCGCCGAGAAGACCGTGAACCAGAGCCGCGAGGCCTATGAGCGCGGCAAGGATGCGCTCGAAGAGGCGATCGATTCGCTCGAGCGGTCCTTCGATGCGGCCGGCCAGGGTGCCACCGCCTTCAACCGCAAGCTCATCGACCTTGCCCAGCGCAATCTGAATTCCGCCTTCGACCTCGCCAAGAGCCTCGCCGGCGCCAAGAACCTCGCCGAGATCGTCGAGCTTCAGTCGGCTTTCATCCGCCGCCAGTTCGACGTGTTCGCAAGCCAGGCGAACGAGATCCGGGCGCTCTCGACCAAGATCGCTGCCGACACCACCGAGCCGATCAAGAGCCAGGTGTCGCGCTCGTTCGAGCAGATGCGGAAGTCGTAAACCAGCCAGTCCCCCGGACCTTGGGTCAGATCCAAGGGCCGGAACGGGGTCGCGCGCTAGGAAAGGCCCGGGGGGCATACCCCCGGGCCTTTTCCGTTGGCGAGGGCCCCGCTTGCAACCGCCCGGCGCTCCGCTTAGGTTCTCCCCGAAAACTCCCTCGAGCATGCCGCCGTAGCTCAGTTGGTTAGAGCGCTTGACTGTGGATCAAGAGGTCGGTGATTCGAATTCACCCGGCGGTACCAGCTCCTTTGCCCTGCTCAACAAGTTTGAGGTGAGTCGAAAATTGAGGGAGGACCTGTCGATGAGAAGGTGGAGGTTGATTGTCCCAGTTGTAGCGAGTCTGGGCTTCAGCGGTTCGGCGTTCTCGCAGAACGTGAACATCACGCCGCTGATGGAGAAGGAATGCCAGTGGGACTATCACAATTTCTGTAGCTCATATGCCATCGGGAGCGAGCTCCTGGATCTTTGCTTCAAGCAAAATGGCCCCAAACTGTCCAAGGGTTGCATTGATGCACTGATCGCGGCGGGGGATACCACGCAAGCGTATGTAGACCGGCAGAAAGAACTCCTGGGGCGCTGAGCAGGCTTGGAGCCCGCGCGTTCGGGGCGCCCCTCGCTCGCGCCTTCCCGCACAAAAAAAGCGAAAGGCGGCGTTGGCTTTCGCCCCCGGCCGCCTCGGGCAATTGATCGGCGGATGGATGCCGCCGGCGATCCGCTCTAGCGGGGCAAGGCCCAGGCCGGCGCCGGCTTGTCGACGCCGGGGGCGGGGATCGAGATGGCGTTGCCGTAATCGGAAAGGAACTCGCTGTCGGTCTTCCCGATATAGGGCAGCGCGAGCGAGCTGCCTTTCGAGTAGTCCGGCGTCAAGAACGGGTTGGGTCCAGTGAACCCGGCTCCGCCTTCGAGCGTCGCCTGTTCTCCCTGAATCTCGAAGGCTTGCGCGGGCGCGGCCGCAAGCGCGCACAAGACGACAGCCAATCCAAGATATTTCATGACATCCCCCGAAAGCCGATCTTCCGTCAGCCGAAGCAGAAGATACCCCCTAATCGCGGCAAGTGGAAGGCCGCAAAGGCGGCAGGAATGAGGAAAGGCGCGGGCCCCTTGCCTCTGTTCCACAACCACTGAAGCGCTGCTACAAGCCTTGGCCGATGGCCCGCCGCATCCTCTACGTCGTCACCGAGGACTGGTATTTCCTGTCGCATCGCCTGCCCATGGCCCGCGCGGCCCAGAAGGCGGGCTACGAGGTGCATGTTGCGACGAGGCTGAAGGACGGCAGGGCCGCCATCGAAAAGGAAGGCTTCGTGCCCCATGCCCTTTCCTGGAGCCGGGGCAGCCTGTCGGCGCGGGACAGCCTCTCCTCGATTCTGGCGCTCAGGCGCCTCATCAAAGAGCTGCGGCCCGCGATCCTGCACAACGTCGCGCTGAAGCCGGTCCTGCTCGGCACCGCCGCGAGCCTCGGCATGTCCGCCACCGCCGTGGTCAACAGCCTGACCGGGCTCGGCTCGCTCTTCATCGGCGAAGCCAAGGTCAAGAATTCGACGAAGGCCGCGGTGCGCTACGCCCTGTCCCGGCTCTTGCGCCGCAAGCGGAGCCGCACAATCGTCCAGAATCCGGACGACCGCGCCTTCGTTCTCGCGCTCGGCGCCCCGCCCGGAAGCGTCGTGCTCATCCCGGGCTCCGGCGTCGATACGGAGCATTTCACCCCTCTGCCGGAGCCGCCGCCGCCCGTCACCGCCGCTTACGTCGGGCGCATGCTCGCCGACAAGGGCGTCGTCACCCTGGTCGAGGCCTTCTCACTCCTCGGCGAGCGTGGGGAGAGGCTCAAGCTCCTCCTTGCCGGCGACTGCGACCCCGAAAATCCGGGATCGCTTGCGCCGGAGCAATTGCGCGAATTCGCGAGCCTCTACGGCATTGAATGGCTCGGCCATGTCGCCGATATCAGGCAAGTGTGGGCGCGCGCCCATTTCGCCGTGCTCGCCTCGCGCCGCGAGGGCCTGCCCAAGAGCCTGCTCGAAGCGGCCGCCTGCGGGCGGGCGATGGTCGCGACCGACGCGCCCGGCTGCCGCGAGATCGCCATCGAAGGCGAGACCGCGCTCACCGTGAAGGTGGGCGATGCGAACGCGCTCGCGGCCGCCATGGCGAAGCTCGCCGGCGACCCCGATCTCCGCCAAAAGTTCGGCGCCAATGCGCGCCGCCTGGTCGAAGAGAAGTTCTCCGCCGACGCGATCGGCCGCGACACCGTCGCCCTCTACGCTCAGCTCATCGCGCACTAGGCGGCGCCGTTCCCCGATCGCATCATTCTGATGATCCCCTCGCGCGTTGTGATCGCGGGGGCCCAGCCGATCGCCATCAGCTTCGACGGATCGACGACGAACGTGCCCGCGATGCGCTCGAAGTCGGCCTCCCGGCCGAAGGACCCCATCAGTCGCTTGACCGCTCCGAGCGGCATCTTGACGAGATGGGGCTTGCGCCCGAGCCCCTCCCGCATCGCCGCGACGAGGTCGGCCACGCTGATCGGCTCGGCGTCGGCGACGAGGAAGGTTTCGTTCAAGGCCTCGCGCGCGCGAAGCACGAGCGCGATCGCCGCGACGAGATTGTCGAGCGCGAGCAGCGAGCGGCGATTGTCGAGCCCGGCGAGGGGAAGCGGCATGGGCGTCCGCGCCAGGGTGGCAAGCGCCGCGATGTTGCCCTTAACGCCGTTGCCGTAGACCACGGCGGGACGGAGCACGGTGAAGGGAACGCCGCTTTGCTGAAGCAGCCGCTCGCCTGCGAGCTTCGAGCGGCCATAGGCGTCGGTCGGCGCGGGCGAGTCCTTCTCGGTGAGAGGGCGTTCGGCCGAAAGCCCGGCCTGCGCCCGCACCGAGGACAGGAACACGATCCGCTCGACTTTGCCGCGCGCCGCTTTCGCAAGTTCGCCCACGCTCGCGGCATTGATGCGGCTATAGAGCTCGTCGGGCAGTGTGCCCGGGGCGTGCGCGATGCCGGCGAGATGGGCGACATGGGTGACGCCCTCGAGCAGGGCGGGCCAATCGACGGCGCTGGCGAGATCGCCCATCGCCACCCTCTCGATGCCGCTTGCCGCGGGGACCGCTTCGGGATCGCGCGCGGCGGCTCTCACCGTCCAGCCTTCCCCGGCGAGAGTTGCGGCGAGGCGCTTGCCGATGAAGCCGGAAGCGCCGGTCACGAGCACGCGCCCTTTGACGCCCGTCATGTCAGCGTCCTTCGGCGAGGGCGTGGAGCATGAGCCCGGTCATGAGCAGCCCGAGCGCAAGACAGAGAAGAGCGACGAGCGGGGCGGGGAAGAGGACGGTCGCGATCGCCAGTCCCACCAGCACTATTTGCAAGAACAGCACGCGCGCCGTCACCTGCGGCACGCTGAGCCCTTTGTCCACGCCGCGCTGATAGAAATGGGTGCGGTGGGCCGAGAGGATCGGCTCCTTGGCGCGCATGCGCCGGAACAGCGTGAGGGTCGAATCGGCCATCGTGTAGAGGGCGAGCAGCAGCGCCGCGGCGAGGTGGGTCCCTGCCACGAAGATCAGCATGAAGGCGAGGCAGAGCCCGATCGGCAGGCTCCCCGCATCGCCGAGGAAGATCTGCGCCGGATGCTTGTTGAAGACGGCGAAGCCGAGCATGGCACCGAGGAGCGCGAGCGCGAGCACGCCGATCGTCGCCGGCACGGCGCCGAGCGCGTTGAGAATGGCGATCCCGAGCGCGATCGGCACGACCTGGACGACCGTCATCCAGTCGAGTCCATCGAGGAAATTCACCGCATTGATGAACCACACGATGCCGAAGGCGATCAGCGCGCGCTCGAGCGCGAGCGGGATGAGGCCGGGGAGGTTCTGGAAGCCTTGCGGCAGGCTGAGCACGAG
>JBFWTF010000184.1:0-4756 GCA_050247995.1 Methyloceanibacter sp. | reverse complement strand
GTCTTCGTCGATGTGCGCCCCGAAAGCTTCAACATCGACGCCGAGAGCCTCAAGGCCGCGATCGGCGAGGCCAAGCGGCGTGGACTTAGGCCCCGTTGCGTGATCCCGGTCGATCTCTATGGCCAGCCTGCCGATTACGACGCCATCGGCGCGATCGCCAAGGAGAACGGGCTGCTGATGATCGCCGACGCCGCCCAGAGCTTCGGCGCGAGCCTCGATGGGCGCAACGTCGGCACGCTCGCGACCTACACCGCGACAAGCTTCTATCCGTCGAAGCCGCTCGGCGGCTACGGCGACGGCGGCGCGGTCTTCACCGACGACGAGGCGAAGGCGGCGCGGCTCCTTTCGCTGCGCAATCACGGCAAGGGTCCGGGCCGGCCCGACACCGAGCATGTCGGGCTCAACAGCCGGCTCGATTCGATCCAGGCCGCGATCCTCCTCGAGAAGCTCCGCCTGTTTCCCGACGAGATCCCGGCGCGGCAGGCGCGCGCCGACCGCTATAACCAGGCGCTCGCGCCGGTCGCCAAAGTGCCCGAACTGACGGAAGGCGCGACCTCGGTCTGGGCGCAATACACCATCGTCACCGAGCGGCGCGACGAGCTCGCCAAGGCCTGCCGCGAGGCGGGCGTTCCCACCGCGATCCACTATACGAGCTCGCTCAATCGTCTCGCGCCCTACCGGAACATCCCCACCGCGCCGGCGGGCGTGCCCCAAGCCGAATGGTTCGCCGCGCGCGTCATCAGCCTTCCCATGCATCCCTATCTCGGCGAAGAGGCGCAAGACTTTATCGTCGCAACCGTGCGCCAGGCGCTCGGCGCCAAGGCAGGCGTCGCCCATGCGGCCGAGTAGGGGCTCCTGAGCGCCATGGCAGAACCGGTCCGCGTCGCCGTCGTCGGCTCAGGCTATTTCGGCCGCTTCCACGCCAATCATTATGCGCGCAATCCCCGCGCCAAGCTCGTCGCCGTGGTCGACACCGACGCTGAGCGCGCCCGCGCCGTCGCGGCCGAATTCGGCGCCGAGCCCGCCTTCGACTATCGCGACATTCTCGGCAAGGTCGATGCCGCGAGCGTCGCCGTGCCGACGCCGCTGCACTTCGAGGTCGCGAGCGCCCTGATCGAGGCCGGCATCCACGTCCTCGTCGAGAAGCCGCTGACCGACAGCGAGGAGACGGGCGGGAAGCTCGCGCGCCTCGCCGAGGCCAAGAAGGCGGTGCTTCAGGTCGGCCATATCGAGCGCTACTCGAGCGCCTACCGCACGCTCGCCAAGGTGATCGTCGATCCGCTCTATTTCGAAAGCTATCGCATCGCGCCGTGGAAGAATCGCGGCGTCGAGGTTGACGTGATCCTCGACCTGATGATCCACGACATCGACATGATCATCGGTCTCGTCAATTCGCCGGTGGCCCAGGTCGACGCCGTGGGCACGCCCGTGCTCGGCAAGCGGATCGACCTCGCCAATGCCCGCATCATGTTCGAATCGGGTTGCATCGCCAACGTCACCGCGAGCCGCGTGAGCTACAAGACCGAGCGGCGCATGCGCGTCTTCGCCCGCAACCATTATCTGAGCTGCGATCTCGGCGAGGGCCGTATCAACGGCTATCGCCTGCGCGGCGACCCGATGGTCGAGGGGTTGGCGGCCATCGCGCAAGAGACTTACGAGATCGAGAAGCAGGACAGTCTCGGCAACGAGATCGACGCCTTCCTCGACTGCATCATGACCGGCGCCAAGCCGATGGTCGATGGCCGGGCCGGCTGCGAGGCGCTCCGCGTCGCCGCCCTCATCAACGAGAGCATCGAGGCGCAGCTCAAGAAAGTGCAGAACCGCCCGCAGAAGCCCGCAGGCTAATCGGCGCCGGTTCCCCTCGCGGCATCGACAATATCGAGCACGACCTTGGCGGCGCGCTCGCTCGGCGGCGGGTTGGGATCGCCGAGCGCCGCGATCACCTCTTTGAAAGCCTCGCGCTGCGCGGCGCGGACCTGGTCCGACCCTAGAATTTCGTCGATGCGCGCCGCCACGTTTTCGGGCGTGCACTCTTCTTGCAGACACTCCGGCACGGCCTGGC
Source organism: Methyloceanibacter sp. (assembly GCA_050247995.1). Lineage (GTDB taxonomy): Bacteria > Pseudomonadota > Alphaproteobacteria > Rhizobiales > Methyloligellaceae > Methyloceanibacter. Next base: position 2,694 of record JBFWTF010000184.1, on the reverse strand, counting down.
GCTTGGCGAGCAGGTTCACGAGGGAGGCATGTTCGACGCTGATCCCCATGCGCCGGACGAGAAAGGCCGAGAGCGGGCTGATGCGGTAGGCGACCACCATCGGCACGCCGGCAAGGGCAAGCTCGAGCGTGACGGTGCCCGACTTCGCCATCGCGGCATTGGCGGCGGCGAAGGCATCGAACCGTTCCGCCATGCCGATGACGAGATGGGGCGGCCAGTCACCCGTCATGTCGCCGACGCGATCGGCAACGGAATCGACGACGGGAATGACGGCGTTGAGGCCGGGATATTTGTCCTTGAGCAGACGGAGCGCCTCGCCGAACACGGGCAGCATGCGGCCGACCTCGCCGGCGCGGCTCCCGGGCAGGACGCAAAGGAGAGGGGCCTCAGGGGCGATCCCGTGGCGCTGGCGAAAGGCCTTGCCGTCGCCTTGCTCGGCGCCGGCGGCGATGGCGGGATGGCCGACATAGGTGCAAGGGATGTCGTATTGCGCGAAGAAATTCACCTCGAAGGGCAGGAGCGCCATGATGTGATCGACGCGCTTCTTGAGCTTGCGGGCGCGGAAGGGGCCCCAGGCCCAAAGTTGGGGCGCGACGTAATGGATGACCGGAATGCCCGAGCCGCGCAAATGATGGGCGAGGCGCAAGCAGAAGCCCGGCGAATCCACCGTCACGACGGCGTCCGGCTTGAGCCGCTTTGCCGCCGCTGCGGTCTCGTTGATGCGGCCGATGAGGCGCGGCAGATGCGGCAGGATTTCGGCGAGCCCCATCACCGAAAGCTCGCTCATGGGGAACAGGCTTTGCAGTCCTTCGCTCTCGCTCTGAGCGCCGCCGACCCCGGCGAAGCGGATGCGGCCGCCCGTCTTGCGCTTGAGCGCGGCCATCAGCCGCCCGGCAAGATTGTCGCCGGAGGCCTCGCCCGAGACGATGAAGATCAGCGGCTCACGCCGGTCCATGCCAGTTCCACTTCTTTCCGCGCGCTGCCGGGCGGGAACGCGGCTGGATTAGCTGAAGTTCAGACATTGCGCCAGTTTCCGAACGTCGCGGCCTGGCCATGGCGCATGCCGTCGCGGTCGATCAGCTCCCAGATGACGCCGTCCTCGATCAGGAAGCGCTTGCCCGACTTGGCGATCCGAATGCCGCTATAGCCGGCGAAGAAACCCTTGCGGGCGACCTCGTCGAGGAGCGCCTGGCGTTTGGCCTGATCGGCGGGCTCGGCCGAGAGCCGCGAGGGCAGGGCGAGGAACTCCTCCCACGAATATCCGAAGCAGGCTTGCGCCGCCTTGTTGGCGTAGATGAAGTTCGGGTCGGGATCGGGCCCGTGCGCCAGCACGACGAAGGGCGCCTCGCGGTAGAGCCAGCGCGCATCGGCGCCTTCGGGGACGAGCGAGCTTCCCACGAGCCGCGCGTAGCTTCCGGTCAGGAGCGCGAAGAAGGCGGGGTCGGTCGAGAGGTCTGCCATATGCGGAATTGTCGCGCATTCATCGCGCGAGATTGTGACGGCGCGAATTACTTGAGACTTTTGGCGTAGAGATCGGTGCGGCGGTCGCGGAAGAAGCCCCATTCGGCGCGGTAGCGCGCGATCTCGTCGAGATCGAAGCTGTGGACGAGCACGCCTTCCTCGGATGGGCCGAAGCTCGCGACAAGCTCGCCCTTATGATCGGCGATGAAGGAGTAGCCGTAATAGCTCTGGGTGACGCCGTCGTTCTCCTCGACGCCGATGCGGTTCGCCGCGACGATCGGCACGGCGTTCGCAACCGCATGGCCTTGCATGGCGCGCTGCCATTGGAGATGGGTGTCGAGCGTCTCGTCGTAAGGCTCGGAGCCGATCGCCGTGGGGTAGAACAGGATCTCGGCGCCTTCGAGCACGAGCGCGCGCGCGGCTTCCGGATACCACTGATCCCAGCAAATGCCGACGCCGATGGTTCCGGCTTGCGTCTTCCAAGCCTTGAAGCCGGTGTCGCCGGGCCGGAAGTAATATTTCTCCATGTAGCCGGGACCGTCGGGGATGTGGCTCTTTCGATAGACCCCGAGGATGGCGCCGTTCGCGTCGGCGATTGCGACGCTGTTGAAATAGCGCGGACCGTCCTTCTCGAAGAAGGAAATGGGGATGACGACGCCGAGCTTGCCTGCGAGTGCGGCAAGCGCGAGCACGCAAGGGTGCTCGCTCGCTGGGTAAGCGGTCGCGAACCATTTCGGGTCCTGCGTGGTCGGGAAGTAGATGCCCTGGAACAGCTCGGGCGGCAGGATCACTTGCGCGCCTTGCCGCGCGGCCTCCCTCACCAGAGTCTCGACCTTGGCGATGTTGGCCGCCATGTCGTGGCCGAAAGAGGCCTGGACGGCGGCGACGGTCAAGTTGCGCGCCGCCATCACGCCGGCTCCTCGCGCGTCATGCAATGAAACGATCCGCCGCCGGCCGAGCCAGCGCCGAGGATGCCGAGCGAGGGGAGGCCGACGACCTCGCGGCCGGGAAAGACCGCCTGCAAGGCCTCGACCGCGCGCGGGCCCGAAGCCGTCCCGTAGGTAGGCATGACGACGATGCCGTTGGCGATGACGAAGTTCATGTGGGAGGCGGGCGCGGCCTCGCCCAATTCGTTGACGAGGAGGCCCGGGCTCGGGATACGCACGACCTCGAAGGGGCGCCCTTGCGCGTCGGTCGCGGCCTCAAGGTCCCGGGCGATCTCATCGAGAATAT
>JBFWTF010000183.1:0-4757 GCA_050247995.1 Methyloceanibacter sp. | reverse complement strand
GCGAAGGGGGGCGCGGACACGCGCGGTGCCGGGGCTTGCAGCTTCGCCCGTTGGGTCATTGCTGAGACTTATACTGCGCCGGGCGCGGGATGCCCAAGACCGGTTGGACGAGCTGTAGCAATCTCTGGGCAGGGAAGCGTTGACCCGGCGCAATCTAATGACGTCGCGCCGCCTAGTCGATTTCCTCGCGGACCTGGGCGTAGCTCAGCACGGCGAACAGCACCGTGCCGCCGACGAGGTTGCCGGCAAGCGTCGGCAGGAAGAAGCCGAAGACGACACGGGCGAGGCTCTCATAACCGGTGAGCCAGAGGTAAAGGGCTTCGGCCGAACCGGCCACGATATGCGTGAAGCCGCCGAGCGCGATCAGATAGGTGATGAGCGTGATGACGAAAATCTCGGTGCCTTCGGCCGAGGGCAACATCCAGACCAGGGACGCGATCAGCCAGCCGGCGACGATGCCCTTGACGAACATCTCCACCGGCGAATTCGCGAGCAGGTGTTGGCTCAACTCGCGCACCGCGACGGCAATCTCCGCCGGAAGCGCGCTGGTATAGGCGAGAAAGGCCGCGAACAGCAGGCAGCCAACGACATTGGCCGCGAGCACGATGCCCCACAAGCGCAGCATGACCCACAGCCAGTGCCATTGCCTTCGCGCCATCACCGGCAGCACGGCGGTCAGCGTGTTCTCGGTGAACAATTGCTGGCGGGAAAGAATGACGATCAGGAAGCCGACGGAATAGCCGAGATCCTCGATGATGGCGGCGCCCGGCACGTTGGGAAGATATGCGGTCAGCATCGCCTGCGACAGCAACGAGAAGCCGATCGAGATTCCGGCCGCAAGCCCCGACCACCACAACGCGCCGAAAGTGCGCGTCAGCTCGCCCTCGCCCTCGACGCGGATGATTTCATAGACGACGGCCGCGCGCAGCCTGCGGCGCTTGCTGACGGCGCGCTCCTCCTCCCGCGTCAACCCCTCGGGCGGCGGCGGAACCTCGTCGTCGGTAGAAACCTTCTTCGCCATTCCGTGTACGGGCAAAACACTGTTGCGGGCTTTTCTGGCGCGTGAGCTTAGCAGGGTCGCGGGCAGCTTGATAACCCGGCATTTTCGCGAGAGGCGCGCCCGATTCAACCCGAAGCGCGACGCGGGCGGCCGCGTCAGGCGCCGAGCGGAAATTTTCGCAAGAGGACCTCGTCGTAGCCGTCGGCGACGAGCCCCGGAAGCGTCGCGGCGGGCCGGAAGCCGTGGCGGGCATAGAAGCGCAAAGCCCCTTCGTTGAACGACGACGCGCAAACCCAGAGATTGCGCGCCCCCCGCTTCACCGCCTCGCCCTCGAACCAAGCCATGAGGCTTGCGCCGAGTCCCCTGCCTTGGAACGGGGGCAGGAGCGCGAGGAGTTCGAGATAGGGTCCCTTGAGCCAGGGGGAACGCACCGAGATCGCGCCGGCCTCGGCGCCCGCCACCTCGATGAGGTAGCGCGAAGCGCCATGGTCCGGGGCCGAGAGAAACCGCGCCAAGGCATCGGCCGGATAGTTCATCGCCGACCACGGCGCGATCGCCGCGATCTTCGCCGCCACGCTGCCGCAAACCGCGGGATCGAGCGCGACGAGGCGCATCGGGGCAAGCTCAACGGGCGGCGCCGAGAAGACGGGGGCGTTTGTGGCGTTGCGCATGGCTGACGCGCGATATTCGCGATTTCGTCCTGGGATGATCGAGGTAGCAGCTCGCGGCGATGACGGGCGTGCCCGCCGCAAGCAGCTCGCTCACGGTGACGAAGCTGTAGCCCTCTTCCTTGAGCTTGGGAATGGCGATCGCGAGCGCCTCGGCGGTGCGCTTGCCGCGCCCATTGGCGTGGGCGACGACGATGGCGCCGGGATGCGCCTTGGCGAGGATGGTCGCAGCGATTGCCTTGGCCGAGCGATGCGGGTCCGGGTCGCCGGTCACGACGTCCCACTGAATGGCGAGCTGGCCTTCGTCCGCGACCGCCGCTAGCGCCGCCGCGCTGCAACGGCCGTAAGGGAAGCGCATGAGGCTCATCTGCGCGGGCGGGTTGGGGCCGGGCGCGCCGGGGGACGCGCATTGCCGCGCGAGCAGCGCCTCGCGCGCCCGCGCGTAAGCGGCGCTGGTCAGCCTGATCTCATCTCTCAGCGCCTCGCCGCCGAGCCGCGCCATGTCGCGGTGGCGAAACCCGTGGCTTCCGATCTCGAAATTCGAATCGGCGAGCAATTGCGCCGCGCGCTCTTCATGCGTCGCCAGCCACTTGCCGCCGGCGAAGAACGTGGCCTTCACGCGCTCAGCGCGGAGGAGATCGACGACGCGCCCGTCATAGCCCGCGGCGAGGCCGTCGGCCTCGCAAAGATCGAAGGTGAGCGCGATCAGCTTTTGCCCGGGCGGCAGCGTCACGCTTCTGATCGAGCCGCGCAACTCAGGAGAGACCGGCGGGATTGCGGGAAGCGCCATGGCCTTCAAGGCCTTGAGGTCGAGCTTGGCGTGGGTTCGCGAGGGTTTGAGTTCTCCTGCCGTCCCGGCAAGGGCTTCCCGCGTCCAGCACCGGTCGAGCAGGCTCCGCTCTTGGGCCGACGCGGCGAAAAAGCCGGAGGCGGCGGCCGCAGCCGCCACAAAGCCCGTCAACGCCACGCCAATGAGACGGCCCATGCGATTCCCCAAGGTCGCGGAGCATCGCCCATGGAGCGGCTTGGCCTCGAACCTGTCAATTGCCGAAAGCGTCGCCGCATACCCCTACCCGCGCGGCGGGCGGCGCCGCTCGCTGAACCAGACGCGATATTCGGTCATCTTCGCCCGCTGGGCTTGCGGCGCGCGCCGCTTGCACGGGCCGGCCTCCTCGCTTCCCTCGGCCGCGCCCCAGCGCAGCTCGGCGCAGTCGTTGACGTTGTAGGCCATCTCCAGCGCTTTGATGCGGTCGAGCACGTCCTTCAGCGCGAGCGTCCATTCGGACCCGTCGGTGCGCGTATAGGCGAACTTTCGCGCCGCAAGCTCCGCGGCAAGCGTCGCCTCAAGCTCAGCCTTGACCGCATCGACGTTCTTGTCCTTGGGCATGGCGTAGCGCTCGGGCCGCCGCGCCACCCGGTCGGGGAACCCGCGCACGACGTCGATGGCGATGAGAAGGCGCAGATCGCGCGAGGGCGTGGCGAAGTCCTCCCACGCGCCCGTCGTCTCGAAGATCGAGGCGCCGTCCGGCATCGCCACTTCGCGGCCGCCCTCGACCTGGTATTTGCGCCCGTTCTCGACCGAATTGACCCGCGTCTTCACCTGCTCCTCGAGCGCCGTGACCGCCTCCTTCAGCGCCCGCATCGGATCGAGCGGGGCCGGCGACATCACGTCGTCCATGCGATCGTAGAAGGCCTCCACATCGAGCTTCGACTGGTCGAGCGAATAATCGCCGTAGTCGGGGCTGTTGGCGATCTCCTCGTTGGTCAGGCGCCGCAACGTGCCGTTCTTCTCGCGCACGATGGGACGGAAGCGCTTGAACCCGGGACCGCCGAGGGCGGGGTCCTGGGCAAAGAGGAAATTGCCGCGCCAGAAGCGCTTGCGCGCCACCGTGCCGTCAGGTTGCCCGTCGACCGCAAGGAACACGCCGGCCCCGTCGCCCGATTGCGGCACGCGTTTCACCAGCACGAGGACGTGCCCGTAGGGATCGGCGTAGATCGTGCCGGGGCGCAGCGCCTCGGCCGTCAGCGCCACCGGGTAATAGTCGGTGTCGTCGTCCTCCGCCGTCGTGCGCCCGTTGCCCGAATGCACGGCGTCGGCAAGCGTCGAGGTGAGATAGAAATTGAAGCCCGGCACGAGGCCTTTCGGCCTCGTCGGCAATTTCACGCGTCGCGGCGGCGCCTGCACCGTGCGAGCGAACGTGCCGAACAGGCCGGTCGGCACCGTGACCGACTGGCCCTGCACGATCTGCTCCGGCGGCGGCTCCTCCTTGACGATGTTCCACCATTGCGGGCAGCGCGGCGGCCGGCCGCCGTCGCCGCGCGTGCATTTGGCGTAGCCGAACGGGAGGCCCATCTTGAAGGCGAAATAGGCGCGCAGGAAATAGGGGACGTCGGCGCAATCGGGCTGAATGACCTTGCCCTTGGCGTCCTCGCGCAGGCCGAGATGATCGAACAGGAGGTTGCGCGAGGGATCGCGCAGCACCTCGCTCATCGCCTTCCACGACGGCGCTTCCTCGAGCGGCGCATCGAACAGCTTGGCGATCCACGCCGAGTACAGATTCTCGTTGGCGAGGGTCCAGGCGTCGTTGATGGACCAGACGCTCTTGGCCGCGCGCGCGCGCGACCCCGCCTTCTTCTGCACGGCGATTTCGCGGGTGATGCTCTTGCATTCGGGCGCGGCGCCTTCACGCACGAGCCTCGCCTGCCACGTCCCCGGCTCAGGCGCCGGAACCTCGGCGAACCAGGCGTAAGGCGGTCCGCTCTCGCCGTGGCGCGACGTCGCCGCGACCTTTCCGCCGGGCGCGATCAGCGCAAGCTCGCCGTCGAGCGGCGTCTCGGCGACGAACACGACCCGCAACGCCGCGCCTTTCCACGGCACGGCGGGCGAGGCGAGCATCGCGAGCCCGGCCTCGTTCTGGCAATCGGGGGACGGCGCCTCGGCCGCCGCCCCCGCTTTCGCAGAATGGGAGACGACAGAAAGCGATGCGATCAGCAGGGTCGCGATCGCGTGAGCCGTAATCTGGGGTGCAGCTACCAAGCGAAAACCCCCGTTTTCCCTCGGTCGTGCCTGAAAATACCCTGAATCGGCC
>JBFWTF010000182.1:0-4773 GCA_050247995.1 Methyloceanibacter sp. | reverse complement strand
CTCCAACTCTTCACCAGCCGCTCGCTCGAGCAAACCGTCGAGATCTTCACCAGCACGCTCGAGCTGATGAGCCACCGGCTCGACCTCTCCTACCAGACCACGCGCTTCCTCATGTGGTGCATCCCAACCACCGGCTTCATCGGCACCGTGGTCGGCATCTCCATTGCCCTCGAAGGCATGAAAGATCCCAAGCACATGGAATTCGAGCTCATCACCACCGGGCTCGCCGTCGCCTTCTACACCACCATCGTCGCCCTGGTGCTGAGCGCCATTCTCGTGTTGATCCAGAACGTGGTGCAGCGGCGCGAAGAGTCGGCGCTCAATCGCGCCGCCCAATACACCTTGCGCAATCTCATCAACCGCATCTATCTCGAACACAAATAACGCGCCATGCGGCGTCCGCACCGATCCATCGAGACCTTCGACATTTCGCTCATGGCGGTGGTGACGAAGGCGATGGGCGCCTTTCTCGTGCTCATGCTGCTGTTGATGCCGTATTACACCTCCGACCCGCTCGGCCGGCAAGAGGTTGACGAGATTTCCAAGCAGGTTGGCGAGGCGCGAGATAAGATCTCGGTGATCCTGGAGAGGTTGAGCAACGCTCCCGTCGAGGATCTGCGCGAGCTCGTGGAACAGTTGAAGAAGCAGCTCGAAGAGGCTCACAAGAAGCTCGCCGAACTCGCGCGCGCCATCGATCAGTTGAACGCGCAGATCAAACGGCTCGAGGACGAAAAAGCCTCGCTCATCGCCCAGCTCGACGCTCTCAATGCAAAAATTGCCGGACTGAACGCCAAGGTCGCGGAGCTGGAGCAGGCCAATGCGGCACTCAACGCCAAGGTTGCGGCGCTCGAACAGCAAATCGCGCCGCTTAAGGCGAAAATCGCCGAGCTGGAGCAGGAAAATGCGGCCCTCAACGCCAAGATCGCCGAGCTCGAAAATATGATCGAACCTCTTCAGCGCGAGAACGAAGGGCTCAAGGCCAAGATCGCCGAGCTTCAAAATATCGTCGAGCCGCTGCGACGCGAAAACGAGGGACTCAAGGCCAAGGTCGCCGAGCTTCAGAGTGTTGTCGAGCCGTTGCAACGCGAGAACAACGAGCTCAAGGCCAAGGTCGCTGAGCAGGCGGAGGCCATTAGCAGATTCTTAGCGGCAGAGAAGCGGAAGCACGACGACATGAAGGGCGCAGCGACAAAAATAGACGCTGGGGCAGAGATGCGAGAGCACGAGGAGTTAAAAAGCAAGGCGGCAGAAAAAGCCGAGGAAGGCAATCAACTACGGGAGGGAATGACCGAAAAAAAGAGCGGACAGGAAAACAAGCAAATAAAGGAAGGACTGACCGACAAAAAAAACGAAAACGACGAGCAGCAAGGTGCAAACGGACCCGCCTCCAAGACGCCGCCGGATGACGCGATCAAGCAAAAGCTGCTCAAGAGTCGCGAAAAGCCGGCTGGGGAGGCTCCACCGTCACCCGCGCCGGGACAGGCTCCGGCGACGGCCCCCTAGTCTGGCGATTGAGGCAGTAGATGCGTAAGGAGAGATAGCACCCGGCACGTGCGCCACGTCAGGTGGTGCGGACGGTGCGATGAAGGACATATTGCGATGGCTAAGCTGATCCGCTGCCCTTCGGGACATGTTTACGACAAGACGGCGCACGAGGTCTGCCCCGAATGCGCGCGGGCTGCAGTTCCCGAAGCCGAAGCCGGAGGCGAGCCCGAGACCGCGCCCGTCCGCGACAGCAAAGGGCCGGACGCCAAAGACGAGCGAAAGCCCGCGCCGAAGCCTTGGCTGGCAATCGGCGGCGCGGCGCTGGCCCTGCTCGCCATCGCCGGGTTCTTTCTGTTGAGGCCGTCGGGCGACACGACGAAGGAAACGCCTCAAGCAACCGCGGAATCGACGCCAAGCACGCCGGCCGACGCCAAGTCCGATCCCGATTACCAGACCTGCGATGCCGGCTCCGGCGACGGCGTGATCCCGGCCTGCGACCGGGCGATCCAGTCGGGCCGATTCAGCGGCGCCGATCTTGCCACGCTCTACCGCGACCGGGCCATCGAACGCACCGGCAAGGACGATGTGGACGGCGCCATTGACGACTATACCGAGGCTTTGCGCATCGATGCCAAGAACATCGCCGCGTTCAACGACCGGGGCGAGCTCTACCGCCGCAAGGGCGACTACGACCGCGCCATCGAGGATTACGGCGAGGCCATCGCCCTCGATCCCAAGCAGCCCGTTCCCATCAACAATCGTGGCCTTGCCTACGAAAGCAAAGGCGAACACGGCCGCGCCATCGCCGATTTCGACGCAGCGATCGGCCTCGACCCCACGTCCGCCAAATATCTCGCCAATCGCGGCAACGCCTATCGCGCCAAGGGCGAGCCGGGCCGCGCCAAGGAGGACTATACCAAGGCGCTATCGCTCAATCCCGACGCCGACCAGAAGCAGCGGATCGAGGCGGCTCTTGCCGAGCTTGGCTCTGCTTCGCCGGCCGCGCCCGCCGACGCCGCGAAGAGCGAGGCATCCAGTCAACCCGCCACGAGCGCGAAACCTGCCGAACCCCCCGCCGCGCCCGCCGATGCCGCGAAAAGCGAGGCATCGAACCAACCCGCCACGAGCGACAAGCCTGCCGAGACCCCCTCCGCGCCTGCCGATGCCGCCAAGAGCGAGGCATCGAGCCAACCCGGCACGAGCGACAAGCCTGCCGAGACCCCCTCCGCGCCCTCCGCAAGCAAAGCGGCCGACGCTTCCGCTCAGGCCACGGGCGAGCCGGCGCCACCAGCCCCCGGCGAAGCCAAGGCCGATCCCAAGGCCGATCCGGACTTCAAGGCCTGCGTGACGCTCGGCGAGAGCACATTCGCGATATGCGACAAGGCTATCGCCTCGGGAAAATTCAGCGGCCCCGCGCTTGCCTCGCTCTATGTCGGCCGAGGCGTGGGTCAGCTATCGGCCAAGAACGCCACCGCCGCGATCTCGGATTTCTCCGAGGCGATCGAGCTCGATCCAGACGAGCCTGTTGCCTACAACAACCGCGGGGCCGCGTTGCGGCAGACGGGCGAGCGCGACAAGGCACTCGCTGACCTCGACCAGGCGATCAAGCTCGATCCCAACTATGCCTCGGCTTTCAACAACCGCGGCCTCGTCTATGCCGACCGGCGCGAGTATGACCGCGCCATTCAGGACTTGAGCCAGGCGATCGCGCTCGATTCCAACTACCTCAAGGCCTACAAGAACCGCGGCGATGCCTACCGGCGCAAGGGCGAGAAGTCACTTGCCACCGCCGACTACAACAAGGCGCTGGCGCTAAACCCAAGCGACGATGTGAAAAAGCAGATCAATGCGGCGCTCTATGCCCTCGGCTCGGCGCCGACAGCTTCGCCGGAACCTGCGAGCGCCGCGGCGGAATCCCCCGCGAAAACCGAAGATCAAAGCCCTGCCCTCGCGATCAGCGATGGGCCAACGCAGGCGAAGGCGCCGGAACAAGCGGCTTCGAGCGCCGATGCCAAGGTCGATCCCGACTATCGGGACTGCGTGGAGTTCTTGGACTCCCCCGCTGAAACTGCCGCCGCCTGTGGCCGGGCAATCGCCTCTGGCAAATTCGGCGGCGGCGACCTCGCGGTTCTTTACTACAATCGGTCCATATGGAGGGACGTGGACGGCGACCTTGACGCTGCACTCGCCGATGCGGCCGAAGCCATCCGGCTTGTGCCCGACAACGCCGACTACTTGAGCAACCGCGGAACGATATATCTGTCGAAGGACACCCACGACAAGGCGATCGAGGATTTCAACCATGCCATCAAGCTCGATCCTAAGCTTGAAGTGGCGTTCCACAATCGCGGCATCGCCTATATCGGCAAAGGTGACTACGACCGCGCCATCGAGGATCTCAGTCAAGCCATTGCGATCGGGCCCCGCGATTCGTTGCACCACAAGTTGCGCGGCGACGCCTATGTCAAGAGAGGCGATCGGGATAGCGCCGCCGAAGACTATAAGAAGGCGCTCACGCTCAAGACCGACAATAAAACGAGAGCGGAGATCGAAACGGCGTTGAAGGAACTCGAATCCGCGCCGGCAGGCGGGGCGACCGGGCAATCGGCGCAGCCGCAGCCTGCGGCTTCGACCGCCGATCCCAAGGCGGATCCGGATTATCAAGCTTGTAGCCGGCCGAAGGGCGATCCCGCCGCCTGCGATCGCGCCATTGCCTCGGGAGGGTTCAGCGGCGTCGATCTCGGGACGCTTTATCGCTATCGCGCCTTCGGCCGCGCGCATGGCGACAAGCCGGATCTCGAAGGCGCGCTAGCCGATTACACCGAGGCCGTCCGGCTCGATCCCCAGAGCTTCATCCCTTACGCGCTTCGGTCCGAGGTCTACAGGGACAAGGGCGAGCTTGAATCGGAGATCAAGGATCTCGACCGGGCCATCGCGCTGAACCCGAGAGCCGATTTCTACGACCAGCGTGGCAACGCATTGCGGAGATTAGGGAACTTGGATCGCGCGCTCGAGGATCTCAACCACGCGATCGAACTCGATCAGAGCTACTTTGGCACCTATTGGAACCGGGGCCTCGCTTACCAGGCCAAGGGCGATCGGGAGCGCGCCGCCGAAGACTACAAGAAGGCGTTGACGCTCAAGCCCACCGAGGAGGCAAAGCAAAAGATCGAGGCCTCGTTGAAAGGGCTCGGATCGTCGAGCACTGCAACGCCAGCGCAGACACCTGAGCAGGCGGCACCCAAGCCCCCCGTGAACGAAAAGGCGGCGGACTACGGCGGGAAGGCC
>JBFWTF010000181.1:0-4794 GCA_050247995.1 Methyloceanibacter sp. | reverse complement strand
TACTTCCTCGTGCCTCTGCTGACGGCCATGGCCCCCCGGCTCGCGCCGTTCCTGCTCTTGCTCCTTGCGATCGTGCTGATCGCGGCGGCGCTCCGGCGCGGTCTCCCCTGGCGCAGGCTCATCGCCCCCAACGCCGCCATGCTGGCGCTCTTGGCGGTCGGCCTCTACGCCGCGCTCAGCACCGTCTGGGCGGTGGATCCCGAGGCGGCGCTCTCCGCGGGCACGCTGCTGATCGCCACCACCCTCACCACCTTCGCCGCCGCTGCCGCCATCCCTTCGCTCGACCAGGACCAGGTGCGCCGCGCGTCGCTCGCCTTCGTCGCCGGGGCGGCCTGCGCCGCTCTTTTCGTCACCATCGAGCTTCTCACCCATGGCGCGCTCACGCGCGGGGTGATGAATGCCGTGACGATCCTCCAGCCGCACGACACGAAGCGCGTCGCGATCGCCGGCGGGCGCGTGATCGACATGAAGCTCGCAGAGCTCAATCAGAACGTCGCCCTCGTGGCGTTCCTGCTCTGGCCCGGGCTGCTCGCCCTTGCCACGCTTCTGCAACCGCCGCGGCGCACGCTCCTCTGCGGCTTGTTCTTCATCGCGCTGGCCATTCCGGTTTTCCTGTCCGAGCACGATTCGTCGCAAGTCGGCGTGATCGCCTCGGCGTTGATCCTGCCGCTTGCCAGGGCCAACGCGCGCACCGTCATGCGCGGACTCGCGCTCGCCTGGTGCCTCGGCTTCGTGCTCGTCCTGCCGCTCGACTTCCTCGCCTACAAGGCCGGACTGCATCAAGCGCAGTGGCTGCCGAACTCGGCGCGGGCGCGCATCATCATTTGGGAGTACACCGCCGAGCGCGTGCTCGAACGCCCCCTGCTCGGCATCGGCGCGGAATCGACTCCGGCCGCCAAGGCGCAGGCGGCTGCGCCGGCGCAGAAGCCGAAAGGCTTCGTGCAGGCGCGCACCACCGGGCATCACGCGCACAATCTTTTCCTGCAAAGCTGGTACGAGCTCGGCGCGCTGGGCGCGGTTCTTGCGGCGATCGCCGGCGCCGCGCTTGCGCTCCGCCTCTTGCTTCTGCCGGAGCCCGCGCGGCCCTATGGCGCCGCCGCGTTCACCCTCTTCGCCGTCATCGCCACCTTCGCCTGGGGCATGTGGCAGGGATGGCTGATCGCGGCCGTCAGCCTCCTCGCGCTCTATCTTCTCATGACCGCGGCGCTCGGCCGGACCGGCGGCGGCCCGCCTGGCCCTTGACGAAGACGGCGCCCGTGCCCAACAACAGGGCATGGCCCGACCTGCCGAAACGCCGCCGGTCAAACGCGTCCACATCAAGACCTTCGGCTGCCAGATGAACGAATACGACTCCGAGCGCATGGAAGAGGCGCTCGGCGCCGCAGGCTACATGCCGGTCGAAGACGCGGCCGAAGCCGATCTCGTCATTCTCAATACCTGCCACATCCGGGAGAAGGCCGCCGAGAAGGTCTATTCCGAGCTCGGGCGCGTGCGCCTCGCCAAGGAGCAGCGCAAGCGCGAAGGAAGCGACATGCTGATCGCGGTCGCCGGCTGCGTCGCCCAGGCGGAAGGAGAGGAAATCATCGCGCGAGCGCCCGCCGTCAGCCTCGTCGTCGGCCCGCAGAGCTATCACCGCCTCGCCAGCCTCGTCGCCGAGGCGGAGACGGGCGGCAAAGCCGTCGTCGCCACCGATTTCCCGGCCGAAGACAAATTCGCGCATCTGCCGCCGCGTTCGCGCCAGAGCGCGGCGCCGTCGGCCTTCATCACCGTGCAAGAGGGCTGCGACAAGTTCTGCACGTTCTGCGTCGTGCCCTACACGCGGGGCGCGGAGTATTCGCGCGCGCCGGAAGAGATTATCGCCGAGGCCGAGCGGCTGGCCGCGCAAGGGGTGCGCGAGATCACGCTGCTCGGGCAGAACGTCAACGCCTATCACGGGCGAGGGAGCGACGGCCGGTCCTGGTCTCTGGCGCCGCTGTTGCGGCGGCTCGCCGAGATGCCCTCGATCGCGCGGCTTCGCTACACCACGAGCCATCCGCTCGACATGGACGACGAGCTGATCGCGCTGTTCGGCGACGAAGCAAAGCTGATGCCCTATCTGCACCTTCCCTTCCAGTCCGGGTCGAACCGCATCCTCAAGGCGATGAACCGCAAGCATACCGTCGCCGACTACGAAGCGGTGATCGCGAAAGTGCGCGCGAGCCGCCCCGACATCGCGCTCTCGACCGACATCATCGTGGGCTTTCCCGGCGAGAGCGAGAGCGATTTCGCCGACACCATCGCGCTCGTGACGCGCGGGCGCTTCGCCCAGGCCTTCACCTTCAAATACAGCGCGCGGCCCGGAACCCCCGCATCGGGTCTCGCCGGCCAGGTGCCGGAGGACGTGAAGCGCGAGCGCTTGCACCAATTGCAGAACCTCATCGACGGCCAGCGCCGCGCCTTCGACCGGAGCATGATCGGGCGGCGCCTGCCCGTCCTGTTCGAGGCGAAAGGGCGGAAACCGGGGCAGGTCGCCGGGCGTTCACCCTATCTCCAACCCGTCTATGTCGAAGGGCCGGAGGCGCTGATCGGGCGCATCGCGCCGGTTGACATCTTGGCCGCAAGCCCGAACAGTCTCACCGGTGTCATAAAATCGGGATTTGAATGGCGCGAGCCAGTTCAGGCGGCCGAGTGACGAACAAGGCCAGAATGCAGAAAGCAGCCTTGGGGCGCGCACGCGGAGCGGCACCGAAGCGTGCCAAAGCGCCGATCAATGGCGGCGCGGAGCCGCTCGTCGTCTATTTCGACGACACCCGCCTCGTCCGCGACCTTCTTGGCGATTACGACGCCAATCTCGCTGTGCTCGAGGACCGGCTCGGAATCGAGGCCGTCGTCCACGGCAACGCGGTGAGCTTGCGCGGTAGCGAAGCCTCCTGCGCCACGGCCAAGTCCGTTCTGGAGCAGCTCTACGACAGGCTCGCCGAAGGCGAGGCGATCGGCGTCGGCGAGGTGGTCGGCGCCATCCGCCACGCGCGCGCCCTCGAGCCCGACGTGGACGCCGGGGAAAGCGCAGGCCTGCCCGAGGCGCGGCAGATCCGCACGCGGAAGCGCCTCATCACGGCGCGAACGCCGCGGCAGAGCGCCTATCTCGCCTCGCTCGAGCGCAACGACCTCGTCTTCGCCACCGGCCCGGCCGGAACCGGCAAGACCTATCTCGCCGTCGCGTTCGCCGCCGCCTGTCTCGAGAGCGGGCGATGCGACCGCCTGATCCTGTCGCGGCCCGCAGTCGAGGCCGGGGAGCGGCTCGGCTTTCTTCCCGGCGACATGCGCGAGAAGGTCGATCCCTATTTGCGCCCGCTCTATGACGCGCTCTACGACACGCTCGCGCCCGAACGGGTCGAGCGCGGCCTCGCCTCAGGCGCCATCGAGATCGCGCCGCTCGCCTTCATGCGCGGCCGCACCCTTTCGCATGCCATCATCATCCTCGACGAGGCGCAGAACTGCACGTCCGTCCAGCTCAAGATGGCGCTGACCCGGATCGGCGAGGAGAGCAAGATGATCGTGACCGGCGATCCGACCCAGGTCGATCTTCCGCCGGGCAAGGATTCGGGCCTGCTCGAGGCGATCAAGCTCCTCGACGGCATCGATGAGGTCGATCATATCGCCTTTACCCGCGCCGACGTGGTCCGCCGCGAATTGGTGGGCAAGATCGTCGCCGCCTACGAAGCCGCTCCCCCCAAGGGAGAGCGCAATGGCTGACGGCCCAAGTCGCAGGCGTGGCGGCGCTTCGCTCACGGTCGAGATCGTGCGCCGCGCGCCAGGCTTTGCCCGCGCGAAGGTCACCGATGCGCTGCTGCGCCGGGCCGCGCGCGCGGCGTTCGGCCTGCGGTCGCGGGCGCGCCAATCTTTCAGCGTGACCCTGTTGCTGACGGGCGACGAGGAGATGCGCGGCCTCAACCGGCAGTGGCGCGGCAAGAATGCGCCGACCAACGTGCTGTCGTTTCCCGCCGATGCCGATCGGGATCGCGGCTTTCTCGGCGATATCGTCCTCGCCTACGAGACGGCGCTGAAAGAGGCTGGGGAGCGCGGCATCTCCCTCGCCGACCACGTTTCTCACCTCGTCGTTCACGGCATGCTGCATCTGCTCGGTTTCGACCACGAGCGCGACGCCGACGCGCTGCGCATGGAGAGGGCCGAGCGCGTCGCGCTGGCCTCGATCGGCGTCGCCGACCCCTATGCCGAGGCGGCCGAGCCCCGCCAGGCGGAGGCCGTGCCGTGAGCGACATTCCCGCCAGCGAAAAGGACCCGCGCGACGACGACAAGCGCCCGCAGGAGGAGGACGCCTCCTGGTTCGAGCGCCTGCTCCAGACGTTCGGCCTCGGCGAAGAGCCCGATCTCCGCGAGCTGATCGAGGACGCGCTCGCCCGCAGCACGAGCGACACACTGAGCGCGCAGGAGCGCAACATGCTCCGCCGCACCTTGCGCTTCGGCAAGCTCACGGTTGAGGACGTCATGGTGCCGCGCGCCGACATCATCGCGGTGGACGAGAGCACGACCGTCGCCGAGTTGATGCATGTGTTCCGCGAGGCCGAGCATTCGCGCTTACCGGTCTACCACGAGACGCTCGACGATCCGCGCGGCATGATCCATATCCGCGATCTGATGTCGTGGATCACGACGGAGGCCGAGGCTGGCGGCGCCGCGCTCGATCTCACCAAGGTCGATCTCGCGCGCACGGTCGCGACCGTGAACATCACCCGCGAGCTGCTCTACGTGCCGGCGTCGATGCTGGTGCTCGATCTCTTGCTCAAGATGCAG
>JBFWTF010000180.1:0-4807 GCA_050247995.1 Methyloceanibacter sp. | reverse complement strand
TCACCGTGCCGGAATCGGTCGAGATCGAGCAGGTCGCCGCGCTTCAGGCTTGGCGGCAGCGGCGCGACGACAAGGCGGTGCGCCAGGCGCTGGTCGATCTCAAGGCAGCGGCGTCGGAGGGGCGCAATATCATGCCGCCCTCGATCGCGGCGGCGAAGGCCGGCGTCACCACCGGCGAATGGGGCCAGGTGTTGCGCGAAGTGTTCGGCGAGTATCGCGCCCCGACCGGCATCAACGCCAAGCATGTCATCGATGAGGCGCGGCTCGAGGACGTGCGCCGCAAGGTCGAAGAAGTCTCGGGCCGGCTCGGCCGGACGCTGACCTTCGTCGTCGGCAAGCCGGGGCTCGACGGCCATTCCAACGGCGCCGAGCAGATCGCCGTGCGCGCCTCGGATGTCGGCATGGAGGTCGTCTATGACGGCATCAGGCTGACCCCGGCCGAGATCGTGGCGCAGGCCAAGGAGGCGCGCGCCCATGTGGTCGGGCTTTCGATCCTTTCGGGCTCGCATGTGTCGCTCGTGCGCGAGGTGGCGCAGCGCCTGCGCGAGGCGGGACTTGGCGACGTTCCCATCGTGGTCGGCGGCATCATCCCGCCCGACGACGTCAACGTCCTCAAGCAATGCGGCGCGTCGGCCGTCTACACGCCCAAGGACTTCCAACTGAACGACATCATGGCCGGGATCGTCGCGCTGGTCGAGGCGAAGGCCGCGGCGCTGGTCGAGCAGGGCGTGCCGGTGCCGCCGCTCCGCGCCCGCGAGAAGGTGCGGCTCTGAGGGCCCCTTACCGCCCGAAACCCAACAGTGCTAGACTGGCGACCTCGGCACTAGAGAGGGAGAGAGTCTATGCGCGTGACGTTCGGTGGCGCGAGCCTTGTCGTCGCGGTCGCGGCGCTTGCTTTCGCGAGCACTGCCGCCTTGGCCGACAATTGCACCTGGGCGGAGCAGTCAGACGGCAGCCAATGGGGAACCTGCGTCGACGACAACGGCAGAATGTATTGCCAGTCCTGCCCGGCCGGCGGCGGGGCGTGCTCGGTGGTCTCCTGCTCAGGTTAAGCGGGCAAGCTTCGCCCCGGCGGCGGAGCATAGAACGGGCCGCGCTTTGCCGCTAAACTCCCCGAGTCGCGTCGCCGGCGCGGCGCTATCTGGCCAAGGGGGGACCAATGAATATTCGTTTGAGCACGCCGCGGCGCGAGACCTTTCTCGTCTCGGCCATCATCGCCGCTCTCGTCGTCATCGGCATGATCGTGCCGCTGCCGTTCTTCACCGCCTACGGCATGGGGCTGTTGCTGATCGCCTATCTGATCCTGCTCGCGGGCGTGCTGATGGACAATTTCTAGGGCGTCTTTTGGGTCGGCGGCGGCATGCCGCGATCAACCAAACGCAAGCTGACCTGGCGACAAGACCGCCTCTCATGGCTTAGAGAGGGGCATGATCGTCTGTTCCTGCTCCATGATTACCTCGGAGGATATCGCCGAGGCGGTGGCGGAGCTCCGCACCGAGGACCCGCTGGTTGTGCTGACGCCCGGCCTTATCTATCGCCGGCTCGGCAAGAGGCCCTCTTGCGGCAACTGCCTGCCGCTCGTCACCAAGCTCATGGTCGCCTATGACGAGGAAGGGCCGGGCTCGCCGGCCGCATCGGCGCACCGGCCGATCGAGGACACCTAGCTTGCGGGCGAAGAACAGGCCATGATAACGCCGAACGGGTTGAGAGGAGGACGCTGGAATGAAGGGTAACAAGAAGGTCATCGAATATCTCAACAAGGCGCTCACGCACGAGCTCACCGCCGTCAACCAATACTGGCTGCATTACCGCCTGCTCGACGATTGGGGCTACACCAAGCTCGCCAAGAAGGAGCGCGAGGAATCGATCGAGGAGATGCATCACGCCGACAAGCTCGTGACGCGCATCATCTTCCTCGAGGGCCTGCCCAACATGCAGCATATCGACCCCTTGATGATCGGCCAGAACGTCAAGGAGATCCTCGAATGCGACCTCAAGGCCGAGTATTCGGCCCGCGCGCTCTACATGGAAGCGCGCGCGGCGTGCCGCAAAGAAGAAGACTATGTGTCGATGGATCTGTTCGAGGAGCTGCTCGCCGACGAGGAAGGACACATCAACTTCATCGAGACGCAGCTCAACCTGCTCAAGGATATCGGCAAGGAGAATTACGGCCAGCTCAACGCCCATTCCGCCGACGACGTGCCCGAAGAGGGAGCCTGAGCTTGGCGTTGATCGACGGACCGCGGCTGCCGCCGGCGGCGGGCGGGGCGCCGCGCCAGCTCGTCGTCTTCCTGCATGGCTATGGCGCCGACGGTAACGACCTCATCGGCCTCGGGCGCCAATGGGCGCAGGCCCTGCCCCATGCCGCCTTCGTCTCGCCGCATGCGCCGGAGCCTTGCGCCATGTCGCCGATGGGCCGGCAGTGGTTCAACCTCACCTTCCGCGAGGCGGGCGAGCTGTCGCGCGGGGTCGCGCAGGCGGCGCCCGCGCTCAACGCCTTTCTCGACGCCGAGCTGAAACGGCATAGCCTCGGCCCCCGCGCGCTCGCGCTCGTCGGCTTCAGCCAGGGCACGATGATGGCGCTCGGGGTGGGGCTGGCGCGGAGCCCCGCGCCCGCGGCGATCGTCGGCTATTCCGGCGCGCTCGCCGATGTCGAGGCCCTGCCGGGCGAGGCTTCGGAAGCGCCCGCGATCCTGCTCGTTCATGGCGATGCCGACACCATGATCCCGGTCGATGCCATGTTCATGGCGCGCGAAGCTCTGGCGCAGGCCGGACTGGCCGTGGAATGGCACGTGGCCGAAGGGATCGGGCACGGCATCGACCCCTACGGTCTGGAGCTTGGCGGCGCCTTTCTCCGCCAGGCTTTCGCCGCGGCGCATGTGGCCCCGTAGCGCCCGCGCGCGCCCCCGAGCCTCTTCACATTCCTGACATGCCCCGATAGTATCCGGCCCTGCAAGAAGGGCCCGGGTGCGACGGGTAACGGTTAAGGAATTTATCGCCTTGAACGTCGCAACCGCATCGGCCGCCCCCGGTACGTTCCCGGCACTGGTGCTGAACGCCGATTTCCGCCCCCTCTCCTATTACCCGCTCTCGCTATGGGGCTGGCAGGACGCGGTGAAGGCGGTGTTCCTCGACCGCGTCAACATCGTCTCCGAATACGATCGCGCCGTCCGCTCGCCTTCCTTCGAAATGAAGCTGCCGAGCGTGGTCTCGCTCAAGACCTATGTGCGGCCCGCGCTCTATCCGGCCTTCACGCGGTTCAACGTGTTCCTGCGCGACCGCTTCACCTGCCAATATTGCAATGACGACCAGGATCTCACCTTCGATCATCTCGTGCCGCGCTCGCGCGGCGGCATGACGCGCTGGGACAACGTCACCACCGCGTGCGCGCCCTGCAATCTGCTCAAGGGCGGCAAGCTTCCCGAGGAAGCCAAGATGCATCCGGCGCAGAGGCCCTATCGCCCCACGGTGTTCGAACTCCACCGCAACGGGCGGCTGTTCCCGCCGAACTACCTGCATGAGAGCTGGCTCGACTATCTCTACTGGGATACCGAACTCGAGCCGTAAGCCGCGTTCCCGTCAGAACCGCGTCGTCAATTGCGTCAGCCAGTCCGGCGAGGCCTCGACCAGGATCGCCTCGAGTCGCTTGTCGAGACCGGTCGCGACGAGAAGCCCGACGGCGACGAGAACAAGACCGAGCACCGTCTTTCCCGCCTTGCCCGTTTCCATCAGCCGGCCGCGCCAACGCATCATCGCCTCGCGCGAGACGACGCCGAGCACGAGCAGCGGGAGCGCGGCGCCAACACCGAAGGCAAGCATGGTGAGGGCGACTTCCGGCAGATTTTCACCCTTGGCGGCAAGCACGGAGGCTGCGCCCAGCGTGGGCCCGACGCACGGGCTCCACACCGCGCCGAGAAGGAGGCCGAGGCCGAACTGTCCGGCTAGGCTGCTGGGCGCGAAATTGTCGGCATAGCTACCGGCCCAGTTGCTGACAGGGCTTGCTGCGAGCGCGAATTGCTCTTGCAGGCGCGGCACGAGCAGGACGAGGCCGACGCCGATCAGGAGAACCGCCGAGACGGTGCGGAAGACGCCGGTATCGAGCCCCGCGGCGAAACCGATGGTGGCGACGAAGAGACCGATGGCGGTGAAGGAGAGCGCAAGCCCCGCCGCGAGCGCCACAGGCCCAAGCCGGTGCTGGCTCGCGGCCGTGCCGAGAACGATCGGAAGCAGCGGCAAGACGCAAGGCGACAGCGCCGAGAGGGCGCCGGCGAGAAAGGCGAGCCCGAGCGTTCCGGCGGTCATCAGTTCGCCCTAGAGCGCCTTGTCGAGCAGCGCGGCGATCTTGTCCTTGTCGGTGTCGCCGACCGAGCGCGCCGCTTCCGTCTCGCCCTTGAACACGATCAGCGTGCTCTGCGACTGCGCGTTGAAGGCGCGGAGCGCGTCCTTCTGCGTGTCGAAATCGACCTTGAAGACGACGAGGTCCTTGAATTTGGGCTCGCGCGTCAACTGGACCAGGATCGGGTTCTGCGCGCGGCAGACGGGGCACCACACGGCGAAGACGTCGATGAGGATCGACTTGCCGGCCTTCTGCGCTTGCGCGAATTCGGCGGCGTCGAACGGCTTCCACTCCTCGGCGGCGGCGGGAAACGCGCCGAAAAGCGCCACGGCGGCAACAACGACGAGAATGAGAGAGCGCAAGCGAGCCATCGGTCAGACCTTCCGCGTAGCCAGGACCCGTACGGGCTATAGCAGCGGCGGACGGGGACCCGCCAATCACCATCGCTTGAGGTCCGAACCACGCTCCGAC
>JBFWTF010000179.1:0-4836 GCA_050247995.1 Methyloceanibacter sp. | reverse complement strand
GCTTGGCGCCGCCGGGCTCACCGTCAGCGATACGACCGGCATGGTCTATCACCCGCTCGCCGACGAGTGGCGGTTGTCGCAAGATACCGACGTGAACTATTTCGCCACGGCGGTCAGGCCCGGCTAAACGGCCGGATCGGCGCCGCGACGGCTAGTAGCGGGGGCGGTAATAGCGGTCGCGCGGCGGGACGTAGTAGCCCTGCGGTCCGTAAGGATCGAACCAACGCCGTCCAAACATGCCCCGCCGCTTCCGCGGCGGCTCGCGATAGCCCGGCGCGAACCATGGCGGGACACCGTAGCCGCCGTAGTCAGGCCCTCTGTTGGGGCTCGCGACCTTCGGGCCTTCGCCGCCCGGCGTCGTGCCGGTCAGCACGACCTGGGTTTGCGCCAGGCCATTGGCTTCGACCAGGGCGAAAAGCGTGGCGGCATTCGCCCGGGACAGCCGCACGCAGCCATGCGAGGCGGGCTTGCCGAGCCTCTTCTCCTCTGTCGTGCCGTGAATGGCGTGCCCGCCCTTGGTGAAGAAGATCGCATGCGGCATGGGCGCGTTGTCCCATTGCTTGCTGTACCAGATCTTGTTCATCGAAGAGGCGGTGTAGGTGCCGGACGGGGTCGAATAGCCGTTCATCCCGGTCGAGACCGGCCAGGAATAGAGCTCAACGCCGTCAACGAAGACCGTCATCTCCTGCGAGGCCTTGTCGATGTTGATGACGATGCTGGATTTGGGTGTTTCCGGCGTCGCCTCGGCAGCTCCCGGTTCCTTCGGCGATCCGTCGGTCTCTCCGGAAGGTGCGGCGGCCTTCGGCCCGCCCTCCTGGGGCGCGGATGGGGACGTCCGGGGCGGCGTGCTCTGGCCGGAGGTCGCCGGCGCCACGCTCGGGCTGGTCGCCGAGGTCCCGGGGCTCGACGGCGAGACCTGCCCGCTGGGGGCGGCGGCCGCGGGCGCCTTGGCGCTCGGCGCGGTCGTGACCGGTGGCCCGCTGGGATTAGGCTCGGCGCTCGCGGGAATCGCGAGCATCAGCGCCAAAAACGGGACCGCAAGGAATTGTGGCAAGGAAAGAGAGGAGCGCATCTGTTCGTCCCTGGTTGCGCAGAACCCAAACGCCCGGCGACCTCATAGATAGGGCATCTTAACGGCCATACCAGGGCGCCTCACGCAATTTGTACCGGCAAGGCCGCAAACAAGAGGTTACGCCAAGACAATGACACCCGTTTTAAGCCCCTCACTCAGTTGTGATCCTCGGGCAATGGCGGCAACGGCAGCGCGGGGATGCCTTCCTCCTGAAGCGACCTTGCCTCTTCGAGACTTGCCTCGCCGTAGATGCCGCGCGTCTCAGCCTCCCCGTAATGCATCTTGCGCGCTTCCTCGGGAAAGGCGGGGCCGACATTCTCGGCATTCGCCTCGATATGGGCGCGGAGACCTTTGAGCAAGGCATAGGTCTTTTTGCGCTCGGCCGGCCCGCGATCGAGGCTCGGTTCCGTGCGCCGCTTCCTCACGGCTGGCGCCATCGGCGCCTTGCGCACCACGTGGCTGCCGCAGCAAGGGCACATGACGGCATGCGTCCTGGCCTGGTCCTCATAGGCCTCTCCGGAGGCAAACCAGCCGTCGAATTCATGGCCGTGGTCGCAAAGAAGCGCGAAGCGGATCATGAGGCCTCTTTCCGCGCCGCTGCCGGCGTGCCTCCGGCGATGGCAACCTCGAAGTCGCGCCCATGCTTGAGCGCGGGGATGCGGGCGCGCGCTTCGGCCGAGGCGGCAAGATCGATATCGGCGAAGACGACGCCGGGCCCCTCGCCGCCTTCCGCCAGGATCTCGCCCCAGGGCGAGACGATCAGGCTGTGGCCGAAGGTGGAGCGGCCGTTCTCGTGCAAGCCGCCTTGCGTGGCGGCAAGCACGAACGCGCCCGTCTCGATCGCGCGGGCGCGAATGAGAACGTGCCAATGCGCCTCACCGGTCTGCTTGGTGAAGGCGGCGGGGACGGCGATGAGCTCGGCACCGGCGAGCGCGAGCGCCCGGTAGAGAGCGGCGAAGCGGAGGTCGTAGCAGATCGAAAGCCCCAAGCGCCCGAACGGAAGATCGGCGACGATCGCCACAGCGCCGGGCCGGGCGTGGTCGGACTCGCGGTAGCTTTCGCCGCCGGCGAGATCGACGTCGAAGAGATGAAGCTTGTCGTAACGCGCCGCGACCCCCCCTTCGCGATCGATGAGATAGGAACGGTTGGCGACGCCCGTCCCATCGAGCCTGATGGCGAGCGAACCGATATGAAGAAAGATGCCAAGATCGGCCGCGAGCGCACGGAACCGCGCCAGCGGCGCGCTCGCCGCCTCGGTCTCCGCCGTTTCGAGCACGCGCTTGGAGTCGAGCTCCATGAGCGCGGTGTTCTCGGGCGTCTGCACATAGACGGCGCCGCCTTCGGCCGCGCGGCGGATCAGCGCCTCGGCGCTTTGCATATTGGCATCAACGTCGCGGCCCGAGCGAAGCTGCACCAGCGCGGCGCGGAACCGTCTGTCCGGGGCGGAGGTCATATCTCCTCCACGCGCGCGAGCGCCGCGGGCTCGGCCGCGATCAAGGCGTCGAGCTTGTCCTCGCGCTCGAGAGCGGCAAGCTCGGCATGGCCTCCGACATGACGGCCGTCGATGAAGATTTGCGGCACGGTCAGTGCGCCGGCGGTGCGCCCGACCATCTCGGCGCGCTTCTCTTCGTCGAAGGCGACGTCGATCTCCTCGAAGGTCAGCCCCTTGTCGCCGAGGAGGCGCTTGGTTGCGCGGCAGTAACCGCAGAAGGGCGTGGTGTAGACAAGGATGCGCGTCATGGGCAGGCGACTTTCGAGCCTTCCTCATAACTGGGCGGTAAAGGCTTCCGGTGCAAGACTAAAGCACGAAGGCGGCGGGCTCGACGACGCGCGCGAGCGCGAGAATATCCACCCTCGCCGCTCCCGCTCGCTTCAAGACCCGGGCGCAGGCCTCGACCGTCGCCCCCGTCGTAATCACGTCGTCAACGACCACGAGCCTCTTGCCCGCGAGCCGGGGCGCACGCGCCGGCTCGACCCGGAAGGCCCCGGCGACGTTGCGGCGGCGCTGCTCGGCGGAGAGCCCCACTTGGCTTGCCGTCCGCCGCACCCGCTTCAGCGCGAAGCAATCGACGGGCACGCGGGTCATGCTCCCAAGCGCCACGGCGAGCATGGCGGATTGGTTGAAACGCCGCCGCCACAGCCGCGTCGGATAAAGCGGCACCGGAACGATGAGGTCGGCGTCGGCGAGGAGCTCGGCGCCCGCCTTGGCGAGCCAGCGCACGAACAGGGCGAGCCCCTCGTGCCGGTCCCGGTATTTGAAGCTCTGGATAAGCTCGCGCATGGTCTCGGAATAATGCGCCGCGGCGCGCGCGCGGTCGTAAACTGGAGGCGCGGCTATGGCGGCCGCCGAGAGCGGCGTCTCGCCCGTCTCGAACGGTAGCGGCACGCCGAGCCGGTCGCAGAGCGGAGGCGCGATGAAATCGATCTTGGCGAAGCAGCTCCCGCACAGAAGGCCATGGCGTTCGACGCGAGCGCGGCAGGAAATGCAGACGGGCGGCAGAAGGATGTCGGCAAGACGCCGCAGCATCGAGCCCATCGCGGGCGCGGGCGCCCGCCGCTCAAGGCCAAGCTCTGCCTCGCCGGTCGGCATGGCTTCCATGATAGGGCTTGGCGCCTCCCCGCACAAAGCCCTCAACGCGTCCAGACGATGACCGACGAGAGCCTCCTCTTCGACCGGAAATTGCTGCGGGCGCGGCGCGGACGCTTCGCGCCCGAGGTCACGGCCCACGAATTTCTTCTCGCCCATGTCGCGCGCGAGATCGCCGAGCGCGTGGCGCTCATGCTCCGGCCGTTCCCTCTCGGGCTCGATCTCGGCGCCTATCACGGACTGTTGGGACGCCGCGTGTCGCAACTTCCGTCCGTGGGATCCATGATCTATGCCGAGAGCGCGCTCGAGCTCGCTCGTCTGTGTCCCCGGCCCGCGCTCGTTTGCGACGAGGACCTGCTGCCCTTCAAGGACGCGAGCCTCAACCTCGTCGTCTCGGGTCTCGCGCTCCATCGCGTCAACGATCTTCCCGGCGCGCTCATCCAGATCAGGCGCGCGCTCGCGCCCGATGGGTTGTTCATGGCGGCGGCGCTCGGCGCGGGCGCTCTCGTCGAGCTTCGCCGTGCCCTCATCGAAGCCGAGGAGGAGACGCGAGGCGGTGCCAGCCCGCGGGTCGCGCCCTTCGGCGACGTGCGGGACTACGGCATGCTGCTTCAGCGCGCGGGCTTCGCCCTTCCCGTCGCCGACGCCGAGACCCTCACCGTCTCCTATGCGAGCCCGCGCGCGTTGATGCGCGAGGTGCGCGTGCTCGGCGGCGGCAACGTGCTCGTGGCACGCACGCGAAGGCCGCTTCCGCGTGCGACGCTGGAGCGGGCCGAAGCCATTTACCGCGAGCGCCACGGCCGTCCCGATGGCGGCGTCAGCGCGACATTCGAGATCATCTATCTCACCGGCTGGGGACCCGATCGGAGCCAGCAGAAGCCGCTGAAGCCCGGCAGCGCCACGCACCGTCTCGCCGAGGCGCTTCACACCAAGGAAGAGAAAGCCGGAGACAAGACGCCCTATCCGCCACGCCGGCGCCATCCCGAAGAAGGTTCAAGCTAGAGCATGTTCCAGCGAATCATCACCCCCCTCTAACTCCCCCCTTTCAGGGGGGAGAAAACGGGAGCGGCGCATTCTCCCCCTGCAAGGGGGAGGGCCGGGGTGGGGGTCGGGAGCACGGTTCAATCCGATTGGATGATGCGGCCGCGGCCTATCTCACCTCAGATCGCGCAGCGCG
>JBFWTF010000178.1:0-4883 GCA_050247995.1 Methyloceanibacter sp. | reverse complement strand
CAACATCTTCTGGGTAAAGGGCAAGATCATGGAGCCGATCGTCAATTGGCTCTACCTGTTCCAGAACTTCCACCTCATCCACCATCTCTTCCCGCGCGTGCCCTTCTATCTCTATTTGAAGGCGTTCCGCTCGCTGAAGCCGGTGCTGGTCAAGGAGCATGCCCATATCTACGAGTTCGGGCATGAGTCCCGGCGCATGCAGGAGCAGGAAGAGGCCGCCGCGCGTTAGGGCTCAAGCGCCTTGCTCGAAGGTCAAATCGGCCGGTGAGATCAGGACCGAGAACTGCTGGCACCAGATCACCACGCTCGGGAACTTGGTGAGATCGACGCCGGCGGGGATCGGGTATTTCTGGCTTCCCTTGAAGGCGCGCAAGCGGCCGAGATCGACGAACATGGTGCCGGTCACCTGGCCCGCATCCCTGATATCGGCGGCCGGCACGAGATAGACGTGGAAGTCGGGCCCCGGCCCCACTTCGAAGTCCTCGTGCAGGAACACGACGTTCTCGTACACGCTGACGCCGCCCTTGCCGTAATGGACCGGGTCGTTCGGATTGGCGTGAATGAAGCTGCCCTTGGCGACGAGCTTGCTCGCCTCGGCTTGCGTCAGCGTGTCCTTGGCCTCGGGCGGGGGAAAGACGAAGGGAAAGAGGAAGAAGCCGAGCGCCACGCCGAAGGCCGCACCGAGCACCCCGCCGAGAAGGAAAACCGAGAGCCATCGCCACATCGTCGTGTCCTCCGAAAGTTCCGCGATGAGATTGCCACGCGAAGCGCGCTGTGGCGATAGGCTGGAGGAGTCCGGCGGCGGACTAATGCAGCTTGAGCTCGCCTTCGACGAAGCGGAACTCGGCCGGCGCGATCAGCCGCCGATGGCTCACGCGAATGCGGTAGAGCGCGCCGTCGAGATTGGCGTGCCAGAAATCGAGGAAATCGGTGAGCTTGGGGAAGCGCGGGGCGAGGTCGTAGTCCTGCCAGACATAGCTTTGCAGGAGCCGCGGGTAATCCGGCAGGCGGTAGAGGATCTCCGCCGTTGTCAGCGAGAAGCCCTCGACCTGGCGCAGGAAGGCGCTGTCCATGGTCCCCCGTTCCGCTTTTGCCGCGTCTTGTTCTTGGCTCGAAGGCTAGCCGCCCATGCGAGTCGCGTCCAGGATTTCTGCAAGTTAAATCAGCGCCTTGGCAGCAGGTGAAACGGATTGCTAGCGGTTTTGGCACTCCTGCCTTGAAAGTGCTAAGAGGCGAATCTACATAGCTCGGGGGGTGCGCCTTCCTGCGAGTTGCCCCCGCCAATCAGTCGCCAATGCCCCGAGGAGGAGGAAGATGAAGTTTCGCCCCCTACATGACCGCGTCGTCGTGCGCCGTATCGAGGAGGATGAGAGGACCAAAGGCGGCATCATCATCCCCGATACCGCGAAGGAGAAGCCGCAACAGGGCGAGATCGTCGCCGTAGGCCCCGGCGCCCGCGACGACAAGGGCGAGATCGTTCCGCTCGACGTGAAGCCCGGCGATCGCGTGCTGTTCGGCAAGTGGTCGGGCACCGAGGTCAAGATCGACGGCGAAGAGCTTCTCATCATGAAAGAGAGCGACATCCTCGGCGTGCTCGAAGGCGCGGCCGCGAAGAAGAAGGCCGCGTAAGGACGTTAAGTCCAACGGAGAAAGACATGGCAGCGAAAGAAGTGAAATTTGCCCAGGACGCCCGCGAGCGCATGCTGCACGGCGTCGATATCCTCGCCAACGCGGTCAAGGTGACGCTCGGCCCCAAGGGCCGCAACGTCGTGCTCGACAAGGCGTTCGGCGCGCCGCGCATCACCAAGGACGGCGTCACCGTCGCCAAGGAGATCGAGCTCGAGGACAAGTTCGAGAACATGGGCGCGCAGATGGTGCGCGAGGTCGCTTCGAAGACCTCAGACACCGCCGGCGACGGCACCACCACGGCGACCTTGCTCGCCCAGGCCATCGTCAGGGAAGGCGCCAAGTCGGTCGCAGCCGGCGCCAATCCCATGGACCTCAAGCGCGGCGTCGATCTTGCCGTCAACACCATCCTCGACGAGCTGAAGTCCAAGGCCAAGAAAGTCACCTCGAGCGAAGAGATCGCCCAGGTCGGCACCATCTCCGCCAACGGCGATCAGGACATCGGCAGCATCATCGCCAAGGCGATGCAGAAAGTCGGCAATGACGGCGTGATCACCGTCGAAGAGGCCAAGGCGCTCGAGACCGAGCTCGAAGTGGTCGAGGGCATGCAGTTCGACCGCGGCTACCTCTCCCCCTATTTCATCACCGACGCCGACAAGATGCGCGTCGAGCTCGAAAGCCCCTATATCCTCATCGACGAGAAGAAGCTCTCGAATCTGCAATCGATCCTGCCTCTGCTCGAGGCGGTGGTGCAGTCGGGCAAGCCGCTGCTCGTGATCGCCGAGGACGTCGAGGGCGAGGCGCTCGCCACCCTCGTGGTCAACAAGCTCCGCGGCGGGCTGAAAGTCGCGGCCGTCAAGGCCCCTGGCTTCGGCGACCGCCGCAAGGCCATGCTTCAGGACATCGCCGTTCTGACCGGCGGCCAGGTCATCTCCGAGGATCTCGGCATCAAGCTCGAGAACGTCACCCTCGACATGCTCGGCCGCGCCAAGAAGGTGGTCATCACCAAGGATGACACCACCATCGTCGACGGCGCCGGCAAGAAGGCCGATATCGAGGCGCGCGTGGCCCAGATCAAACAGCAGATCGAGGACACGACCTCCGACTACGACCGCGAGAAGTTGCAGGAGCGGCTGGCGAAGCTCGCCGGCGGCGTCGCCGTCATCAAGGTCGGCGGCGTCACCGAGATCGAGGTGAAGGAGAAGAAGGACCGCGTTGACGATGCGCTCAACGCGACCCGCGCCGCGGTCGAGGAAGGCATCCTGCCGGGCGGCGGCGTGGCGCTGATCCGCGCGCAGAAATCGCTCGACAGGCTCAATGCAGCCAACGAGGACCAGAAGGTCGGCATCGCTATCGTGCGCCGCGCCATTCAGGCCCCGGCCCGTCAGATCGCCGAGAATGCCGGCGAGGACGGCGCCGTCGTGGTCGGCAAGATCGTCGACAAGGGCGATTACGCCTTCGGCTACAACGCGGCCACCGGCGAATACGGCGATCTCGTCAAACAGGGCGTGATCGACCCGGCCAAGGTGGTGCGCACCGCGCTCCAGGACGCGGCCTCCATCGCCGGCCTCCTCATCACCACCGAGGCCATGGTGGCTGAGAAGCCGAAGAAGAAGGCGCCGGCGATGCCTCCGGGCGGCGGCATGGGCGGTATGGGCGACATGGATTTCTAGGCTTTGTCGCGTCAAGTCGCGTAAGCGTCTGTAACGATTCAAGTAAACCGAGCCGCGCCCCACGGGCGCGGCTCTTCTTTTTGCCCGGCTTGACCGAGCAATCCAGTAGTCGCAGACACGAGCGTCGTTCACCACATTCGGTGGCTACTGGATGCCCGCCTTCGCGGGCATGACACGGAGTGGTTTCAATGGCGAGGAAACAGGCGGGGCGGCAAGGGCGCATCCGCGTCGGGATCGGCGGATGGTCATACGCGCCGTGGCGCGGCCTCTTCTATCCCAAGGGGCTGAAGCAGGCCGACGAGCTCGCCTATGCCGGGCAGCACCTGACTTCCATCGAGATCAACGCGACGCATTACCGGCTGCAAAGCGCCAAGAGTTTCCGCGCCTGGGCCGCCGCCGTGCCCGAGGATTTCGTCTTCTCGGTCAAGGGCCCGCGTCTCGTCACCCAGCAGAAGGCGCTCGCCGAGACCGGCGCCTTCATCAAGCGCTTCTTCGCCTCGGGCCTCGCCGAGTTAGGCGCAAAGCTCGGGCCGGTGCTGTGGCAATTCGCGCCGTTCAAGAAATTCGACGCCGACGACTTCGCCCGCTTCCTCGAACTGTTGCCGCGCGAGCTCGACGGTCTTGCCCTCCACCATGTGATCGAGCCGCGCCATACAAGCTTCGCCACGCCGGAATTCGTCAAGCTGCTCCGCGACCACAATGCGAGCGTGGCCTTTACCGACGCCGAGGCTTGGCCCTCGATCGCCGACGTGACCGGCGACGTCGTCTACGCGCGGCTCCAGCGGGGCGACGACCGGCTGCCTGCCGCCTACAAGCCGCAAGAGCTCGACGCTTTCGCCGCGCGCGTAAAGCTCTGGGCCAAGGGCGAAGCGCCCGAGGACCTCGCCCGCGTCGATGCCGCGACTGAGCATGACGGCAAGCCGCGCGACGTCTTCGTCTACTTCATCCATGAGGGAAAGTTGCGCGCGCCGGCCGCAGCCATGGCGCTGATCGAGCGGCTCGACCGGCGCTGAGCTTCAGCCGGCGATGTCTCTCGCTCGCGCCAGAAGAGTATCGCGGTCAGCGGCGAAGCCTTCCGCCACCCACTCCGCCTCGAGCTTCCGCAGCAGCGCGCCGAGCGCGGGTCCCTCGGCAACGCCGAGCGCCACGAGGTCGGATCCCTTGAAGGGAAAGACCGGAGCCTGCCAGCGCGTCCCGAGGGTCGCCGCCGCGCGCCAATTCCGATCGCTTGCGTCGGCGCGGGAATCGGCGAAGGCGATCAGCGCGGCGGCCGCGTAATGGTCGGGTCCGAGCCGGTAGAGCAGACGCTTGGCGTCGTCCTCGCCGGGAAGGCCGCTCTCGGCATGGTCGCCCGCGCCGAGCGCGAGCACACCCTGTTCGGCATTGGAGAGGCGCAAGCGCTCGGCCAGGCGCTCCACGTCCTCGACGACGAACACGGCAAGCGCGGCGAGCCTCACCGCGGGCACGGGCTCGCGCCCGAGCGCCGCTTCGATGGCGACGAGGCGTCTCAAGCGCTCCAGCCGCGGCGCGCCGCCGAGAATATCCGTGAGAAGCCCGTAATCGAACAGCGCCTCGACCGCGCCC
>JBFWTF010000177.1:0-4979 GCA_050247995.1 Methyloceanibacter sp. | reverse complement strand
CGTCGGAAAAAGTCTCGAGATTGGTGTCGCCCAGGTAGATCGAGCCGCCATCGGCGGATATCCCTTGAGTCGCCGTCACGGTGCTCGCGTTGACGTTGTTCCGGACGTTCAAATTGTTCTCGATGCCGAGGCTGCTCTGAAAGATCGAGTCGCCCTCGACCTTGAGGCCGGGATTCCGATTGGGGCTGGGATTGGAGATTTCGACACTGCCGATGAACGTGGCATTACAGTCTGGCAGCTGGGCCACGTCATATACGAACTGTCTTCTTGTGTCGTCGGCGGCAGTTGCGAGTGATCCGAAACCGGCCGCGGCAACACCAGCAGCAACATCCCCTGGATAGGGGAGGAGGGCGGCAGCCCCCGCGGAGATATTGCTTAGAGCGTTGAAGGCAACGGTGATCTCCCAGAGGTCATCATCGCCATTAATGTATTGTTGCTGACATGTGCCCGGCACGACGCTGGCAGGCAGCTGGGGGAACGTGGTGACCTGGCTGAATGTCGGTGGGGGCGGACCCGGATTCGGCGAGGACGTGTTCGGCCCATCCGCCAGGGCGGGCAAAGTGAGTGCCGAGGTCAACAGGAAAAGTGCCGCAATGCCCCAACGCGGCCGCAGCGTAGGGCTGGTCCGTACATACATGATACGCCTCCCGCTGCCCCGGAGGCATTACGACTACCCGCCAGCGCCAGCCCGCGCGAGCCGCATCCCAAGACAGCTACTAAACGACCGGGTGCTCCCGGTCCGGTTGATCGGGGCCCTGTGAGGCCGTTTTACGCCGCGATTTCAACCGCGGTTCTTGAGTGCAGCCACATGCTATGGGGGGGAGTTATCTGCGTACAGGAATAACGGCGCGCGGGTCATGGGTTTGCCGCCATGTGCGACTTTTGTGCCACAGCAGGTCTCACCGAGAACCCGGCGAGCATTTCAATAACCGTAGCCCAATAGTTCGATTTCGGGGCGGTACCAGTCAGCGACCAGCGCGCGCGTCTCGGCGGAGTAGTAGCTGCGATAGTCGCGGGCCTCGTCCTTGTTCGGCGTGATGTTGGTGCGCGGGATCGTGACGCTCCGCCCGGCGCCGGCGCGCGCGAGCGCCGCGTTCAGATCCTCTTGAAGCCTCTCGTAGCGGCCGATGAAATCGACCGCGACCGCGCCGTCGATGGTGTAGAGCGTGTAGTTGTCGACATAGGCGCGGCGGCGGCTCGCCATGAAGCGCTCGAAGCTCGGCCGCGCGCGCTTCGTCTTCGTCTTGTAGAGATACCACGACACCTGCCGGTCCCAGGGGTTGCGGTCGAAGGCGAATTTGAAATAGCTCCGCCATACCTCTTCGCCGACATAATCGCGTACGCGCCGCGCCGGCATGTGCTCGTAAAAACCGACGCTCGGATGGTAGTAGCGCTCGGGCCGCATCAACAGCCGGCGAAGAAGCGGCCGCTTCGGCTTCATCGGATGGTCGATGCGGTAGTTCTGCGGGGCGAGACCTTTGCGGTCCTGCTCGCTCTCCTCGCGATAGGGCGTGATGATGTCGTCAGGCCCGCATAGCTCCGACAGCGCCGCCTCGATGGCGGTACCCGCCGTCTTCTTGGTCTTGATGAAGATGAATTTGTGTTTGTGCGAGACGATCATGGCGCGGCCGCAACACTCATCTCAGAACGCATAGCCGAGAAGGTCGATCTCGCGCTTGTACCACTCGCCCACGGTCGCGCGCGTGTTGGCGTCGTAATAGTCGCGATAGGGCAGTGTGGTCCGCCGGAACGTCGTCTTGGCGCGCGGCAGAGCCTTGTCGAGCGTGAGCCCGACCTGGCCGAGCGCGTGGCGCAAATCCTGTTCGAGCGTCTCGAAGCGTCCGAGGAAATCGACCGCTGGCGTCCCCCCGATCGAATAAATCTCGTAATTGTTGATGCGCGCCCGCCGGTCCGATTGGATGAATTTGGCAAAGGGCGGCGGGTTGTCGTCGCGGCGATAGCGGTGGTGATACCACGACACCTGCCGGTCCCACGGATTGCGGTCGAAGGCGAACTTGAAATAGTTGCGCCAGGCCGCCTCGTCGTCGAGCAGCGCCTTGGCTTCTTCCGCCGGCATGTGATTATAGAAGCCGTAATCCTGCCCCGCGAATTTGAGGAAGCGGCGCTGGAAGAAGGGGCGGGGGCTCCCCCACCAGCCATGCAGCCGCCAGTTCTGCGCGCCGCGCCCGCCCGCCCGCAACGCCTCGTCGGTCTCGGTCAGCGGCGTGATGATGTCCTCAGCCCCGCACAGCTCGGTGAGCGCAAGCTCGATGCTCGTTCCCGCCGTCTTCTTGGTCTTGAGAAAAATGAACTTGTGCTCGTGCGAGACGATCATGTTGGCGCGCCGGGTCTCTCCAAGCCTTGGCGGATGCGGGGGCACATTAGTCTAGCGGCGCTTCGCGGCACAAGGCGCTAGGCAGGGCTCTAGCGCGGCCCTTTCGCCGGCGAACATTCGAGGTCCTCGAGGATCGCGCCGAAATGGATCTCCGAGACTTTGAGTGCCGCGGCGATGTCCTTGAGCTTCTTGCGCTCCTCGCCGGCGATGCGGTCGTCGGCTAGGAGCACGCGATAGGCGCCCTTGATGATCGCTTCCTTGGCGGAGGTATCGAGGATCTTGGCCGCCGCGGCGAACTCGGCGAGCATATCGCCCTTGGCGAGCGCATCTACGGCTTGCGCCACCTCTTCGGCGCTGAGCGCGCGCCCCGCCTGATCGCGATAGACTTGCTGGATGAGGCCGGTCTCGCGCGCGTCGAGCCCGCCGTCGGAAGCCGCGACGGCGATCATCGCCTTGAGGACCCAGTCGTCGCCTTGGCCTGCCGGATTGTCCCCCATTCGCCTCCCCGCTGTGCTGACGCCGGCCCGGATTGTGCGCTTGCCCGGGGCGCCTTGCCAAGCGGCGTCATGGTCGCAAAGCGCGCGGGGGCCCGGTTGGTCGGCGCCGAGCCGCCATGGTAGTCTGCCGCGCCTTTCCGCCGCCGAGGATCCCCGGGCTTTGAGCAGCACGCCACGCAACTTCGAAGCTGAGACCCCGTTCGGAACGTTCTCCCCCAATCCCGCGCAGCGAAGCCTGATGCGGCTGGGGGCGATGATTCCGGCCGGGCGCTACGCGCGCAAAATGGCGCGGCCGCTCCGTTCGCTGCTGCGCCGCATGAGTCATGCG
Source organism: Methyloceanibacter sp. (assembly GCA_050247995.1). GTDB lineage: Bacteria > Pseudomonadota > Alphaproteobacteria > Rhizobiales > Methyloligellaceae > Methyloceanibacter. The sequence continues at coordinate 1,819 of JBFWTF010000177.1, read as the reverse complement.
CCCATCGATGTCACCATCCTCGACCGGCAGCGCATGCGGCTTCATCCCCACGGCAATGCCTGCGAAACGCGCGTGCTCATCCTGCCGCATCTCTTCGACCGCTATGAGCTTCGCCTGCTCTCGCGCGTGCTCCACCCGCGCGCCGTGTTCATCGACATCGGCGCCAATGTCGGCATCTACGCCATCTATGCCGCGCTCCGGGCCGGGCCGAACGCGCGCGTCATCGCCGTCGAGCCGCATCCGCTCGCGCTCGAGCGCCTGCGCTGCAATGTGCGGCTGAACCAGCTCGCGAACGTCGCCATCGAGCCGATCGCCTTGAGCGATCGCTCGGGCACGGTCACCCTCAGGCCGAACCTGCGCAATATCGGCAACAGCTCGATCCTGGCCGGCGACGGCGCGGCGCCGGGCGAGCCGATCGAGGTCAGTTGCGAAAGCCTGGTCGATCTTGCCGCGCGGCATGGCTTGACGCGGATCGACGCGATCAAGATCGATGTCGAGGGCGCCGAGGATTTGATCCTGTTTCCGTTTTTCGCCTCAGCGCCCGAGGCCTTGTGGCCGCGCCTGCTCCTGATCGAGAACAGCGCGGACCAGTGGCGGCGGGATTGCCGCGCCATGCTCCTCGAGAGGGGCTACCGGCGGCGGAAGATCCCTTCGCGCAACCTCGTCTTCTGGCGTCCCGCGCCGAGCCCCTAAGCGCGCCCGCGCCCTGCCATGACCCCGCTCAAAGTCGTCTTCCTCGCCGATACCAGGCCCGGTCACTTCCACGTGGCCCAAGGCGTGATCGCCGCCATCGCCCGGCTTCGTCCCGTCGAGGTCACGCGCATCGAAGTGAAGCGCAAATGGATCGTGCCGACGCGCTGGCTCAGGCGGCGCATCACTGCCAAGAGCTTCTTCCCGCCGCGCATGCTGCGCATGGCCTATCGCATCGACGCGAATGCCCTGCCGAAGGCCGATCTCGTCGTCTCGGCCGGCGGCGAGACCCAGATGCCCAATATCTGCGTGGCCCGCTTCCTCGGCATTCCCAGCATCTTCTGCGGCTCCCTGCTGCGGGGCCTAGGCCCTGAGAATTTCAGCCTCATCATTTCCTCCTACGACCGCGACGCCACGAGTTCGCGTCACATGGTCATGCTCAAGCCCTCGGCGATCGATCCCGAGGCGCTCGGGCGTCCGAAGACCGTGCCCCGCTACGGCCCGGGCAAGACGCCGAAGCTCGCCGGCCTCCTGATCGGCGGCAATGCCGGACCCTTCCGCTATACGCGCCAGGAATGGGAGCTTCTGCTTGCCTTCGCGTCCGAAATTTCGCGCGCCTGGGGCACGCGCTGGCTCGTCTCCACCTCGCGCCGGACGCCCGACTTCGTCGCCGACCGCGTCGCCGCGCTCGCGCAAGATCGGGGCGTCGTTGCCCGCTTCATCGACTACCGCAGCGCCGGCCCGGGCACATTGCCGCAAGTCTTTTCCGAGGCCGAGGTGATCGTCGCGACCGAGGATTCGAGCACCATGATCTCCGAGGCGGTGTGCGCCCGCCTGCCGGTCGTGGGCGCCGCGCCAGGCGCCCATCACTTCACCGACGACGAGCAGGACTACCGCGCCTTTCTCATCAGCAACAATTGGTGCCGGGTGCTGCCGATCGCGGCGCTGACCCCCGACGCCTTCGCCGACGCGCTGTCGGAGATCGAGCCGCTAGCCGAGAACCCGCTCGATACTCTCGCCGCCAAGCTGAAAGGGCGCCTGCCGGAGCTCTTCGCCGATAGCGATTGAGTCTCGCGCGCCGATTGGCTAGAAGCCGTGGCTTCCCTAGCGACCGTATGTGAAAGCTCCC
>JBFWTF010000176.1:0-5085 GCA_050247995.1 Methyloceanibacter sp. | reverse complement strand
TTCGTTGCCGTCTCCCGCGCTCCGCTGGCCAAGATCGAGGCGTTCAAGCGCCGCATGGGCTGGCGCTTCCCCTGGGTGTCGTCTTACGGCGGCGACTTTAACTTCGATTACCACGTCTCGTTCAAGCCTGACGCGGTCGGCACCGCGGGCGATTACAACTACGCCCGCCAAAAAATCGAGAGCGACGAGATGCCGGGCGCGAGCACCTTCTTCAAGGATGAAGACGGCGCCGTGTTCCACACCTATTCCACCTACGCGCGCGGTCTCGACCTCCTGATCGGCCCTTACAACTTTCTCGACCTCACGCCCAAGGGAAGAGACGAGGCGAATTTGCCCTGGACCATGGCCTGGGTGCGCCACCACGACCGCTACGGCACGGCGTCCGAAAGCGGCTGTTGCGCGGCGTCCTGTTGCGAATGACGGCTGAGGAGAAAGTCATGCCGATCGCCCCAGCCAAGATCAATCCGTGCTTGTGGTTCGACACCGAGGCCGAGGACGCGGCGCGGTTCTATTGTTCCGTCTTCGAGAATTCCCGCATCGGCACCATCAGCCGCTTTGGCCAAGAAGGGCACGAGATCCACGGCAAGGAGGCGGGATCGGTGATGGCTGTCGAGTTCGAGCTCGACGGCCAGAAATTCGCCGCGCTGAACGGCGGTCCGCAGTTCAAGTTCAGCGAGGCGATCTCGTTCCAGGTTCATTGCGACGACCAGGAAGACGTCGATTATTTCTGGGCGAAGCTGTCCGACGGCGGCGAGGAAGGACATTGCGGCTGGCTCAAGGACCGGTACGGCCTGTCCTGGCAGGTCGTGCCCAAGGTTCTGTTCGAAATGCTGACGGACTCCGATCCTGCGAAGTCGCAGCGGGTCACGAAAGCGTTCCTGCAAATGCGGAAATTCGACATTGCCGCGCTTAAGCGCGCCCATGCGGGCCGGAGCTGACGCAACCGGAGGAAATCACGTGAGCACACCGACAAGGCCGGACGACGCAGCAAAACCCTTCGAGTTCGTCATCATGCGCAACGTCAACGCGCCGCGCGAGCGCGTGTGGCGGGCATGGACCGAGGAAGACCAGCTCGGCAAATGGTGGGGGCCCAAGGGCTTCGAAATCGTTTCGGTGAAGCTCAATCTTAGACCGGGCGGCATCTTCCACTACTGCCTCAGGTCTCCCGAGGGTCAGGAAATGTGGGGCAAGTTCGTCTTTCGCGAGATCGTGCCCCCGGAACGGCTTGTTTTTGTCGTCTGCTTCTCCGACGCCGAAGGAGGATTGGCCCGGCATCCGATGGCCCCGGACTGGCCGCTGACCTGGCTCTCGACCGTCACCTTCGCCGACACTGGAACCGGCAAGACCAACGTCACCGTGAGATGGCTACCGCATGAAGCGACCGATGCCGAGCGCAAGGTCTTCGAGGACGGCAAAGATTCGATGACGGCCGGCTGGACCGGAACCTTCGAGCGGCTTGACGCCTTTCTTGCCAACGCCTGACACGCCAAGGAGAACGCCATGCGCGCCAATCCGTATCTGACTTTCGACGGCAATTGCGAGGAGGCCTTCACCGCTTACGCGAACATCCTCGGCGGCAAGATCGCCGCCATGATGCGCTTCGAGGGCGCTCCGGGGACAGAGCAGATGCCGGCGGAATGGCGTCAGAAGATCCTGCATGCCCGCCTCGCCTTTGGCGACAATGTGCTGATGGCCTCCGATGCCCCGCAAGGACGGTTCCAGAAGATGCAAGGGATGTCGGTCACGCTCAATATCGCCGACCCCGCCGAGGCCGAGCGCATCTTTGCCGCGCTGGCCGAGGGCGCCACGGTGATGATGCCGCTTGGCGAGACCTTTTGGGCGCTGAGGTTCGGCATGCTCACCGACCGCTTCGGCACGCCCTGGATGATCAATTGCGAGAGAGCAGCCTGACCAGAGAGCGGAGGAGAAATTCACATGGCCTATGTCGATGGGTTTATCGTGCCGGTTCCCAAGAGGAACCTCGCCGCCTATCGCCGCTTGGCGCGCAAGGCCGGCAAGGTGTGGCGCGAGCACGGCGCGCTCGATTTCAAGGAATGCGTCGCCGACGACGTCAAAAAAGGCAAGTGGACGTCGTTCCCGCGCAGCGTGAAATTGAAGCCGGGCGAGACGGTGGTGTTCTCCTACATCCTCTACAAGTCGCGCGCCCATCGCGACAAGGTCAACGCCAAGGTGATGAAGGACAAGCGGCTCGCGTCGATGATGGATATGAAATCCATGCCCTTCGACGGCAAACGCATGATCTGGGGCGGCTTCAAGGTGATGGTCGAGGCGTAGGCTCGCCGCCTCCGCCTCGCCACGCTTTGCCGGCTGCTATTTCGCCGTCATGTTCCTGATGACGCCGGCGAGCACCGTGATGATGACGCCGCCGATGGCGCCGCCGGCGATATTGCCGACCCAGCCCTCGATCGCCTGACCGGCGAACGTGCCGATCAACTGTCCCACCACGCCGCCCCCGACCGCGCCAGCGATCGCGTTGCCCAAAGTTCCGAGCGAATATTGCTTGGCTGCGGCGCCGACCGCCGTGCCGCCGACCGCGCCGGACACGGCCTGAACGAGAAGACCAGTAAGATCCATTTGCATCACCCCCCTTGGTTGATCCCGCATTTATGCCGGCCATGTTGGTTCATGGCCTGAGGATGATTTATATCAGAACCGCGCCGGGGGCTTTGACAAATCTGACAGAAATGCAGCGATAATCCGTGGGATCGGGTTGCGCCCTCTTTAACCGGCGCCGCGCTTTTCTGTCGGTGGGCGGGCAAGTTCCAGGAATATCTGCAAGAGCGACTGGAAGGGGGGCGGCTAAACGGAGACACGCCCAATGAACCCAAATCCCATACCCACGATACCCGATTGCCATGTGCAATTCGTCGGCGCGAGCGTCGGCCTGCTGAAAACCGTCCTGCGCGTTGCGGTGAGACGGCCGGCGCGGACGTCGTGGACCCTGGTGCCGACCAGGGCTCGTTAAGGCGAAGCGCCCGCCGGCGTCAGCTTGATCCAAGGCGCGGTCGGAAACGTTCCCGCCGGCGCTCGGCCGGAGGCGCGATCCGCGCGCAAGACTTGTTGGAGAAAGGGCGGGGCGTCAAAGCAAGCCGCGCGCCCTTGGCGCTAGCGCCTCTTGCGCCGCTGGACCGGAAAATGGTGGGCGCGACTGGGATCGAACCAGTGACCCCTGCGATGTCAACGCAGTGCTCATACCGCTGAGCTACGCGCCCGCTCGAACCGGTGGACCCGGTCAGGCTTCAAGTGGCTTCTATATCGGGTGCGGTGCCGTCAAGGCAACCCGCTCGCGCGCCCCCTTCAGGCCGCGAGCATCCGCTCCACCTCGTCGACCAGGTCGCGCAAATGGAACGGCTTCGACAGGATCTTGGCGTCCTTGGGCGCCTGGCTGTCGGGGTTGAGGGCCACCGCCGCGAAGCCGGTGATGAACATGATCTTGAGATCGGGATCGAGTTCGCTCGCTTTCCGCGCCAGCTCGATGCCGTCCATCTCCGGCATGACGATGTCGGTGAGGAGAAGCGTGAAGGGTTCCTCCTTCAGCCGCTCATAGGCGTCGAGCCCGTTGCCGAACGCGATGACGTCGTAACCGGCCTTCTCGAGCGCCTTCACCAGAAAGCGGCGCATGTCCTCGTCGTCCTCGGCGAGGAGAATCCGCTGTAGGCTGCGCGCCCGTGTGTCTTTCGCCTCCATCCCTCGTCCCCCTTAACGCTCGCCTTAGGGCGTACACAAACTTGGTAAATGACTTGGAAACCGAGGTGCCAGGCCGGAACGGGCCGGCCCCCTGGCCCCTTTCAATGACAAATCATCGCGTCTATTTGCTCTGGACACAAGGCAGAACACGCCTTGCCAGGTTCAACTCTCATTGGCAGAGTTTACCCGGGATTCCGGCGTTCCACCGCAAAGCCGCGAAGGATCGGTGCATGAGCCACAGCGAAGTCGAAGCGATCGAGAGCGAGCTTTCGCCCCCTTTCACCGTGGCGCGGCCCGAGACCCTGAAGCTCCCCCTCGTCTTCAACTCGCCCCATAGCGGCCGCGTCTATCCCAAGGCTTTCCTTGCCGCTTCGCGCCTTGATTCGCTCGCGCTCCGGCGCTCCGAGGACGCCTATGTCGAGGAGCTGTTCGGCTTCGTGACGGCGCTCGGCGCGCCGCTGCTCCATGCCCATTTCCCGCGCGCCTATCTCGACGTGAACCGCGAGCCCTACGAGCTCGATCCGGTTCTGTTCCGCGACGGGCTGCCCCACTACGCCAATACGCAGTCGGTGCGCGTGATCGGCGGGCTCGGCACCATCGCCAGGATCGTCTCGGAATCCGACGAGATCTATCGCGAGCCGCTCTCCGTCGGCGCCGCGCTCGAGCGCATCAATCGTCTTTACACCCCCTATCACGACACGCTGACCGGCCTCCTCGCCGACGCCCGCCAGGCTTTCGGCTGCGCCGTCCTCATCGACTGCCACTCGATGCCCTCGAGCCCGATCACCGAGCATGGCGCCATGCGTCCGGATTTCGTTCTCGGCGATCGCTTCGGCACGTCCTGCTCGGGCGAACTGACCCGGCTGGCCGCCGCCCGGTTGAAGGCGTTGGGCTACGCCGTCACCCTCAACAAGCCCTATGCCGGCGGCTATATCACCGAGCATTACGGCCGGCCTCACCGGGGCCAGCACGTGTTGCAGGTCGAGATCAATCGCGCCCTCTACATGGACGAGGCGAGCTTCGCCAAGGGCGAAGGGTTTCACCGCCTGCGCGGCGACCTCGAGGCCATGGTGGCCGCGCTCATCGCCGGGGTTCCCGGCCTTGCCGTCCCGCGCGCCGCGGCCGAATAGGACGGCTCATCATAAAAAAGGGGCCGTTCGCGTGAACGAACGGCCCAAGTCTAGGGAGGAAACGCCCAAGGAGGGCAGCGGCAGGCCTGGAGAGCCATACCGCATTGCAACAATATGTCATTGCGCCGCACAAACTTCAAGGTTCTGTTGAGTCTTCCAGCGGCTTTTCCGAGACACTGGTGCCGCTTGGCAACGAATCGGGCCCATTTCGGCCCCAAGCCCGCGCGGCGACCCAGGAATCCTTGAC
>JBFWTF010000175.1:0-5103 GCA_050247995.1 Methyloceanibacter sp. | reverse complement strand
TTATCGGGTAAAAATCCTTAGGCCAGCGCCCTTGCGCTTCACACTATCAGACACCGGCGGGCACGGGCGCGCCGTATTGGAACAGGCCCACGCGAAGATCCTTGGCGGTATAGATGGTCTCGCCATCGGCCTTCAGCCAGCCATCGCCGGTGCCAAGGGTGAATTTGCGGCGGATCACGCGTTTCAGCTCGACGACATATTCGAGCTTCTTCATGGTTGGCAGAACCATGCCGGAAAACTTGACCTCGCCCACGCTCAAGGCGCGGCCCCTGCCGGGCGCGCCGAGCCAGCCGAGAAAGAAGCCCAAGAGCTGCCACAGCGCGTCGAGCCCGAGGCAGCCGGGCATGACCGGATCGCCCTTGAAATGGCAGGGGAAGAACCAGAGATCGGGCTTCACGTCGAGCTCGGCGACGATCAGCCCCCGTCCGTGCTCGCCGCCCTCTTCCTTGACTTCGCGGATGCGGTCGAACATCAGCATCGGCGGCAGCGGCAACTGGGCGTTGCCCGGGCCGAACAGCTCGCCGCGAGCACAAGCGAGAAGGTCCTCGTAGTCGAACTGGTCCCGCCGCTCTGGCATCGATTTCAGGCTTTCTCCCGGCCAACGAAGGAAAGTTACCTAACACAGACCGGGGCCCTTCAAAAGCCCGCCGCGCAAGGGAATTTCCGGCGATTTTGCGGCGTCTCAGCGGCCCCCGGCGGTCGCGGCCCGGCCTCCCCGCAACCGTTCGCATTGACGCAAGTCAACGCGGGCGGCGTTGCGAGAGCAAGCGGTTTGCGCCTATATTCGCCGCAAGTTCCGCCGAACATGGTCACATGATGCATCGGACGCCTTCGGTCCATTCTCGATCGCAAACTGAGCCCACGCTGGCAGACGTCGCCAGGATCCTGCGCGAGGCGGGCCTCAGGCCCACGCGTCAGCGCGTCGCGCTCGCCCATCTCCTTTTCGCCGGGGGCGACCGCCACGTCACGGCCGAGGTTCTGCATGAGGAGGCCCGGGCGCGCAAAGTGCGCGTGTCGCTCGCGACGGTGTACAACACGCTGCACCAGTTCACCACGGCGGGATTGCTGCGGGAGGTCGCGGTAGAGGGCGCCAAGGCGTATTTCGACACCAACACGTCCAATCACTACCACTTCTTCTGCGAGCACTCGGGGCGGCTGATGGACATCGCCACCGGGTCGATCCGCATCGAAGGCTTGCCGGAAGCGCCGGAAGGCACGGTCATTTCCCGCGTCGATGTGCTGGTGCGCCTGGTCGACAAGCGCTGACGCTTCGCGTTACTTCACTTCCTCGCCGCGATAGACGCCCCACAGCTTGTCCTGCTGGACGTAGCCGGAATAGTCCGCGACCGAGACGTTGCACCACTCGCCGTCGCAAGAGAGGATGTTGCCGAGCACGCCCGCTTGCAGCGCCGCGACGGCGCGCGCGCCGGTCGATTTCGAATCGTAGAGGGGAACGCTCTCCTCGCCCTTGGTCCAGGGCGCGATCAGGGCGGTGCGCCGCGCGCTGAGCATGCTGTGGAAGACCCAGCCGTCGGCGCCCTCGCTGTCGCGCACGCGCCGCCAATTCTCCGACTCGGCGATGATCTCGACCGGGAGGCCGGCGCGGGAAAATACCCAGACGATCGCCTGATCGGTGCTCGGTCCCCGCCGCACATTTACCTTGTCGGATTTCAGGCTGACGAAGCGCGGGACAGGGAGCGAAGGCTTTGACGGCTTTGAATCGCTATCGGCGGCCCAGCCCGCGCTCGCGGCGGCAAGGAGCGCCGCGGAAACCGCAAGCCCGATCAAACGTCGATGCCTCACCGTCCTACCCTCGCCTGGGGGCCTAAGCGCGCTTCCGGTCGCCGAATCGGCCCACCCCTCGCCTCATTGCTCCAGAAAAGTGAATGGATCGTGGCCTTGAGCCAAGATGACACTTTATCTCGCAAAGCCGCTTCTGTTAGACAAGGCGGCACGCTCCCCCAGAGCGGCTGAATTGCCCGCGGAAGGCCCCCCTTTCGCCCCCAAATCCTAACTGGACCGGTCATGGCTGAACGACCCATCGTTATTGTCACGCGCAAGCTTCCCGACGTGGTGGAAACGCGTCTCAGGGAGCTCTTCGACGCAAAGCTCAATCTCGACGACAGGCCCTTCACGCGCGAGGAGCTGATCGAGGCCGCCAAGACCGCCAACGTGCTGGTGCCGACCGTCACCGATCGTATCGACCGGGGCGTGCTGAGCCAGGCCGGCCCCAACCTCAAGCTGATCGCCCAATTCGGCACCGGCGTTGACAATATCGACCTCGAGACGGCGCGGAACCGCTCGATCATCGTCACCAACACGCCGGGCGTGCTGACCGAGGACACCGCCGACATGACCATGGCGCTCATCCTCTCCGTGCCGCGGCGGCTGACCGAGGGCGCGGCCCTCCTGAAGGGCGATACCGATGCCTGGCAGGGATGGTCGCCGACCTGGATGCTCGGCCATCGCATCTACGGCAAGCGGCTCGGCATCGTCGGCATGGGACGGATCGGCCAGGCGGTGGCGCGGCGCGCCAAGGCCTTCGGCCTCCAGATCCACTATCACAACCGGCGGCGGGTCACGCCCGACATCGAGAAGGCGCTCGAGGCCACCTATTGGGACAGCCTCGACCAGATGCTCGCGCGCATGGACATCATCTCGATCAATTGCCCGCATACGCCAGCGACCTATCATCTCTTGTCGGCGCGCCGGCTCGCGCTGATGAAGCCGTCCGCCTACATCGTCAACACCGCGCGCGGCGAGGTGATCGACGAGAACGCGCTTGCGCGCATGATCGAGAACAACGAGCTCGCGGGCGCCGGCCTCGACGTTTTCGAGCACGAGCCCGCGGTCAATCCCAAGTTGCTCAAGAGCAGCAAGGTGGTGGTGCTGCCGCATATGAGCTCGGCCACGCTCGAGGGCCGCGTCGATATGGGCGAGAAGGTCATCGTCAACATCAAGACCTTCCTCGACGGCCACGCGCCGCCGGACCGCGTCCACCCGGCGATGTTCTGATCCCACTCTCTCCGCTCTCCCCTTGGGAGAGAGCAAGCGGGTGCGTTTTCGCACTCGCGGCGAGGGGTAAGCGGGCGCACGCCCGCGTCAAAAAGATTCACCCCCTCACCCTTCCCGCCATGCGATTTGCGCAGAGCTACGCTCGCGCAAGATCGCGGCAGGAAGCCCTCTCCCTCAAGGGGAGAGGGATTTTTTCGTTTCGGGTGTTTCGACGTGCTCGGGGCGGACGCCCATGCCGATGAGCCGCGCCGGCAAACGCCGCAATACGGGGAAGCGATTGAACAGCGTAAGGACGAGGGGCGGCCGCGGCTCTTCGCTCATGCCGAGAACGTTGCTGACGACGCGCCTCTGCACCAGGAGCTGCAGGCCTTGCGTCATCTCGGTCGGCCACTGACGCCGCCTCTGCACCTTGGCGAGATCGTCCTCGGCGACCCTGCCCTCGCGGAGCGGCCGCCACAGAATATTGGCGGCGGCGACCGCGTCCTGAATGGCGAGGTTGATACCGACCCCGCCGATGGGCGACATGGCGTGAGCGGCATCGCCGATGCACAAGAGGCCCTCGCGGTACCAGCGCTTGAGCCGATCGACGCGGACCGTGAGCAGCTTCACGTCGTCCCATGACGCGATCTCGCCGACGCGGTCGGCGAGCGCCGGATTGAGCGCCACGATCTCTTTGCGGAAAATCTCGAGCCCTTGCCCGCGCAGCGCCTCGAAGCCGCCTTTGGGAATGACGAAGGCGCATTGCCAATAGTCGCCGCGATCGAGCATGACGAAGACGCGGCCGGCCTCGATGCGGCCAAGCGTCTCGGAGCCATCGCCAGGGCGCTTCGACAGCCGGAGCCACAGCACGTCCATCGGCGCGCCGAAATCCTCGCCTTCGAGCCCGGCGAGGCTGCGCACCGTCGAATGCCTGCCATCGGCGCCGACGACGAGGTCGGCGCGGATTTCGAGCGGCCCTTCGGGGGTCTTGGCCTTGAGGCCCGCGACCCTGTCGCCGTCCATGACGAGGCCATCGGCCTCGGCCTGCATGCGCAAGCGAAAGTTCGGAAAGCGCCGGCCTTGGCTTGCGAGAAAGTCGAGGAAGTCCCATTGCGGCATGAAGGCGATGAAGCCGAAGCGCTGGGAGAGGTGCGTGAAATCGGCCAAGGCGACCTTCTCGCCGCCGACGATCCCGCCGATCTCGCGCACTCTCTGGTGCGGAAGCTTCAGAAATTCATCGAGCAGGCCAAGCTCGTCCATCACCCGAAGCGTCGAGGGATGGATCGTGTCGCCGCGGAAGTCGCGGAAGAAGTCGGCGTGCTTCTCCAGCACGACGACATCGACGCCGGCGCGGGCCAGCAGAAAGCCGAGCATCATCCCGGCAGGCCCGCCGCCGGCGATGGCGCAAGTCGCGGCGGTGGTTTCGACGGCCACGTTCAAGCGCCGGCCTCGGCGGCGGCACGGTGATGGCTGAGATCGCGGAAGCGAGGCTTGCTGCCGTTCAGCGGATTGCCGGGGTCCCAGCCATAGGCGACGGTGCTCACCCGCGCCTGGAGCGCATCGTAGAGCAGAAGCCTGCCGACGAGGCTCTCGCCGATCTGAAGCAGCTCCTTGACCACCTCGACCGCGGCGAGAGAGCCGACGACGCCGGCGACGGGCCCGAGAATGCCGGCCTCGGAGCACGGCGCGACGGTTCCCTCCGGGGGCGGCTCGGGGAAGAGGCAGCGATAAGAGGGACGCGGATTGCCGCTCGCGTCCATTTCGTAGGCGCGGTAGGTCGTGATGTGGCCGTCGAAGGGACCGACGGCGGCGAAGACGAGCGGCTTCTTGGCGAAATAGCACGCATCGTTGACGAGGTAGCGCGTGGCGAAATTGTCGGAGCCGTCGGCGACGATGTCGTAGCCTTCGATGATGGCGAGCGCGTTCTCAGGGACCAGCCGCGTCGAATAGAGGCGTGTCGCCACATGCGGATTGAGGCGCTCGATCGCAGCGGCGGCGCTCTTCGGTTTCGACCGGCCGACGTTCTTGGTGTCGTGGACGATCTGGCGGTGGAGATTGTCGAGGCTGACGCGGTCAGAATCGATGATGCCGATTTCACCGACGCCGGCG
>JBFWTF010000174.1:0-5120 GCA_050247995.1 Methyloceanibacter sp. | reverse complement strand
AAGCGCTGCGCGCCGTGCAGGAATTCCTGATACCGGTCCAAAGTCGCCCCCCGGGACTAAGTCCGCTGAAAAACCATGATTCTAGAGCCTCGATACTAGCAAATCCCTGGCTGAGGCCACGGCAAAAAAACTGCCGGGACTTCCCAAATCTGGTCATCGCGCTGAGAAGGCTGCGCTGCCACTTGTGGAAGGCGCAAGGAATGCAAAAATTCATTATCGGGGGGAAAGACGGCCGCAAGTGTTGGGGAAATTGCGTTATAGGAAAGCGGCCCATTTTCGGGGGTCCCGGGGCCGCCGCCGGGCCCTCCGGAGCGACCTGTCCGCCCCGCCGGACGCCAGAGGCTTGAGATTATCCGATGCGCTACCAGACCAAGCTCCTCGTGACCGCGGGATTGCTTCTAGCGATGTCGCTCTCCGCCGCGGCGCTCGCCTATTGGGGCGTAACCCAGTCGCATCGCTATCTCACGCGCTCGCGCATCGCCCATGAGCAGCTGGAGCGGCAGCTTCAGATCTCGCGTCACAGCCAGCAGCTCTTCAAGACCTGGACCGACACGCTTCTGACCGGCATGACCGACCGGCCGATCGGCGCCGCCTATCTCGACAAGGTGATCGAATCCGACCTCGATACGCTTCAGAGCCTGGTCGAAAAGGAACTCACGATTGTCGATGCCGGCGAGCGCAAGGCCGAGTCGGCCGAGCTCACGCGGCTCGGAGAAATCCGCAAGGAGTTCCAGCGCGCGCTCGACCAACTCGGCGAGGTCGAGCAGCTCCGCAGCCGCGGCCAGCCCGATGTCGCCTGGCAGAAGCTGACCGACCTGCTCAGAGGCGGGATCGACCAGAAGCTGAACGGTCTGATCGACGTCGGCCTCGCCGACGAGACCGCCGAAGTCATCAGGATCGACGCCGACGCCGCCCAGCTCCTGAACCGGCTCGAGCGCGTGAGCCAGATCCATGCGGCGCTCGCCATTCTGACCACTCTCGCCCTCGCGATCCTCCTGCTGCGCGGCCTGCGCGCTCCGCTGGCCGAGCTCCTGCGCGGCACCTCGAAACTCGCCGAAGGCGATCTTTCCCATCGCATCGCCATCTCCGGCCGCGACGAGTTCGCCGATCTCGGCCAGAGCTTCAACCGCATGGCCGGCGATCTCCAGGCGCATCAGACCGCCTTGAAGGACGCTCATGCCAATCTCGAGACGCTGGTTGCGGCTCGCACCGAGGAGCTGCGCCAGGCCAACGAGTCGCTGAGAAAGATCGATGAGACCCGCCGCGCATTTTTTGCCGATATCAGCCACGAGCTGCGCACGCCGCTCACCATCGTCCGCGGCGAAGGCGAGATCGCGCTGCGCGGCCCCAATAAGCGGATTGCCGACTACAAGCGGTCGATCGAGCGCATCGTCGAGCAGGCCAAGCACCTCTCGGTTCTCGTCAACGACCTGCTGTTCATTGCCCGGCAAGGCGCCGGCGTCGCCCGCCTCAACATGCAGCCGATCGATCTTGGCGATCTGCTGGGGAAGGTTTGCGGCGACGCCAAGGTGATTGCCCATGGACGCAACGTGGATGTCGAGTATGTCAACGGTTCGCACGATATTGTGCGCGGCGATCCGGCCCGGTTAAGACAACTTTTCCTTGTGCTTCTCGACAATGCCGTGCGCTACTCCAAGGCCAAGGGAGAAGTGAAGGTTGAGATCGGCAGCAATGACGGCGAGGTCACGGTGCGCGTTTCCGATCACGGCATCGGCATCCCGGCCGAGGAGCTCGAGGGGATTTTCGAGCGCTTCCGCCGCGGCGGGCGGGCCTCAGCCATGAACGAAGAGGGCTTGGGTCTCGGCCTGCCGGTCGCGAGAGCGATCGTCGAGGCCCATAAAGGGAGAATCGAGATGGCAAGCCGCCCCGGCGAAGGCACCACCGTCACCGTGGCGCTTCCGGCGGCCAAGACGGAGGCAGCGGCGTGAACGTTCTTCTCGTCGAGGACGAGCCGCGTGTCGCCGACTTCATCGACCGCGGACTTCGGGCCGAAAATCACGGCGTCACCGTCGCTTCGTCCGGAGGCGAAGGGGTGGACCTCGCCAAGACCGGCGAGTTCGACGTGATCGTGCTCGATCTGATGCTTCCCGACATGCACGGCTACGACGTGTGTCAGCGCTTGCGGCTCCAAGGCGACCACACGCCGATCCTGATGCTGACCGCGATGGATGCCCTCGAGGACAAGATCAAAGGCCTGAAGCTCGGCGCCGACGACTACCTCACCAAGCCCTTCGATTTCGACGAGCTGCTTGCCCGCATCGAGGCCCTGGTGCGCCGGTCGCATAAATTCGCGCCCGAGTCCCACGTCCTGCAGGTTGCCGACCTCGTGCTCGATCGCGAGCTGCTGGAGGTGAGGCGGGGCGGCGACACGATCAAGCTCACCGCCAAGGAACTCGCCATTCTCGAGCTTCTGATGAGCGCGCCGGGCCGTGTCTTCTCCCGTACCCGCATCCTCAACCAGGTCTGGGGCTATAGCGAAGACCCCCTCACCAATGTGGTTGACGTCTACATCGCAAGGCTGAGGCGCAAGATCGATACGCCGGGGCGCGAACCCTTGCTGGAGACGGTGCGGGGCCACGGCTACCGGTTGCGAGCGGCGTCCTGATGCAAAGCAGCGGAAAACGCCAGCATTGCGCCACGTCTGGCTCGACGGGCGATCAAACCTTGCGAACTCGGCCGGGATCGGTAGAGTATGCGCCGCCACTCTCGCCGATCACGCGCTATAAGGTTCTTGGACCTCGCCGGAGGGCCGGACGCGCGTTTGCCGCAAGCATAGCGGCGGAGCGGAGCGCGCTGATCGCCTGGCGGGTCCCAACGGAAACGGAAGCTAAAGCTTGAAGGAGCGCCTGTTGCGGTCACGTCTGTTAGCATTGCTCGCCGCGGCGCTCTCAAGCGCCTTGCTCGTGTTGCCTGCCCATGCGGCGAACACGGTGAAGATCGGTGTCTTGAAGTTCGGCACCGTCAGCTGGCTGCTGGACACCATTCAGTCCAACGGGCTCGACAAGGCCGAGGGCATCGAGCTCGACATCGTGCCTCTCGCCAGCACTCAGGCGACCACCGTGGGGCTCCAGGGCGGCTCGGTTGACGTTATCGCCACGGATTGGCTGTGGGTCTCGCGCGAGCGGGCCCAAGGCGGCGATTTCACCTTCTCGCCCTTCACGACCGCGCTCGGGGCGATCATGGTTCCCCCCGATTCCCCCATCAAGACGCTCGCCGATCTCAAGGGCAAAAAGCTCGGCGTGGCGGGAGGCCCGCTCGACAAGAGCTGGCTCCTGCTCGTGGCCTATGCGCTGCGCACGGCCAATCTCGACCTGAGAACCGAGACGACGCAGGAATTCGGCGCGCCTCCCCTTCTCGCCGAGCGGGCCAAGCAGGGCGAGATCGACGCCGTGCTCAATTTCTGGCCCTTCGCCGCCAGGCTCGAGGCTGCGGGCTTCACCCAGCTCATCGGCCTCGAGGATGTGGTGCGCGAGCTTGGCGCCAAGGGCGAAGTGGCGATGGTGGGCTTTGCCTTCAGCGAAGCGTGGGCCGACCAGAATCGCGAGGGAATTCAAGCGTTTCTGCGCGCCGCCGCCAAGGCCGACGAGTTGCTTGCGACCTCCGACAAGGAATGGGACCGGCTGAAGGCCGTGATGGGCGAGAACGATCCGAGCTTCAACGAGGCGACCTTCGAGGCGCTTCGCCGGCGCTATCGCGAGGGCATCCCCGAACGGTCCGCGGCCGAGAACGAAGCCGACGCGAAGGTGCTCTATCAGTTCTTGCGGGAACTCGGCGGCGAGAAGCTCGTCGGGCCCGGCACCGAGCTTGCTCCCGGCACGTTCTGGAGCGGCAGCGAATCATGACCGCTATCGACGCGCGCGGAGAACCGGTGCAAGGCATACGCGCCTTGAGCGGACCGATGGTGACGGTCCTCTCCGTCGCGGGCTTTCTGTTGCTCTGGTTCATCGCCGCGCAAATCGCCGACAGCCGGCTTCTACCCGGTCCCGCCGCCGTGCTCGAATACATCTACAAGGAGACGCTGCACGGCGATCTCCTGACCGAGCTTGGCATCACCCTGTGGCGGGTCCTGGCGTCCTTCGTCGTCGCCATGGCGATCGGCAGCGTGATCGGTCTTGCCATGGGTGAGATGCCGAAACTGAACCGGTTTCTTGATCCCTGGCTGATCGTCCTCCTCAATTTGCCGGCTCTCGTCATCATCATCCTGGCCTATGTCTGGTTTGGCTTGAACGAGGCCGCCGCCATCGGCGCCGTCGCCTTGAACAAGATCCCGAACGTCATCGTGACTTTGCGCGAGGGCGCCCGCGCTCTCGATCCCGGACTTGACGAAATGGCGCGCGCCTACCGGCTGTCGCCGATGAGCAAGCTGCGCAATGTCACCCTCCCGCAGCTTCAGCCCTATTTTGCCGCGGCCTCGCGCACGGGCCTCTCGCTCATCTGGAAGATTGTTCTCGTGGTGGAGTTGCTCGGGCGCCCGAACGGCGTCGGCTTTGAGCTTCACCTCAATTTCCAACTCTTCAACGTGACGGCGATTCTCGGCTACACGCTCGCCTTCGTCGCCGTCATGCTGGCAATCGAATATCTCTTGGTGCAACCCATTGAACGACATTCAACCCGCTGGCGTAACAAGCCGGTTTGAAATCCGCGTCGAGGAGAAGACGCATGTCAGCGCCGATGGCACCACGCTGGTCGCCATCCGCGACTTCGTGCTCGATGTCACGCCGGAGAGCATGACGGTCTTGATGGGCCCGTCGGGCTGCGGCAAGACCACGCTCCTGCGCGTGGTCGCCGGCCTCGACGAGCGCTTTAGGGGCGCCGTCGGCATTCCGCCCGAGACCCGCATCGGCTTCATGTTTCAGGAGCCGCGGCTGTTGCCGTGGCGTACGGTCAAGCAGAATATCGAGCTGGTGGCGGCGCCGGATTTCACGGCGGCGGATCTCGATCGCCTGGCACACGCCGTCGGGATCGCCGACATGCTGCCGCGCTACCCGCAGGAGCTGTCGCTCGGGCTTGCCCGCCGCGTGGCTCTGGCGCGGGCCTTTGCCACCAAACCCGAACTTCTCCTGCTCGACGAGCCGTTCGTGTCGCTCGACGAGCGGACC
>JBFWTF010000173.1:0-5154 GCA_050247995.1 Methyloceanibacter sp. | reverse complement strand
GACACAAAGCCTTCGAACGCGTCACGCCTGCGCGACAAGCCCGATGTGAGTTTGTGCGTGATGCTCTTGAGTTGAGCCAGCGGCGCGTCGGTGGGAAGACCGAGACGATCGTATGCTTCGGCGGGAAATCGCGCCACCTGGTCCGCCTCGAGCACGAAGTCTCCCATCGAGTAAAAGATCGGCTTGCCGCGGTAAAGCTCGATGCCAAGGACATGATGGGGACCGTGAACGAACACGATATCGGCACCCTGATCGATGGCCTCATGGGCGAACGTCGACAGCCAGCCTGGTTGCCGATGCGCATGCAAGGACAGAACGACAATGTCGGCGTTGGAAGCTGCCGCGGCGATAGAAGCGAGATTGGCTTTTCGATCCGCGGAGGCGGTTTTCCGGCCCCACTCAACGTTCAACCGAAGAGTGGGAAGACCTTTCAGAAACCGCGTCTTGCGCAACAGACCCTCAAGCCGCGGAAAGCGACTGATAAACTTGTCGAGACGCAGATGAATTATTCGCCGGCGCTTCAGCGTCAATGGATTGACGCCGGGACGCCCGGGCAAATCGTCGCGCGAGTGAGAGGCTTTGCCGTAAGGCACGAAGTCGGAGGCCACAGCAACCAGCGCGACCGTGCTGCCGTTAGACTGGATGTAACGTGGCGCGCGCGCGCGCTGTAAGTCCTTGCCCGATCCGGCGAGCAAAATTCCCTGCCTTTCGACATGCTCGATCGTTTCGAGCACGCCGGAAGAGCCATAGTCGAAAGCATGATTATTGGCGTGAGCCAACATGTGGAAACCGGCCCACTTCAACTCCGCCGCGATCTGCGGCGGCGATGCCATGTACACACCGCCAGAATCGGCCTGAGCATCTCCCTTGAACTCGTGGATGACAGTTTCAAGGTTGGCGATGGCGATGTCCGATGCGCGGATCTGGTCTATCAACTTGAGGAAAGCGGGATCGCGGATGTGGGCCCAGGGCCGCGTAATAATCGCATCACCCGCCAGAAACAGCGTGAGCGCCTGTGAGGTTGACGTGAGGCTCCCGTCATCCTGACGCACGTTGGAGTCGGGCATGGCGGCTTCGGATTACCGGTGTTCGAACAGAACTGCGCTTCGGGCGAGGGTTCGCGAGGCGGTTCCTTGGGCAAGGCTCCGCCACCATCCCGCCTAATTAAGCTCAGCCTCCGGCGGGAATCAATGTCCGTTCTCGGCGCGCGGCTTTGATGAGGCGAGCAGGCTTCGCTATCTGATCTTCTTCGTGAATGGGTCAAAGCCCTTGTATCGGGCGTCTTTTGCTGCCCCACTCAGCCAGCGGTATCGACCACCTCGAAGTCGTGGGTGATGGTGGCGGTCTTGGCCATCATCGCCGAGGCCGAGCAATATTTCTCGACCGACAGGGTGATGGCGCGCTCGACCTTGGCGGCCTTCAGCCCGCGCCCCTTCACGACGTAATGCAGGTGAATGCGGGTGAATACCTTGGGCGGCTCGGCGGCGCGGTCGGCGTCGAGCGTGACTTCGACGCTCTCGACCTGCTCGCGGCCCTTCTCGAGGATATCGACCACGTCATAGGCGGAGCAGCCGCCGAGGCCGATCAGAACGAGCTCCATGGCGCTCGGCCCGGGCGTGCGCCCTTCAGGCCCGTGCGCCGCACCAAGCACGATTTTATGCCCGCTCCCCGATTCGCCGAGGAACGTGCGGTCTTCAATCCACTTCACGCGCGCTTTCATCGTACCACCTCAATCGCAACGCGCCCTTGTGCCAAGCCGGAACGGCGAGCGCAAGCGTGACGCCTCAAGGCCAGAGCGGTTGCAAGCATCGCCAACTTGTTCGCCAAGCCTATGCGGATAAACTGGCCGCATCAGGGCTGGAGGTCGGATGGAACGGAAGTCCGTTCGCACGACGGATGGCGTCAGGCTGGGCTATTTGGAGGGCGGGGAAGGGCGGCCCCTGATCCTCCTGCCCGGCTGGTCCCAGGGCGCGACGATATTCGGACGCCAGTTCGAAGACCTTCGCCAAATCGGCCGCGTCATCGCCCTCGACCATCGCGGCCACGGCGAGTCGGACAAGCCCGACCACGGCTACAAGGTCGAGCGGCTGGCAAAGGACCTGTTCGAGGTCATCGATAGGCTGCAACTCGAAGAGCCGGACATTGTCGCTCATTCGATGGGCGCGGCCGTCGCCTGGTCCTATCTCCTGCTGTTTGGTGCGGAAAAGCCGGCCCGGCGGCTCATCTTCGTCGATGAGCCGCGTGCGCTCCTCGCCCGGCCCGATTGGCCCGAGCAGGAGCGCGAGCAGGCGGGCGCGATCATTCCCTCATTGCAGGCTCTCGCGGAATTCGTCGCCAAAATCCGCGCGTCAGACAGCCTTGAGTCGGCTGCCGCCATCCTCCGGCCGATGTTCACCGCCGCGATCGGCGAGAGCGAGCTACGCGACATCGCGCGCGAGAACCTGAAGCTCCCGCGCCATCACGCCGCTGCCCTGCTTGCCGACAACGTCATCCAGGATTGGCGTCCGGTCATCGAACGCATCAGCCTGCCCACGCTCGTTTTCGCCGGCGCCGCGAGCGTCCACCCTCCGGCCTCCCAAACGTGGATCGCCGATGCGATTTCCGGCGCTGCGTTCGAGCTCTTCTCTCGCGAGGAGGGGGGCAGCCATTTTCTGTTCTACGAGAATCCATCGCGTTTCAACGCGCGGGTGATCAAGTTTTTGACGTCGTGAGGCCGGGACGCGGGCGCGCGCATTTCGCGGTCATCGCCGCAATGGTGGAGCGACGAGTTGCCGGCCCAAGATCTGAATTCGCTCAGACCAAAACACGCGCTCCTTCCAGTCTCCGGGAATGCCGGAGAGACCGTAGAGCGCGCCGGCGATCTGCCCGGTGACGGCGGCGGTCGTGTCGGCGTCGTCGCCGAGATTGGCGGCGAGGAGGATTGCGCTCCTGAAATCGCCGGTCGTTGCCATGCTCCAGATCGCGGCCTCCAATGTATGCGCCACATAGCTGCTCGACGCGATCTCCTTCCGCTGCTTGCCGCGCCACGATCCCTTCATGATGGTGGCGATCGTGTCCGCAAGCGGTTCGTCCCGCGCGCGAAGCACCTCGATGCGCGGCTTGCCGGCGATGGCGTCGGCCAGGAGATCGGCGAAGGCGATGCAAGCATCGACCGCCTCGGCTGCGCCATGCGTGGTGCGGCTCTGCCGCGCGGCCGCCTCGCGCCGCTTGGCCGCGTCGTTCCAATAGCGGATGGCGACGGGAGCAAGCCGCATCAAGGACCCGTTGGTGGCGGTATCCGGAGCGGCCGAGCCCGCGACCGGATCGCCCGTCACGAGCCATCGCTCGAGCGACGCGCGTGTCGTCGGCCCGATGCCGAAGGAGCGTCCGGTCGATGCATAGCGTCCCTCGCGCCACCACGCGCCAAAGCGCTGCATCAGATCGGCTTCGTCGAGGCCGCCCCGTTCGACAAGGCTCTCGCCCAAGGCCAAGGCGAGCGAGGTGTCGTCGGTCCACTGGCCCGGCTCGAGCCGGAACAGGCCGCCGCCGATCATGCCCTCGACCGGGGCACAACAGTCGCGAAGCGCGGATTCGAGCGTTGCGCCGATCGCATCGCCGATGGCGAGCCCGAGCAATGCGCCGACGGCGCGATCCTCGATCGCGGCAAGCGCGGTCCCGATCGGATCGGCAATCCAGGGGTCGGCCACTGCTCGCATGCACTGTCCCGAGAGAATCGACGGCCCAGGGCGAATGTCTTGGGCGATCCGGCTGCCTGTCATATTATCGTCATCCCGCTGGGCTGACTTGAAATTCCGGTGGGGCGAGGGCGTAGGGTAGGGAGCGGCCGTGAAGAGGTTCGGCGTTGCGCTGGCGGGAATCCTGCTTCTCTCGGCAGGGCTCGCGGGGAATGGGGAGACGGCCGAGACCTTCCCGGCGAAGGGGCGTGCCGTCGTGACCTACGATGTCGCCGTCGCCGGCTTCTCTCTCGGCCAGGTTCAACTCGACGCAAGGTTCGAGGGACCCTCCTACAAGATGAAGGGCGAGGGCAAGTTCTCGCTCTTCCTCGGCAAGACTTATGAGTCGGGAGGCACGGCCGAGAGCGCGGGGAGGCTCAGGAGCCGAGGCCCCGAGCCCGTGAACTTTGTGGTGAACTACGAGGGCGACGACAAGGAAGAAGAGCGCCGCATCACTTTCAATGGCGGCGGCGTCAAGGACTTCACCATCATCCCCCCGAAGAAGCCCGGCAAGAAGCGCGTGCCGGTCACGGCGCAGCAGCTCCGCGACGTTCTCGATCCCTTGACCGCCGCGTTTCTGCATATGCAGACCGGCGCTTCGGTCTGCGACGACACCATGCCCGTCTTCGACGGCCGTCTCAGATACGACATCGTGCTCCTGCCGAAGCGCACCGACGATCTGCCGCGCGAAGCGCCGAAAGGCCTCGCCGGTCCCGTCCAGGTCTGCGCGGTCAAGTTCGTTCCGGTCAGCGGACACAAGCCCGACAACGCCGCCATCAAATATCTGTCGAAGACCGACCGGATCGAGGCGCGGCTGGTGCGTCTGCCCGGGACGCCGCTCTATGTGCCGCTCTGGGTCGGCGTGCCGACCATCATCGGCAGCGCGGCCATCACGCTCACGGAAATCAAGTTCGACTAGAGGCTATCGCCGTCCTGTCGCCAAGCTGAGCGAGAAGCTTGGCGCGCGCTTCCCCTCTCCCACAAGGTGATAGGGGAAGCGCAATTCGCCCGTCACGGGTCGATGCGGCTGATCTTGGTGCCTTCGAGCGTCAAATTGTACATGAGGCCCGCCGGGTCGAGCACGAAGCCGATGACGGGGCTCACGACCTTGTCGCTGTCGATCGAGCCGCCGACGCCGACGGTGATGACCGTGATCGAGCCGTCAACGCCGACCTTCCAGCCGGCCCTGCGCCGGAACCCGTCGAGCGCGTCCTGGGTCATGAACATGATGATGATCGAGCGGGACTGCACGCCGAGCTGAAATCCGAACGAGGCCGAGATGATATTGTAATAGCCCTGGACTTGCTTCTGATCGAGCAGGATGCCCTCGCCATACTCGCCGCCGATGCCGATGCCGGCCTTGACCACGCTGGGGAACACCAGGATCCCCGCCGCCTTGTTGGCGAGCTCGCGCGCGCCGGCGACCTGACGGACGAAGCTG
>JBFWTF010000172.1:0-5211 GCA_050247995.1 Methyloceanibacter sp. | reverse complement strand
TTTGGCCTTGGCCAGCACGATGTTCACCTCGTCGTCATGCGGCAGGTAATTGAGCGTGACGACGATCGACCAGCGGTCCATCTGACCCTGGTTGATCTGTTGGGTGCCGTGATAGAGGCCGCTCGTATCGCCAAGACCGATCGTGTTGGTGGTCGAGAACAGGCGGAAAGCGGGGTGAGGGCGGATCACCTTGGACTGGTCGAGCAGGGTCAGCTTGCCCGAGACCTCGAGCACGCGCTGGATCACGAACATCACGTCGGGGCGGCCGGCGTCGTACTCGTCGAAGCAGAGCGCGGTGTTGCTCTGGAGCGCGTAAGGCAGGATGCCCTCGCGGAACTCCGTGACCTGCATGCCGTCCCTGATGACGATGGCGTCCTTGCCGACGAGGTCGATGCGGCTCACATGGCTGTCGAGATTGATGCGCATGCAGGGCCAATTGAGGCGCGCCGCGACCTGCTCGATATGGGTGGACTTGCCCGTGCCGTGATAGCCCTGGATCATCACCCGCCGGTTGTGCTTGAAGCCGGCGAGGATCGCGAGCGTCACGTCGCGGTTGAAGAGATAGTCCGGATCGATGTCCGGAACGTGCTCGTCGGGGCGCGAATAGGCCGGGACTTCGAGATCGGTGTCGATGCCGAAGACCTGGCGTACGGAAACCGACATATCCGGCAAGCCGGCGCTGTGGGTCGTTTCGAGGGTCATGATCGGTGAGAGCCTGTTGGTCGCATGTCTCGGGGGCCTGCCGCGGTCAGGCCCGGATAAGGAAAGGGGGGCTGCTGGAGCGACATTACGCGAGCCCTGCCTGCCTCAGATAGTTATAGGCTTGGATCACTTCGCGCAACTTGTCCTCCGAGGTGCGGTCGCCTTTGTTGTGGTCGGGGTGGAGCCGCTTCACCAGCTCCTTGAAGCGCGCCTTGATGTCGGCCTTGGTGGCGCTGTCCTCGAGATTGAGCTGGCGCAAGCACTTCCGCTCGGCGCGATGAAGCTGCCGCGCGGGCTTCGCCGCATCGGTCTTGGTTCCGGTCTCGGCGAACAGTCCAAACGGATCGTCGGCGGTGAAGCTGTGGGAAAAGCCGCCCGGGCGCTGGGCGCCGCCGGCCTTTCGGTTGCGGGACGCGGCGTTGACGCCGAGCGACCACGTCGGACGGTGGCCGATCATGTCGTCCTTCTGGTGCTTGGCGACCGCCTCGTCGGGAAGGCCGGAAAAATAGTTATAGGCCTTGTTGTATTCACGCACATGATCGAGGCAGAAGCGGTGATACTGCCCCTCGAGCCCGCGACCCTTGGGCGCGGGGTAGAGGCCCGGCTCCTTGCAGCCGGGACGGTCGCAAGCCGGATGGGTGTCGCGCAAGAGCCGGTTCTGGTCCGGCTTGACCCTCAGGCGATCGAAGAATTTTGAATCGAATTCCATGGACCGGGCATTATGAGAAGCGGCGCCTGACACAACAAGCATGGCTCGGTTTCGCGAAAAGGGTTAATCTGAAAGGTTGTCGTGAGCGGTCTATGACGGTTGAACGGGATATCAGAAAGAAGTTGACGGAGGCCTTCGCTCCGGAGGCGCTCGAGATCGTCAACGATTCCCATCGCCATGCCGGGCATGCCAGCTCGCCCGGGACGGGGGAGAGCCATTTCACCATCAAGGTGGTGTCGGCGGCCTTCGCCGGCAAGTCTCGGCTCGAGCGCCACCGCATGGTCAATGAGGTTCTTGCCGCCGAGCTTGCCGGCAGGATCCATGCGCTCGCCATCACGGCGCTCGCGCCGGACGAAGTGTCCGTGCCCCGCTAGAACACGGGCCTCAGGCCGAGGCGCGGACGAGAAACTCGGTCAGAAGCGGCATGGAGACGTCGCGCTCGACGAAAGCCTGGCCGATGCCGCGCGCCAGAACGAGCGCGAGCCTGCCGCCTTTCACCTTCTTGTCCTGGGCCATGAGCTTGAGCAGCGCCTCGGGCGCGGGCCGCGGTCCGGGGATTTGGGCGATCGCGGTGGGAAGCCCCATCGCGGCGAAGTGCTGGGCGACGCGGGCCGCGTCGCCGGCCGGGCACAGCCCGCGCTCGACCGAGTAGTCGAAAGCGAGCCGCATGCCGATGGCGATCGCCTCGCCATGCAGGAGCCGGTCGGAATAGCCGGCATAGGCTTCGAGCGCGTGGCCGAAGGTGTGGCCGAGATTGAGCAGCGCGCGCCGCCCGCTCTCCTCGCGCTCATCCTCGGCCACGATCGCGGCCTTGGCGCGGGCGCTCGTCTCGACCGCCTGCCGGCGCGCCGCGCCCGGCGTGGCGAAGATCTCGCCAGCGTTCTCCTCGAGCCAGGCGAAGAAGGGCGCATCGCCGAGCAGTCCGTATTTGACCACCTCGGCATAACCCGCGCGGAATTCCCTTGGGGTGAGCGTGGCGAGCACCGACACGTCGGCGAGCACGAGGCTCGGCTGATGAAACGTGCCGATCAGGTTCTTGCCTTGGCTGGTGTCGATGCCGGTCTTGCCGCCGATGGCCGAATCGACCTGGGCAAGGAGCGTGGTCGGCATCTGCACCACGCGGACGCCGCGCCGCAGGATGCTCGCGGCGAAGCCGGCGAGATCGCCCACCACCCCGCCGCCGAAAGCGACGACGCAGTCGCTCCGCTCGACGCCGAGCTCGAGCAGGCGCTCGCTTAGGATCGCAAGGATGGGGAAGCTCTTGCTCGCTTCGCCCGGATGCACCAGCACCTCGCCGAGATAGATTCCGCTTTCGGCGAGGCTGGCCTTGAGCGGGGCGAGATGAAGCGCCGCCACGGTCTCGTCGCTCACGACCGCGCAGCGGGCGCCGGGCAGGCGCGTTGCGATCCATTGGCCGGCCGCGCCGACCAAGCCCTCGCCGATGACGATGGGATAGGAGCGGGCGCCGAGCGCGACGTCGATGACGGTCTCGCTCCGGGCCGGTGCTGTCGCGCGACTCACCATCACTTCGCCTTCTTGCGGCGCCGGGCCGGCCTCGGCCGGTAGCCCAGCTTGGCGGCGAGCGCGTCGATCACCGTGCCCACCATGACGTCATGGGGCACGTCGCGGCTTTCCACCGTGACGTCAGCCTCGGCGTAGACGGGATAGCGCTTGTCCATGAGCCGCTTCATCACCTCCGCCGGATCGCCCGCTGCGAGCAGAGGCCGGTTGTCGCGGCGCCCGACGCGCTTGAGCAACACTTTGAGGTCGGCCTTCAGCCACACCGAGACGCCGTGCGCCTTGATGCTCGCCCGCGTGCCGGGGTCCATGTAGGCGCCGCCGCCGGTCGCGAGCACCTGCGGGCCGCTCTCCAGGAGCCGCGCGATGACCTTGCGCTCGCCCTGGCGGAAATAGGTTTCGCCGTGCTCGGCGAAAATCTCGCTGATGGTGGCGCCGGCGGCCGCCTCGATCTCGCTATCGGCATCGACGAAGGGCAGCTCGAGCCGGCTCG
Source organism: Methyloceanibacter sp. (assembly GCA_050247995.1). Lineage (GTDB taxonomy): Bacteria > Pseudomonadota > Alphaproteobacteria > Rhizobiales > Methyloligellaceae > Methyloceanibacter. Next base: position 1,789 of record JBFWTF010000172.1, on the reverse strand, counting down.
CGAGCCGCTTTCCTACTGCGGTCTTGCCGGCTCCCATGAGGCCGATCAGCACGATGCTGCGCGGCCCGAGCGCATCGCGAATCCACGCCGCGCCCGCTTGGCGGTCGTCTTTCTTGCTCTCGGTGAGTGTCAGGCTCATTCAACGGTCAGGCCGCCAGATGTGGCGATAGGCAAACGACTCGGCGGGAATTTCCCATGCTGACAGGCCCGTGTCGAATCATCCATGATGAGGCTCAAGATTAAAGCGCCAGTCGTATTTTTGGGTCATAATGACGCCCTGTTCACGACGGATGGTCTGTCAGGAACACGAGCGCCACCATGCCGACACTGTTTCGTTTCCTCATGATTGTAGGGGTGATCGCCGGTGCCATCACTGGAAGCCTCTATGTGCTCGCTGAATACTTTCAGCCGGAGCCCAAGGAAATCTCCAAGGCTTTGCGCAACGTCAAGGGCCGGCTCGACGACACCACGGCCGCGACGCCGGCCGTCCAGGCCGCTCCTCCCGCCGCCACCGGCGCCTCGGGCCGCCGCGCGCAGTAGGCCTCTCCCGCCGCGCGGCGCGAGCCGTCCCGGCCACGGAAAGGTCTGATCCTTGGCCGCACGACGATCGCAGCGCGGGAAAGACTCCTCGGAACTTGCGCTCTTCCTCGACATGCTGACCGCCGAGCGCGGCGCCGCCGCGCACACGGTCGAAGCTTACACGCGCGACCTTGCCGATTTCCTCGCCTTTCTCGCCGCCAGGGGAAAGAAGGCGAAGACGGCGACGTCCGACCATATCCGCGCCTATCTCGCCGTCCTTGCGCGCAAAGGTCTCGCGCCGACCTCGCGCGCGCGCAAGCTCTCGGCCATTCGCCAGTTCTTCCGTTTCCTCCTCGGCGAAGGCCTGCGCGCCGGCGATCCCTGTTCGGCCATCGACAGTCCGCGGCTGGGCCGGCCGCTTCCCAAGATCCTTTCGCTCGCCGAGGTCGAGACTCTGCTCGAGACCGCCAAGGATGCGAGCGAGAACGCCGAAGAGGGCCTCGGGCGGCGGCGCGCGCTGAGGCTCTATGCCGCGCTCGAGACGCTCTATGCCACCGGCTTGCGCGTCTCGGAGCTGATCGCGCTGCCGCGCAATGTGCTCACGGCCGACGACAGGGTGCTCACCGTCACGGGCAAAGGCGGGCGCGAGCGGCTCGTGCCCTTGAACGAGACGGCGCAAAGGGCGCTTCAGGCGCACCTCGCGGCGGTTCGCGCCGACGAGAAGGAGGGGAGGCGCATGTCGCCCTGGCTGTTCCCCTCGAGCGGCGGGGAGCATCTCACCCGCCAGCGTTTCGGGCAGGAGCTGAAGGCGCTCGCCATTGCCGCCGGGATCGAGCCGCAGCGCGTTTCGCCCCACGTGCTCCGCCACGCCTTCGCCAGCCATCTCCTCGAACGCGGCGCCGATCTGCGCACGGTGCAGCAGCTTCTCGGCCATGCCGACATCTCAACGACGCAGATCTACACCCATGTCATCGAGGAGCGGCTGAGGCGCCTGGTCGAACAGCACCACCCCCTTGCTCAGGCGAGCTTAACCAAGCGCGGTTAGGCTCACCCCCGGCGCTCGGTTGACAGCGCCGCGCCCCAAGGCCACTTACACCCCCATGGGTTTGCCTTAATTTTTGCCTTAAGACGTGCCGGAACAGGGTTGGAAAGGCTCGAGCCGGATTAGATGCGCACTTATCTCGATTTCGAAAAGCCAATTGCCGAGCTCGAAAGCAAGGTCGCCGAGCTCAAGGCGGTCGCGGGCCAGGAGCACTCCGTTGCCATGGGC
>JBFWTF010000171.1:0-5269 GCA_050247995.1 Methyloceanibacter sp. | reverse complement strand
AGGTGTCTCGGGGCGGGCCACGGATCGCCGGCGGCGCTATTTGCCCGGCTGCGGCACGATGCGGAGGTAAGGCCGCGGCGCCTTCCAGCCCTCGGGGTAGATCTTCTTCGCCTCCTCGTCGGTGACAGAGCCCGCGATGATGACGTCATCGCCCTCTTTCCAGTTCACCGGCGTCGCCACGCGATGTTTCGCCGTGAGCTGCATCGAATCGATCACGCGCAGCACCTCGTCGAAGTTGCGGCCCGTGGTCATGGGATAGACGAGGATGAGCTTGATCTTCTTGTCGGGTCCGATGACGAACACGTTGCGGACGGTCTGATTGTCGGCGGGCGTGCGCGCCTCGGCGTTGCCGGACGCGGCCGCGGGCAGCATGCCGTAGAGCTTGGAGACCTTGAGGTCGGGATCGCCGATCATGGGATAGTTCGGGGCAAAGCCCTGCGTCTCCTTGATGTCGTCCGCCCACTTGGAATGGCGATCGACGGGATCGACGCTGAGGCCGATGATCTTGACCCCACGCTTGTCGAACTCGGGCTTGATCCGCGCCATGTAGCCGAGCTCGGTGGTGCAGACGGGCGTGAAGTCCTTGGGGTGTGAGAACAGCACGGCCCAGGAATCGCCGATCCACTCGTGAAAGCGGATGCGGCCTTGGGTCGTGTCGGCCTCGAAGTCGGGTGCGGTCTCGCCAAGTTGGAGTGTCATGGTGCGTCTCCGTATTCGCTCGCGGGGCTCGGCCCCCGCTCCCCGCCCCAGATATTTGGGATGCGCGGTTCTGTCAGCCAATCGATCGGCTCGAAAAAGAACATCATACTTCCCGCGAGAGCAAGCCTGAGCACGGAATTTCGAGTGGTTCTGCGATTCAGAACGGACGTGCCGGGCCGAGCGAGCCGATAAACAAGAACGTTCCGAACAGGAAGATGACGAGCGCGCCGCCAATGGTGCAAGCGGTCCACACCGCGTTGGCCCAGGCGGCGTTGGCGCCGCCGAGCTTCAAGGCAAGCTGGCGCGAGCCGAGCGCAAGTGTCGCGAGCGCGGCAACGGTGATGGCGGTGCCGAGCGCCATGGCGAAGGTGGCGGCGACGCCGGCCCAGAACATACCTTGGGTCAGCGCGAACACGAGCACGAGGATGGCCCCGGTGCACGGCCTGACGCCGACCGAAAGCACGACCGCCATCACTTTGCGCCACGAGAGGGGACCGGCGAGCTTGCGCGCATCGACCATGTGGTCGCAGTGATCGCAAGCCTCTCCGGCTCCGTGCGCGTGATGACCATGGGCGCGGCCTTGATCGTCGTGGTGATGGTGATGACGGTGACCATGATGGCTGTGGCCATGGGCCCCCGCCGGCGCACCCCGCCAGCCCCGCCAAAGGCGGCCGAGTTGCGTCGCGAGCAGGTAGAGGCCAACCCCGGCAATGAGCGCGTAGCTCACGCTTTCCAGCGTATTCGACCAGGCGCTGACCTGAAGCCCGGTCGCATTGAGTCCGATCAGGAGAATACCGACCAAAGCGATCGCCGTCAGCGCCTGAAGCCCCGCGGCGATGAAGGAGATGAGCACGCCGCGGCGCGCCGTCTCCTCATTGGCGACGACATAGGAGGAAATGATCGCCTTGCCGTGTCCCGGACCGACCGCATGCAGCACGCCGTAGACGAAGGAGAGCGCGACGAGCGCGAAGGCGCCGGACATGGGATTGCCGGTCTTCAGGCGCTTCACGCTCGCGGCGAGCATGCGTTGAAGGTGCTGTTGCTGCGTGAACACCCAAGCCGACAGGCGACCGATCGGTCCCGTGGACTGAAACGGCGCGGAAGTCGGCGGCGCGAAGGCGGAAGGCGGCGCCGGCGCGACTTCGGTCGCCGCCGATGGATTGATCGGTTTCACCTCGGCATGCGCCGCCGCGATGGCGACGATCAATGAAAGCCAAGCGAACAACAGCGCGCCGAGATGCCCTCTCACAGATGCGCATCCTTGCAACTGATCGTCACGGTCTGGGCGAACTGCGAACCGAAATTCGAGCCGGGGCCGAGCTGGCTGAAGAAGGACTCGGTCAGCGCCTTGGCGCTGGCCGCCTCCTCGGGGTCGGGCTCGGCGACTTTGGCGGTGCAACCTTTGGCCTCCGCGCCGCTCAGGCTCACCGGCTTCTCCGTGGCAAATCCGAAAGCGACGAAGAACGATGGGTCATAGACATCGACCGCAACCGGCTGCCCGTGCGTATCGGCCGGGGTTTCCAGCGGAAGGGTGAAGTGAAGCGTGAGCGCGCCGTTTTGGAATTCCGCCCAATAGTCGACCGGCGGCTTCAGCTTAAGGATCTTGTCGTCCTCCCCCTCCAAATGCACGAAGGTGAAATAGCCGAACTCCTCGAGAGACTCGACATTGATCTTGGCGAGGGGCGCGAGCTCCTCCTTCGAGTAGGTTCCGTCCTTATTGGTGTCGAGGCCCTCGACCGCCATCGCGGTATAGAACTCGTCGAACGCCCAAACATGACGGATGGCGGTGACGCGGTGATCCGGCCCGAACACGATCTCGGAACGGACCGTGGTCCAGACATGGGGATGGGCGGCGGCGGAGGTTGCGGCGCCGCCCACGAGCGCGGCGGCGAGACAAATCTCAAGAAGATGCTCGTGCCTCAAGAGACCCCGCGGCCGCAACACCGAATGCTCCTGTCAGAAAGGAGAAGCTCTCCTAGGCGCAAATTGTGGAGGATTTGGGGGCCTCTCGCCGCGCGAAAGCGATCGCGGCTGGTCTCAGGTCCCGGTCCCGGTCAAGGAGCGCCGGGACCGGCGTGAAATCGGGCGTTAGCCGCCGCCGGCGTTGGCGCCGATCTTTCCGTCAAGGGTGTCGAACAAGCCGCCGAGCGAGCCGCCAAGGGCGTTGAGCGCGGTCAGAATGGCAATGGCGATGCCGGCGGCGATCAAAGTGTACTCGATGGCTGTCGAACCCGACTCGTCCCTGAGGAATTGCGCAAGCATGGTCCTCATTTCGACTCTCCCGTTCTTGCTTTGTTGGTTGTCCCACGATCCCTTGCCGGACCGGCGGGAGAGCTAACACCGTCGCGCTAAAACCGTCGTTAAAGCAATCCAACAGAGAGGGGCGCCTTATGGTTAGCAAAGGGTAAAAAAGGAGAAGGTAGAGAAGCCAGAACTCAAGGAAAAGTAAGAAGAATTACTCGAAATAAGCATCAGGAGTTTACCAATCGTTTACATCTTCGGCAAATGGCACCCGGCACTCGTAAAGAATGACCTGGGCTATTGTCTGCAAGGCCCTCTGTCAGCTCCTCGCCTTGACTCGCGATCCGATTCCCTTTAGAACAAAACAGGAACGAGAGTTGAGGGCAGTGGCGTGCGTAGCGATGTTCCAGGCGGTGCCAAAGGTCTCCTCGTTCCGCCGGCTGGCGTTGCAAAAGCAGACGGGGCACGGGCGAGGGTCCTGATTGAGCATTTACGCGCGCAAGTGCGTGCGCTCGAGCAGGTTCCCGTGTCTCTGGCCAATCCCCCCGCACCGGGCACGGCCCCTCCCCACCCCGCCTGCTCTTTTTCTCCCTCCCTCGTCATGGCCGGGACCTGCCCGGCAATCCGCCCTGAGAGCGCCTCCCCCCGTTCTCTGCCAGCATGGATGCCCGGATCGCAGGCACGCCTGCATCCGGGCATGACGAGTTCAATCCCCCTTCTGAGCCAACTCGAAGGTGGCGGGCTGCATGAGATCAAGCCGGAGGCCTATGGCGATGAACCTGCCGCGCTCGCTTTCGCCCTTGCCGTCATCGCCCGCCAAGCGGCGGCGCGGAACACGCCCGGCGATCTCGTTCTGTGGTGCCTGACAAGGCATGCCGCGCGGGAATGGGGACGCCCTTACGGACCGGGGCTCATGGCTTCCGGCCTCGACCCCGCTCTCTTTCTCGTCGTGATGGTCCGGAATGAAACCGACGCGGCCTGGGCTCTCGAGGAAGGCTTGAAGAGCCGCGCGCTGATCGCGGCGCTCGCCGCGATCGAGATTAAGACAGAGCTGATGGCGCGCCGTCTCGGCCTCGCGGCGCAAACTTCGCGCACGCCCTGTTTCCTGCTTTCGGATCGTCGCCACGCAAACCTTCCCGGAACCGTCACGACGTGGCGCGTCGCCGCGCGCGGAAGCGGAGCGGTGTCCTTCGATGCCATGGCGCCCGGCGACCCTTCCTGGCAGCTCACGCTCGAGCGTTGCCGGGGTGAAGCGCCGGGGCGGAGCTTTATCGCGGAGTTCAGTCATGAGTCGTTTCGTTTCCGTCTTTCTGCCGCAGCTTCCGCTGGAGCGGCTCGCCCGGGAGAGGGCAGCGCGCCGCGGCGCGCCGTTACCCGTTGACCGGCCTCTGGCGCTGATCGGCACCGAAGAGCGAGGGTTGTTCATCACCGCGCTCAACGAAGCGGGCAGGCGCCAAGGCCTCTCCGCCGGTCTCGGTCTTGCCGACGCCCGTGCCATCTGTCCGCGCCTTCTCACCCTTCCCGCATCGCCCAAGAAGGACGACGCGGCCTTGCGCGATCTCGCCCGCTGGGCGTCGTGCCGCTACAGCCCCACGCTCAATCTCGATGGCGCCGACGGGCTTTGGCTCGACGTGAGCGGCGTGCCGCATCTCTTCGGCGGCGAGAGCGCGCTTCTTGCCGATCTGATGCGGCGGCTCGCCCGCGCCGGGTTTACGGCGCGGCTTGCCCTCGCCGAGACCTTGGGGGGCGCGCATGCGCTTGCCCGTTTCGCGCATCCCTCTCCTCTTGTTGTTCCTGCTGGCACGATCGGACCGGCGCTCGCGCCTCTTCCCGTCGAGGCTTTGCGCCTTGCGCCCGAGATCACCCGCCTGCTGCGGCGGCTGGGCTTGAAGCGCATCGGCCAGCTCTACGGCCTGCCGCGCGCGAGCCTCGAACGGCGCTTCCACGCCAAGGAGACGGCAGAGGCCGTTCTGCTTCGCCTCGATCAGGCGTTGGGACGCCGCGAGGAGCCGCGCGTGCCACTTCTCCCCTTGCCCGATTTCGCGGCGCGGATTCCCTTGCCGGAACCCATCGTCACCCATGATGGCGTCGTGGCCGCGATCGAGCGTCTCGCGATAGCGCTGTGCGAGAAACTCGCCCGCGCCGGGCAAGGCTGCCGGCGCGTTGCCCTTTGGGTTGCCCGCGCCGACGGCTCTTCGTCGGTGATCGAGGCTGGCTTGAGCGCCCCCTCGCGCGAGCCCGTTCATCTCTTGCGTCTTTTCAAGGAGAGGATCGAGGCCCTCGACCTCGGCTTCGGCGTTGATTTCATGTCGCTCGCGGCGCTCCTCAC
>JBFWTF010000170.1:0-5349 GCA_050247995.1 Methyloceanibacter sp. | reverse complement strand
CTTGGCGAGAGCCGAAGACCCGCCGGCAAGCCGCGGGACGATGACAAGGCCGCACAACAGCAGCGCGCCGACGCCGAGCAGTATCCATTTTCGATCGATCTGGCGAGGCTTCATCCCGTCCCTATCCACCCGTTCCCCGAGCCGATCCGAAAGACCCGCGCGATTCGGCGTTTTCCTCGAATTCGGCCCACCGCCTTTCTAGCCTGAACGGGCTTGGATAGCGAGACCGGGCCGGCCCTTTGTTGCGCTATCGCAGGCTCCGCACAAGCCTGTTCACGTTGCTAGCGCGGGCTTGCGAACGGGGCCCCGGGCCGGCTTCCGGCGACGATTCCGTGGAGGAAAAGCACCGGAGCGAGGCTGACCAGGACGATTGCGAGCGCCGAGAGTCCCGCCTCCTCGTAACGATAGAGCGACACGAGCGTAAAGACCTGCGTGGCGAGCGTGTCGAAGTTGAAGGGCCTGAGCAGTAGGGTCGCCGGCAGCTCCTTCATCGAATCGACGAAGACGAGGAGCGCGGCGGCGCCGAGCGCGGGCCTGAGCAAGGGCAAATGCACTTTGAACAGCATTTCGCCCAAGCCCGCGCCGAGCGAGCGCGCCGCGGCGTCGATATTGCGCGACACCCGCGCCAAGCCGGCCTCGACCGCGCCGAGCGAGGCGGCGAGGAAGCGGATGGTGTAGGCGAGCACGATGGCGAACGCGGTTCCCGACAGCAGCAATCCGGTGGCGACCCCGAATGTGGACCGCATCGCCGCATCGACGAGATTGTCGAGCCCGGCGAGCGGGATCAGGAGGCCGATTGCGAGCACGGTGCCCGGCACGGCGTAGCTGATCGCGGGGATCGTGCTTGCGGCGCGAACGAGCAGCGAGCGCGTTTGCCGCCGCGCATAGGCCAGCACCACGGCGAAACCGACCGCGGCGCAAGAGGCCGCGCTCGCGAGCAGGAGGCTGTGCAGCGCGGCGTGCCAGAACGAAGGGTCGAGGCCCGCCGCCAGATGGGCGACGGCGTCGTTGACGAGCACGCCGGCCGGAAATACGAAGCCGATCAATATTGGCAAGGCGCAGGCGAGACTTGCGAGCGCGCCGCGCCAGCCGTCGAGCCGCTCCTCGGGCAGGCGCCGGTACTTGCCGGTCGTATGGTGAAAGCGGCGCTTGCCCCTCAAGCCGAGTTCGAGCGCGAGCAGCGCCAGCACGAACAGCAGCATGACGCAGGCGATTTGCGCCGCGCCGGCCAGGTTGTTGCGATCGAGCCAGGTGTCGTAGATCGCGACCGTCAAGGTCCGGACCCCGAAGAATCCCACTGCGCCGATATCGTTCAGCGTCTCCATGAGCGCGAGCGCGACGCCCGCGGCGAGCGCGGGGCGAGCGAGCGGCAGCGCGATCTCCCAAAAGGTTTGTGCGGCATTGCGGCCGAGGCTGCGGCTCACTTCGAGGATGCAGACCGACTGCGCGACGAAGCTCGCGCGCGCGGTGACATAGACATAAGGGTAGAGCACCGCGCTCATGACGAGGATCGCGCCGCCGACGCTGCGGATATCGGGGAACCAGTAGCTCCGCGCGTCCTGCCAGCCGAACAGCGCGCGTAAAGCCGTCTGCACGGCGCCGGAATAGTCGAGCAGCTCGAGATAGGTATAGGCGATGATGTAGGTCGGGACCGCCAGCGGCAGCAACAGCAGAAACTGCAAGAGGCTTCGCCCCGGGAAACGGTACATGGTCACGAGCCACGCCGTCCCGGTGCCGATGACAAGGGTGAGCGCGCCGACGCCCGCGAGCAGGAGCAAGGTGCGGCGAAGCGCTCCCGGCAGCACGTTCTCGACGAGATGCGGCCAGGTGTCGCCGCTCGCCTGCAACGCGATCGCGCCGATGGCGAGCAGCGGCAGGATGGCGATCAGCGAGATGACGAGCGCCGCCAGCGACCAGGCGAGATTGCCGCTTTCTTTCAGCCGCGCCAGCCGGCGGCGCAAGGGAGGCTGCGCGGTTGACGAGAGAAGCGCCATCGCCGGCTTTTGCGTTGCCCCGTCTAGACCAGCGCTCGGCGGTCGGCGCCGGCCTTGCGCCCCCCCGCCACCAGCGCCGCCACGGCCTCCGGCGACAGGCGCTGATCGGCGTCTTGCAGCGCGTCGGCGAAGGCGTTGGCAGCGTTCAGCACCGCATCGACCGTGTCCGATCCGGTCAGCGCCAGAGCGCAGGCCCGCATCGCCGGGCAGCGGTGATGCTGCGAGGCCGCGATCAACGAGATCGCGAGGCACTCATCGGCGCAAAAGCACGGGAATCCGACCGGGGAATACTCGATCTTGCGCGAAGCCGAGGCGCGCACCGCCCTGACCCAGCACGCGAGCTCGGTCACCGCGCGCCTCGCCCGCTCGGACCCGAGCACGCGCGAATATTCGTTCCATCCGCTCTCCCAACAGGCGATGTCGCCGGTGTCGTAACCCGCGAGCCAGCACCGGAAGCCCATGCCGACGAGCCACTCCGCGCCGCTCGGCACGCGCTCATGCGCGCCCGGCTTGGCCGAAAAACGCCGATCCGTCTTGTGGTGAAAGCTCATCGTTGCCCCCTCATGAGCTTGGACCTTCGTCGAATTCAACCTTGTCGACGAGCTCGCTCGCGGATTTGCGCAAGGCGGCGACGTCGTTGAGCGAGATCGGGTCGGGCTTGAACTCGCCCCACGACTTGACCAGCGGCGACCAGGGAACGCCGTCCTTGACCGGATATTCGTTGTTGGTCTCGGCATAGAGTTGCTGGCCCTCGTCGGAGGCCAGGAACTCGACCAGCTTCACCGCATTGTCCTTGTGCGGAGCGAATTTGGCGACGACGGCGCCCGAGACGTTGACATGCGTGCCGCGCCCGTCCGAGTCGGGGAAGACGATCCTGACCGATTCGGCCCACGCCTTCTGCTCGGGCTCCTTATCGTTCTCGAGCATCACGCCCATGTAATAGGTGTTGGCGATGGCGATGTCGCACTCGCCGGCATAGACGCCCTTGACCTGGAGCCGGTCGTCACCGGCGGGCTTGCGCGCGAGATTGGCCTTCACCCCTCTCAGCCATTGCTCGGTCCAGGCTTCGCTGTGATTGGCGATCATCGCGGCGATCAGCGCCACGTTATAGGGATGCTGGCCCGAGCGGATGCAGATCTTGCCGCGCCATTTCGGGTCGGCGAGCTCTTCGTAAGTGATGCTGTCCTGCTTCACCCGGTCTTTCGACGCGTAGACGACGCGCGCGCGGCGGGTGAGCCCGAACCACTGATCGTCCTCGGCGCGATAGGCTTGGGGGATGGCGGCATCGAGAGCGTCGGAGTGGACCGGCTGGGCGATGCCCGATGCCGTCGCTTGGGTGAGATTGCCGATATCGGTGGTGAGCAGCACGTCGGCGGGGCTGTTGCGTCCTTCCGCTTCGATGCGCTCGATCAAGCCCTTCTCGGCGAAGATGACATTGACCTTGATGCCGGTCTCTTGCGTGAACGCGTCGAGCAGGGGCTCGATCAGAACGGGCTGGCGATAGGAATAGACATTCACCTCGCCGGGATCGGCGGCATGTGCGGGTTGGGCGACGAGAGTGAAGAGGGTAGCGGCGAGCGCGAGGCGCCGCGCGGAAGCAAATCGCATTTTTTCCTCCAATGTCCGGAGTTCAAGGCCCCGGTATCGGACTGAGAATTTTTGGCGCCTGACTTTTGCATCGGCCGGACGCGACTCTTCGATTAGAGCCTTGCGCGCGAGACTGTCAACCAGATTGACTTGGCTCAACTACCTTAGAAGCCTTCTAAGCGCAGCCGTGAAATGTAGAAGCCTTCTAATGTTGAGAACAACCGAAGTAATGGCGAAATAACATTCGCAAGGTCAGCCGCGGAACGACTGTCGCGTGAGCAGGAAAACATGCCTTCGCGCCCAGCCGCTCCCGCGTCTCTCTGCCGCGGCGCCTCAGCCGGAGGTGAACAGCCGCTCGGGCGGAAAGATCACGTCGGCGGCGGTGCCGACGCCGGGCTCGCTCGTGAGGACGAGCCGCGCCCGGTTGGCATCGGTGAGCGCCTTGGTGACGGGGAGGCCGAGGCCCGTTCCCGTCTGCTTGCGCGGCGCGGTGTCGAGCTGGTGGAAAGGCTGCATGGCGAAGGCGATCTCGTCCTTGGACATGCCGACGCCGTTGTCGCGCACGCGCAAGCGCAGCTCGCCCTCGATCATCGAGCCCGACACGATCACCTGGCCGCCTTCGTTGGTGAACTTGATGGCGTTGGTGAGCAGATTGAGGAGAATCTGCTTGAGCCGGCGCGGATCGGCGACGACCGTGGGCAGGTCGGGCGCAAGCGAAGTCCTGAGCAGGATGCGCGCGCGCTTGGCGAGCGGCTGCAAGCTCGCGGCGCAATCCTCGACGATCTCGCCGACATCGACCGCGGTGAAATTGAGCTCGAACTTGCCGGCCTCGATCTTGGAGATGTCGAGGAGGTCGTTGAGGAGCGAGAGCGCGTAGAGCCCGCTCTGATGAATGTCCTCGACATAGCCCTTGTAGCGCTTGTTGCCGATCGGGCCGAAGCGCTCCTGGAGCATGAGCTCGGCGAAGCCGATGATCGAGTTGAGGGGGGTGCGTACCTCGTGGCTGACCTTGGCGAGAAACTCGAGCCGGCTCGCGGCCGCGTCGGCTTCACGCCGCGGCGGAGGCTCGGGCTTTGCCGCCTCTTGCGGCGACGCTTGCGCCGCGGGCGCTTCGTCCTCCGCGACCGGCGGGTCGATCAAGCGCAGCAGAGCCAAGTCGCGCTCGGCGTCGAGCACGGTGAGCGCGAAGGCGACCGTCACGCGCCGCCGCGAGCGGGTGAAGGCCTCGACGGGCAGGCTTTGTTCCGGGCCCGGCTCGCGCGCGAGCTTGCCGTCGCCGAGGATGGCGCCGAGGCCTCCGGCTTCGATCAGCTCCGCCGCAGAAGGGTAGCCGAAGGCATTGGCGAAGGCGGAGTTGGCGTCCGCGAGCGCGCCGCCCGAGAGGACGGCGATCGCGACCGGCAGGTCCTCGAGCAGGGTCTTCAGGCTTTGCAGCGGCAGGAAGAATTCCGGGGCCTCGCTGTCGCTGCGCGCAGCGGCCTCGTCGTTCCGCTGGAATCTCCGGCTCTCGAGCGCGCGCGCGATATGCTCCAGAGCCTCCCGGTCAGGGTCGGGCTCCTCGCCCCGCCGGTTCAGCTTGAGGTCGGGCATATGGAACGGAAGAGAGCTCATTCAGTCCCCCCAACGGGATAAGTCCGGCTGACGCCGCCCCGACCCCGCGGATTTCCCTCGACTCGCTTGAGCCGAATTTAGGCCAAATCGCCCGTTTGCCTAGGGCCGAAACGGGACGCCATGTTCCTGATGAAAAAATGGCGCCGCGGCCATCGAA
>JBFWTF010000169.1:0-5423 GCA_050247995.1 Methyloceanibacter sp. | reverse complement strand
GCCGTCGAGCGCCGTCTCGAGGCCCTTGATCCGCGCATCCATGCGCTGCACGACGTCCCCGCTCTCCTTGGCCTTCATCATGTCGGCGTGCATCTCTTCCATGTTCGCGCGCCGCGCCCTGATGGCATCGGCATAGGCATTCCAGGCCGGGGTTTGCGCCTCAGTGATCTCGAGGTCGGCTTTGATATAGGCAAGGCGCCCCTCCATCATCGGCACCGAAGGCGGCGTCATGCCGTGGCCTCTCTTGCCGTGCCTACCGCCCATCTTCGGGCAGTGAGGCATCATGCCGCCCTGCTTCATCATGCCGCCCATCATCCCGCCTGGCCCCTGGTCGGCACTCTGATCCATCCCGCCTTGAGGGGCGCTCGGTTCTGCGCTCGGCGCAGGCGACTGGTCCTGCTGCGCGGCGGCGGGTAAAGCGGCGGCCAGCACCAGCGCGCCGGCGACAATCGCATTGCGGACTATCTGCATCGCATCCTCCTAATCCAATTTGCTCCGCGCGGAGCGGCGCGAAGCCATCTTCGTGAACACTTTAGGCGCCGGGCCCCGCCTCGTCTTGAGATGGATCAAGAGGAGAGGCCACGAAGTCCTGAGGCCCTATCTCATGCGATTGAGCGGTTTCGATGGCGGCCGCGTCCTCGGGTCCTTCATGCCAAAGTTGCGCCAGGCGATAAGCGCCCGCCGCCCCTGCCAGCGCCAGCAGCGCCATCGGGCCGTAGGCCGCGCCGCCGAAATTCGCGTAGAGCGGACCGGAGGCGAGCGTCGCCGAACCGAGCGCGATCCCGGCGACGGCGGCGGCGTAGATCCCTTGGGCGGTGGCGGCGCGTTCCTCGGGGACCGAGTGCGTGATGAAGTGAATCGCGGCGATATGGGCCGCGCCGAAGCTCAAAGCGTGGAGCGTCTGGAGCGGGCCGAGCAGAATGAATGGCGGGTCGAGCGCCATGGCGCCCCAGCGCAACGCCGCCGCAAGCCCGGCGAGCATGAGAAGCCGCGCCGTCCCGACCGCGGCGACGACGCGGGAGGCGGCCACGAACAGCGCGACCTCTGCGATCACGCCGACCGACCACAGCGCCCCGATCGCGCCGTCGGGAATGCCTTCAGCGCGCCAATGCAGCGTGCCGAAGCTGTAATAGACGGCGTGGCTCGCCTGGATCAGGCTCGCGGCGAGGAGAAACAGCCCAAAGACCGGCGTGTGGATCAGCCGGAAAGCCTCGGCGAATTTGACGCCGCGGATCGGCGCGCCCTTCCCCCGCCCGTCAAGGTCGCGCGGCAGAAGATGCGCGCCGAGAACGAGGAGCATCGTACCGGCGACGAGAAGCGGAAGCACGACCCTGGGTCCGATGAAGCCGATCGCGACGCCGGAGCCGAGATTGGCGGCGATGAAGCTGAGCGAACCCCACAGCCGCACCCGTCCATAGTTGAGCGTCCCGGTGCGGATCCCGCGCGCCGCCACGGTCTCGATCAGGGGCATGATCGTCGTCCAGTTGACGGCGAGGAGCATGGTCGCGGCGAGCATTTGCCAGAACCCGTTCGCGGCCCAGAGCAGAACGAACGAAACGAGCGAGCCCCAGGCGAGAGCGATGACAATGTTGCGCCGGCTCCCGGCGAGATCGGCGGCGAAGCCGATCAGCGGGGTAAAGAAGATGCGGGTGAAGAGCGGCGTGGCGAGCAGCGCCGCGATCTCGCCCGCGCCGAGGCTCCGCCAATGGAGCCAAACCGGCATGAAGGGGAGATAGCAGCCGACCACCAGGAACAGCGCGGCATAGAGGATGCTGAGACGCCGGGCCAAGGAGAGGCCGGACAGGCCCCGCTGCTGCACGTCTCCCATGGCGTTGAAGGGTCCCCGCTGCGGTTCCGCAGCACCCTTATGCCGCAAGCCGGCAAGGGCTGCACAAGCCCATTGCCGCAAGCCCGGCGACGGTCACAGGCCGCCGCGAGGCTTCACCTTTTATCGTTAAATATCAGATGCTTATTTGATTCTTGAAAAATTCTTTACCCTCCCCTTGAAAGCAAGGGGGCTGCCAACCATCTCTGGGAGGACGCAACATTCCCCCAAAGCGTCCCCCAAACTGACGCATGAGAGTAAAACGGCCTGGTTCCCCCCAACCGGGCCGTTTCCTTTTTGCGCGCGGTCTTGTCTCTCTGGTCCCGCTTGCGCCAGCTCTTGCGGCGCTTGAGCTTGGCCGGCAGGCCCAAGTGGTGGGCGGCGAGCACATTCTCGAAGAACTGCCGCGCCGAATGTTCCCAGCTGAACTTAAGCGCATGCGCCCGCGCCGCCGCGCGGTCGAGGTCGAGCGCCGTTAGCGCCGCCTCGCGCAAATCGGCGCCGAGAACGGCCGCCCGCGCGTCGGTGAGGACATCGAGAGGGCCGGTCGCGGGATAGGCCGCGACGGGAAGACCGGCGGCGAGCGCTTCGAGCAGAACGAGACCGAACGTGTCGGTGAGACTCGGAAACACGAAGACGTCGGCCGAGGCATAAGCCTCCGCGAGCGCCTCGCCTTCAAGCGGACCGGTGAAGAGCGTATCGGGATAAAGACGCTTCAGCTCTTCGGCCTGAGGCCCGTCTCCAACCACAACCTTCCGGCCGGGCAGGTCGAGAGCGAGAAACGCCGCGACATTCTTCTCGACGGCGATGCGGCCGACATAGAGGAAGACCGGGGACGCGCCAAACAGTCTGACAGGCCGCGGCCTGAACAATTCGGTATCGACGCCGCGCGACCACGGCATCAGCCTGGTGAAGCCGCGCGCTTCGAGATCGGAGGCGAGCGACGGCGTCGCGACGAAGGTGCCGGCCGCGCCGTTATGGAAGCGCCGCTGCAAGGCGTAGCACCAGCTGTCGGGCACGGGCAGCCGCGCCGAGACATATTCGGGAAAGCGGGTGTGATAGCTCGTGGTGAAGGGCCACTTCGTCTTCCGGCAATAGCGGCGCGTCATGAGGCCGATCGGTCCCTCCGTGGCGATGTGGATGAAATCGGGGCGCACCGCCTCGACATGGCGGGCGATCGCGCGCGGGCCGGCAAGCGCCAGCCTGATTTCGGGATAGGTGGGACAGGGCAGCGTGCGGAAATGCGGCGGGGCGAGAAAGCTCAGCTCGAAGCCGAGAGCGGGCGCTTCCGCCGCGAGCCGCTCATAGGTCCTGACCACGCCGTTCACTTGGGGGGACCAGGCATCCGTCGCAATCAGCACCCGCATCATGCGGCCGCCTCGAGCTCATCGGCCAGAGGCTCGAGCCTGGACCGGTCTTCGCTGTGTCCCCAATGGATGATCTCGAAGACCCCGTCTTCGGTCTCGGCGACAGCCGTGCGGCTTTCGACCCAATCGCCGGTATTCACATAGGTGATGTCCCCGACCTGGCGCATCGCCGCGTGATGGATATGGCCGCAGACGACCCCTTGCGCGCCGTTGCGGCGCGCTTCCTGGGCGAGCGCCGCCTCGAACTCGCCGATATAGTTCACCGCGCGCTTGACCCTCTGCTTGAGATAGGCCGAGAGCGACCAGTAGCGCAGCCCGAGCAGGCGGCGCACGGCGTTGAAATGGGTGTTGGCCCAAAGCGCGAAGGCGTAGCTCCAATCGCCGAACAGGGCGAGCCATTTGGCGTAGCGCACGACGACGTCGAACTCGTCGCCGTGAATGATGAGATAGCGGCGCCCATCGGCGCCGATGTGGATGGCGTGCCGCTCGATGGCGATGCCGCCGAAGCGCAGGCCGCAATAGTCGCGCATCGCCTCGTCGTGATTGCCCGGGATGTAGACGAGATCGGTGCCTTTGCGCGCCTTGCGCAGGAGCTTTTGCAGGACGTCGTTGTGGGGTTGCGGCCAGTAGATGCCGCGCTTGATGCGCCAGAAATCGATGATGTCGCCGATCAGGTAGATGCGCGGAGCGTCGTTGCAGCGCAGGAAGTCGATGAAGGCTTCGGCCTGGCAGGCTTTCGTGCCCAAGTGCAGATCCGAGACGAAAATCGCACGATAGCGCTTCACCCCCGGCTCGTTTCGCACGTCGTCTTTGGTCCCCGCCTGCATCTTGTTGATGCGCGACTTACGGTGCGTTTGTTTCAGGCTTATGACATTGGCGGACAAGGTTAAGGGCTGAACGCATGGACCAGGAGAGCCTCATTGCGCGGCTTGCGGCGGCGCTCGGCGCGGCCGTCGCCGAGGCGAGGCCGCTTGCCGTCGGCTTCGGACTCACCGGGCTCGAGGTGAGGCTCGCCGATGGCAGGCATCTCGCGGTCAAGGCGCGCGCCAGTGGCGGGTCCCACGCGGGAGACCTCATGATCGAGGCTTACATGCTCGGCGAACTCGCCCGCCGCTCGGAGCTGCCTGTGCCGCGCGTGCATCACGCCGAGCCCGGTCTCCTCGCGATGGAATTCATCGAAACCGACGGAAGCGGCATCACCGCGAGCGCCGAACGCCATGCCGGCGAGTTGATCGCGAGGCTCCATGCCACCCCGCGCGACGCCTTCGGCTACGAGCGCGACACGTTGATCGGGCCGCTCCCCCAGCCCAATCCGCTTGCGCCGCTCTGGGTGCCCTTCTTCCGCGACCACCGCCTCTTGTTCATGGCGCAGGCGGCGCATCGCGAAGGCGCGCTCCCCTCGGCGATGCTCGGCCGGATCGAGCGCTTCGCCGGCAGGATCGGCGACTACCTGTCGGAGCCTGCCTTCCCGAGCCTGCTGCATGGCGATCTATGGACCGGGAACGTGCTGGTGAAGGGCGGCAGAATCGCCGGCTTCGTCGATCCCGCCATCTCGTGCGGGCATCCCGAGATCGAGCTCGCCTTCGCGACGCTTTTCGGGACGTTCGGGAAACCGTTCTTCGCGGCCTATGAAAGCCTGATGCCGCTCGAGGCGGATTTTCACGAGCTCAGGCGAGACCTCTACAATCTCTACCCGCTCCTCGTTCACGTCAGGCTGTTCGGCGCGAGCTATCTCGCCGGAATCGATCGCACGCTGGCCCGGCTCGGGCTTTAGGCAAAAAAGAACCGGCCCGGGCAGTGCCGGGCCGGTCTTCCCTGCGAAACGAGCCGAGCTCTAAAGGCGTGGCCTTTGACAGCGGCTTCGGCTCGCCCCCCCATCGTGTTCCTGAGCCTTATTTACGGAGTTGCGTCAGGTCCCCTCTTTTGGTCCGGTAGAACCAGGCCCCCCAGCCCCGTCCCCCGTCTCAATTCGTGACGAAAAGCTAGCCCAGCGCCGCGGCAAGCTTCAACTCTGCGGCAAGGCCCCGCGCGCAAAACGCCGGGCACTGTGGCACAAATGCCAGAGGCTGGCATTTTATCGTTCTATTTCCGTGTCTTAGACTCTCTATTGGCGGCCATTGCAGGCCCCATAGCGCCGTCCGTGAACCCACGTTCCGTGATCCAAATCGCCGATTTGGCGCCCAACTTTGTGGGGCCTTGTTGCAGATGGGCAACGTCATCTTTTCGGTCCC
>JBFWTF010000168.1:0-5538 GCA_050247995.1 Methyloceanibacter sp. | reverse complement strand
GGAACGCCCCGCCCCAAGCCATGGCAGCAGACCGCAAGACCCTGGAAGCCCGCCTCGCCCAACTCGGCATCGGCGCCAAGACAACCGAGCACGCGCCGGTCTTCACCGTCGCGGAGTCGGTCGAGCTGCGGGAGAGCATTCCCGGCGCCCATACCAAGAACCTGTTCCTGACCGACCCCGATGGACGCATGGTCCTCGTCACGGCCAAGGACGACACGCGGGTCGATCTCAAGGCGCTGGCGAAGAAGCTCGGCTTCGGCCGCTTCAGCTTCGGCAAGGCCGACCGGCTCGAGGCGGTGCTCGGGATCAGCCCCGGATCGGTCACGCCGTTCGCTCTCATGAACCCGTCGGCGGCAAGCGTCGCCGTCGTGGTCGACGCCGCGATCATGGAATTCGCCGAGGTCAATTGCCATCCCCTCGAAAACACCGCGACGACGACGCTCGCCACCCCGGATCTCATCCGCTTCATCAAGGAATGCGGCCATGAGCCGCTGATCCTGGCCCTGGCTTAGGGCCTCGCCGACGGTTGCCAAACGGCGCCGCGCGGCCCATCTTTCGGGGCAAGCGTAGCGTACCGGCGGGCAAGCAGCATGAGCGTCGAACCTCCCATTCTCGGCCAAGCCGGCGCGGGCACTCCCGACGCCGAGCTCATCAAGAACACGACCACCAAGGACTTCATGCGCGACGTGGTCGAGGCCTCGCGCGAGGTTCCGGTGCTGGTCGACTTCTGGGCGCCGTGGTGCGGGCCGTGCCGCCAGCTCACGCCGCTCCTGGAGAAGGCCGTGCGCGCGGCCAAGGGCGCGGTCAGGCTGGTCAAGCTCAATATCGACGAGCACCCGCAAATCCCGGGGCAAATGGGCGTGCAGTCGATCCCCGCCGTGTTCGCCTTCCAGGACGGAAGGCCGGTCGACGGCTTCATGGGAGCGCTGCCGGAATCGCGCATCAACGACTTCATCGCGCGGCTCGTGGGCGACACGGGCGAAGATGCCGCGGCCGATCTCGAAGCGGCCGAGGCGGCGCTCGCCGCCGGCGACCTCAACAGCGCGGCGCAAGCCTTCGGCGAGATCGTGCAAACCGACCGCGAGAACGCCCAAGCGCTCGCCGGCCTCGTCAAGTGCTATGTCAAGACGGGCGACCTCGCCCGCGCCGAGCAAACGCTCGCGCTGGTGCCGCCGGCGAAGGCCGACAGCGCCCCGGTCGCAAGCGCCCGCGCCGCG
Source organism: Methyloceanibacter sp. (assembly GCA_050247995.1). GTDB lineage: Bacteria > Pseudomonadota > Alphaproteobacteria > Rhizobiales > Methyloligellaceae > Methyloceanibacter. The sequence goes on along the minus strand of JBFWTF010000168.1, from coordinate 4,321 downwards.
CTCGAGCTGCAAAAGAAATCGGGAAAAGTCGGCGACATCGACACGCTCCGCGCCAAGGTCGCGGACAACCCTGCCGACGCGCAAAGCCGTTTCGATCTCGCTCTCGCGCTCAACGCCAAGGGCGATCGCGCCGGCGCGCTGGAACAGTTGCTGGCGATCATCGCCAAGAACCGCGCCTGGAACGACGACGCCGCGCGCAAACAATTGGTGCAATTTTTCGACGCCTGGGGCGCCACCGACCCGGCAACGGTCGCGGGGCGCATGAGGCTCTCTTCGCTGCTCTTCGCCTGACGCAAGGGGCAAACCGCTTGGCTATCACCGACCGCTACCGCAACGCCACGGACATGCCGCAGGAGCTCCCGCTGTTTCCCTTGCGCGGCGCCATCCTCCTGCCGCGCGCGTCGCTGACGCTCAACGTGTTCGAGCCGCGCTATCTCGCTCTCGTCGATCATGCGCTTGCCGGTGACCGCCTGATCGGCGTGGTGCAACCCGCGCCGGAAGCGGGCGACGCCGAATCGCCGCGGGGCCACAGCTTCCCCTTGCGCTCGATCGGCTGCGCGGGCCGGCTCTTCTCCTTCACCGAAAGCGACGACGGCCGCGTCGTGATCGCGCTCGCGGGCATCGCCCGCTTCGTCGTCGGCAACGATATCGCCGGCGACACGCCGTTCCGGATCTGCACCGCCGACTACGCGCCCTTCGCCAACGACTTCGTCACCGGTCACGGCGAGGAGGAGGTTGACCGCCCGCGTCTCCTCGCCGCGCTCAAGAACTACCTCACCGCAAGCAATCTCAGCGCCGACTGGGAGCGCATCAACGGCGCCTCCAGCGAGCGGCTGGTCAATACGCTGTCGATCCTCAGTCCCTACGGGCCGGAGGAAAAGCAGGCGCTGCTCGAAGCGCCGGACCTCAAGAGCCGCGCCGAGGCGCTGGTCGCGCTCGCCGAGATGGAACTCGCCACGCGCGACGACGGCTCGGGGACTTCGCTGCAATAACCGACAGGGGGGAGACGGCCGATGACCGATACGCAAGAACGCGGCCAGCGCCGCATCGATCCCAAGCTGCTCGAGATCCTCGTCTGTCCCCTGACCAAGACCTCGCTCGACTACGACGCCGAGCGCCAGGAGCTGATCAGCCGCGCCGCGGGCCTCGCCTATCCGATCCGCGACGGCATCCCGATCATGCTGCCCGAGGAAGCGCGCAAGCTCGACCAGGGCTAAATTATTCCATCGAATCGAATCTTGTTGGGACCCCCACCCCGGCCCTCCCCCTTGCAGGGGGAGGGAGAGAAACACGCCGCTCTCAGTTGTTCTCCCCCTTGAAAGGGGGGAGTGAGAGGGCGGTCATGATCCTAATCACGCTAGCGCGCGTCAGAAGCGCTCGCCCAGGAGGAGGCGCGGCACGTTTCCGGTGCGGCCCGCCGCCTCGCTGACGAGGAAGCGCTTCACGGCTGGCACGCGGTCGACGAGGCCAAGGCCAAGATCGCGCAACGCCCGCAAGGGCGCGCTGTCGTTCGAGAACAGGCGGTTCAGTCCATCCATGACGGCGGCGGAGAAGGCGCTGTCGAAACGGCGCCAGCGCTCGTAGCGCTCGAGCGGAACCGCGCCGCCGATGTCGAGGCCGAGCCGCGCCGCCTCGACGATCGTCTCGGTGAGCGCGGCGACGTCGCGCATGCCGATATTGAGCCCCTGCCCCGCCAGCGGATGGACCGCGTGCGCCGCATCGCCGATGAGCGCGAAGCGCTCGGCGACGAAGCTGCGGGCGATTTGCATGTCGAGCCCGAACGACTGTCGCGGCCCGGCCAGGATGAGCGCGCCGAGCCGCTGACCGAAGCGCTTCCCGAGCTCGGCGAGGAAGACCTCTTCGCTCGCCGCCATGATCGCGGCGCCGGCGTCTTTGTCCTCGGTCCACACGATGGAGGAGCGGTTGCCGGTGAGGGGGAGAATGGCGAAAGGACCGGAGGGGAGAAAATGCTGCACGGCGCAGCCCCGATGCGGCCGCTCATGCGCGACGGTAGTGACGATGCCGACTTGGGGATAGGACCAGCCCACGCATTTGATGCCGGCCTCCTCGCGCAAGGCCGAGCGCTTGCCGTCGGCGGCGACGAGGAGGCTCGCCGCGATCTTCTCGCCCCGGCCAAGCGCGACCTCGATTGCAAACGGTCCGCTGGCGAATTCCGTCACGCGATTTGAATCGTAGAGCGTTATGGCGGGCTCGGCCGCCACGGCCCCGGCGAGAACGCGCATGAGCTCGCCATGCTCGACCATGAAGGCGCCCTTGCCGTCCTCGCCGAGCTCGTTGTCGAAGCCGAGGAGATGCGGGCGGAGCGCCGCGTTGAGCGCGCTGTCGGTGATCTCGATCGTCTCGATGGGTTGAACCGAGGGGGCGAGAAGCGGCCAGAAATCGAGCGCTGCGAGGAGATTCCTGCTTGCCGCCGACAGTGCGAGCGACCGGGCATCGGCAGCCCCGCTTGGTCCGGTGCCGGCGGCCTCAGCGTCGATCAGGGCGACGCGGAAGCCGCGCGGGCCAAGCCGCGCGAGGCCAAGCGCGAGCGTGCGCCCGAGCGGGCCGCCGCCAGCGATGGCGACATCGAACCGGTCAAGACCGTCTGCACCTCGTTCCGGCATGGCAAGAGCAATGCCACGTTCCGGAAGCGGCGTGAACCTGCTAAAGGCTCTAGGCCAGGGGAGGATTTCGCCCGTTGAGCCGCGCGCTGGAACAGCTTCTGTCGATCCTCGATCTCGAGCAGCTCGAGGTGAACCTGTTTCGCGGCTTGAGCCCCCAGGTCGGCTGGCAGCGCGTCTTCGGCGGACAGGTGATCGGGCAGGCCCTGGTCGCCGCCCATCGCACCGTCGAGGCCCGCCCGGCGCATTCGCTGCACGCCTATTTCCTGCGCGCCGGCGATCCGAGCGTGCCCATCATCTACGACGTCGACCGCATTCGCGACGGCGGCAGCTTCACGACGCGCCGCGTGGTGGCGATCCAGCACGGCCAGGCGATCTTCTCCATGGCCGCATCGTTCCACAGGGACGAGCCCGGGCTCCAGCATCAGATCAGGATGCCGGACGTGCCGCCGCCGGAGTCGCTGCCGAGCGAGGCCGAGCTCAAGGCGCAGTTCATGGACAGGCTGCCGCCGCAGGTCAAAACCTATTGGGAACACGAGCGGCCGATCGAGATCAGGCCGGTGGACCTGTCGCGCTACCTGTCGCCGGAGAGCCGCGCGACCAGCCAGCAGGTGTGGATCAAGGCGACGGGCAAGCTCGGCGACGACCTCGCTCTACACCAATGCGTGCTCGCTTACGCCTCGGACTTCACGCTGCTCGACACCGCGTTGATCGCGCATGGCCGCTTCATCTTCGACCCGCGCTTGATGCTCGCGAGCCTCGACCACGCGCTCTGGTTCCACCGTCCCTTCAGGGCCGACGACTGGCTGCTCTACGCGCAAGACAGCCCATGCTCGGGGGCGGGGCGGGCCTTCTGCCGCGGCATGCTGTTCACGCGCGAGGGGGTGCTCGTCGCCTCGACGGCGCAGGAAGGCCTGCTCCGCGAGCGCCGCCCGCAGAAGTGACGCCTATTTCATAGGCAATGGTGCCCATTAGCTCATAATTTGGGCATGAAGGTTCGAGCCTGATTACGCATGGCCTCGGCCTCCAGATGAAAAGTCATGAATATTCAACAACTTAAATTTTCATCCCCGAGTTGGCACGGGGTTTGACTCTCCCCCCTCGTTCCCGCGGTCCGGAGGGGCTTCGAGGCCCGTTCGGCTGCAAACAGAGAGGGGTGAGACAGATGAAGCTCGTGATGGCGATCATCAAGCCATTCAAGCTCGATGAGGTGCGCCAAGCCCTCACCGAGCTCGGCCTGCAAGGCATGACCGTGACCGAAGTCAAAGGCTACGGCCGCCAGAAAGGTCATACCGAAATCTATCGCGGCGCCGAATACGCCGTGAACTTCCTGCCCAAGATCAAAATCGAAATCGTGGTCCCGACCAAGATGGTCGACAAGGCCGTCGACGGCATCGTCGCCGCGGCCAAGACCGGGCAAATCGGCGACGGCAAGATCTTCGTCGTCCCCGTCGAACAGACGGTGCGCATCCGCACCGGCGAAACCAACGATCAAGCTCTGTAAGAGGGGGAGAAAAGATGACCCTTGCCAAATATCTTTCCTCGGCGGTCCTGGCGCTCGCTGCGCTCCTGATCGTCAAGTTCGATCCTGCGCTGGCGCAAGAGGCGGCGGAAGCCGCCGCGGAAGCGGCCAAGCCCACCATCGACAGCGGCGACACGGCATGGATGCTGACATCAACGGCGCTCGTGCTGATGATGAC
>JBFWTF010000167.1:0-5563 GCA_050247995.1 Methyloceanibacter sp. | reverse complement strand
CGAAATCCGCGCCGATCTTGGCGGCCTCGGCGAGGCGTTTGGGATCGCTGCCGCCGAGCTGGAGCCCGACCGGGTGCTCCTCAGGCGAGAAGCCGAGCACGCGCGCCCGGTCGCCGTAAAGCACGGCCTCCGCCGTCACCATCTCGGTATAGAGGAACGCCCGCCGCGAGATCAGCCGCAGGAAATAGCGGCAGTGGCGGTCGGTCCACTCCATCATCGGAGCGACGCAGAATCTGTGCGACGGGTAACTCATATGTCGTTTGTATGGGCTACCGCCCACCGCCTTTCAAGACATTGGCGACATGCATGGGAAATTCCGGCGAGTCCATCAGCTTCTTGCAGCGCGTGAAGCGGCGGTTGGCGTAGGCCCAGAAATCCTCGGCAGGATTCTTATCGGCGTGCTGGATCAGCCCCCACAGCGTCCACAACAGGTCGCACATCGCCTTGTAGATAACGTAGCGCCCGAGCTCGGCAGGCGTCGGCGCGCCCTGGAAGTAGGACTCTTGCAGGACTCTTTCGTTTTCCGGCGTGAGCTGCGCTTCGACGGCGAAATCGCCGACATCCCAGATCGGATCGTTCATCCCGGAATATTCCCAGTCGACGATCCACATCCTGTCGCCGGTGTCGAGGAAGTTCTCCGAAAGCGGATCGCAGTGACAGCACACGAGCGGCAAGTTGTGGGCGTTCAGCGCGCGCCTGACGCTTTTCGCCGCCTCCAGCGCTTCCGGATACCCGTCGGGAACCGAGGCCTTCTTGGCTTTGAGAAATCTGAGATAGTCATCGATCATCGCGAAGAGCTCGAAGCGAAAATCGAAAGTCTCGCCGCTCTCGTGAAGCTTGCGCAGCGCCTGACCCGCGCGCGCTACCGCCGCGGGTTTTGCGTTGAGCTTCTCGGGCGTCATGGTCGCGGCGTGTTCGATGGCCACCGTCAGCATCAAGCCGTCATCGGTGGTGGCGATGACCTCGGGGCTGACGCCTGCCCGCGCCGCGGCGCGCGCGGCGACCTCCTCGACGCGCCGGTTGATATAGGCCTGGGTCCCCTTGCCTGGAATACGCAGGACGTGACGCCCGCGCGGACCGCTCACCATAAAGACGCGGTTGGTCAACCCGCCCAGACGCTCGATCTCGAGGCCCGGCGTCTCGGCCGCGGTATAGAACCCCAAGCGCTCAAGGCTGCGCCTTGCGTCATCGAAATCAGCGTTCATCCCGGCGATCCCTTCCGTGAGCCTTTCAGCCTCATGACAACAGACGCACGTTTTCCGGATCGTAAAGGGTCCGGGCCGCTTGCGTGGCGGGGTAGCTCTTCCCGTAGGCTTCGATTTCAAAATCCGTCGCGCCGGCAATGGCGGCGGGGAGCCAGCCGAAAGCGATGGTCTTGCCCACGGTGTGGCCGAAGCCGCAGCTCGCCGTCTGCCCGACGACGTTGCCGTCCTTCATGATCGTCTCGCCGCCGAGCAAAGGCGCAAAACCCTCGACCGTGAACAGGCAGAGCCGCCGCGCCGGACCCTTCTCCTTCATCTCGAGCAGCGCGGTCTTGCCGATGAAGTCCTTGCCGAAATCCACCGCCCAACCGAGCCCGGCCGAAAGCGGATCGTAATCGGGGCCGATCTCCGCCGACCAATAGACATAGCCTTTCTCCAGCCGGCAGGTCTCGATCGCCCGGTAGCCCACGTCGCGGATGCCGTGAGGCTCCCCTGCAAGCTTCAGCGTCTCGTAGAGCATGGCGGCGTATTCAGTGGGCACGTGCAGCTCGTAGCCGAGCTCGCCGACATAGCCGATGCGCACGGCGCGGACGGGAACGGGGCCCACCTCGATGTCGCGCACGCCCGTATAGGGAAAGGCCACATTCGAAAGGTCGTCGTCGCAAACCGATTGCAGCACCTCGCGCGAGCGCGGACCGCAGAGATTGAGGACCGCCCAGCCCGAGGTCACGTCGGTCAGAGCGATTTGACCGTCCTTGGGCAGATGCCGGCGTACCCAATTGGAATCGCGCACGCCGAAGGCCGATCCGCTGATCATCACGAACTTCTCCGGCGCGAGATGGAGCAGCGTGACCTCGGCCTCGACGCCGCCGCGTCCGTTGAGCATCATCGTGTAGATGCAGCGCCCTGGCTCGCCCGCGATGCGGTTGGTGCAGATCGTGTCGAGGAACGCGGTCGCGCCCGGCCCTTCGATCGTGAATTTCGAGAAGGAGGTCTGGTCGATCAGCGTCACTCCCTCGCGGATATGCCGGTGCTCCCGGCCGACTTGATCGAACCAGCTCGGCTTGCCTTCGAAGCTCGGAATCTCCTTGTGGCCCGAGCCCGGAGCGGGAACGCAAAGGGGGCGTTCGAAGCCGAAGCGCGCGCCGAAGACGGCGCCTTGCGCTTTCAGATGCTCATGCAACGGCGATCGCCGCAATCCGCGGCCCGCTTCGTTTTCCGCGCCGGGCCAATGGATACTGTAATAGTCGCCATAGGCCTCGATGGCGCGCGCCTCGAGATAGCGCCCCGTCGAGTGCGGACGGCCGAAGCGGCGCACGTCGAAGGCCCACAGATCCATGCCGGGATCACCGTCGAGGATCCAATTGGCCATCGCCTCGCCCGCGCCGCCCGAGGCGGCGATGCCGGCGGTGAAGCCGCAGGCCACGAAGAAATTGTCGAGCTCGGGCGCGAGTCCCAGGATCGGCTCGCCGTCGGCCGAGACCGGGATCGGCCCGTTGATGATCGTCTGGATGCCGATCTCGTTGAGGACGGGCAGCCGCTCGGCGCATGGCAGCGCGAACAGCTCGAGCCGCTCCAGGTTCTCGGGGAAGAGTTCGCGGCCGAATGCGAAAGGCGGACGCGAGCGCCAGCATCCTTTCGTCCCCTTCTCCCACCCGCCGATCGCGAACGCGCCGACATCGGGCTTGAGATAGAAATTCTTGTCGGGGTCGCGGAGCGTCGGCAGCGTCTTGGGCAGATCGAGCTTCTTCTCGGTGATGAAATATTGGTGCTCGACGACGCCCGCCGCGAGCGGCACGCCCGCCATGTCGCCGATACGTTTCGCCCACAGCCCGGCGCAGTTGACGAGGATGTCGCAGCCGACCGTGCCGTGATCGGTGGTGACGCCCAACACCCTCCGCCCCTCTTTGAGGATGCCGGTGACGGTCACACCCTCTTGCAAGGTCGCGCCGTTCTTGCGGGCGGCCGCGGCGAAGGCCTGCGTCACCGCATAAGGGTCGATATACCCGTCTGAGGGTATGAAAGCAGCCCCGACCACGCCTTGAGGATCGATATAGGGGAAGAGATCGGCGGCCTCCTTTGCCGAGAGCGAGTGACACTCGAAGCCGAAACTCTTGGCGAGCGTCATCGAGCGGCGGATTTCGCTCCACCGTTCCGGCGACGATGCGAGCCTGAGCGATCCGACCTTCTTCCAGTCGATCGCCTGGCCCGACTCGGCTTCGAGGCGGTCGAACACCGCGACCGAGTTCTGCATCAGCCGCGTTAGGTTCTTTCGGCCGCGCAACTGGCCGACCAGGCCCGCCGCATGCCAGGTGCATCCATTGGTGACTTGCGATTTCTCGAGCAGGAGGACGTCGCGTTCGCCGCGCCGCGTCAACGCATAGGCGACCGCGCAGCCGACCGCCCCGCCGCCGATGATGACGATCCGCGCATGACGATCGAACGACCCTGACATCATTTCGCCCTTCCTGAGCGCCTCGCCTGCGGGCTAGTCGCCCGACGGAAAGCGTTCGAACTCCGGCAGTTCATGCACGTGCTCCATCCAGGAAATGCGCTCGGCCACCTGGATATGAGCGCGCGCGGGCGCGGCGTTCGGATCGTCGTAGGTCGCGCTCTGGATATCGATGATGCCCGGCAGGACAGCGGCGTTGGTGTAGAACAGGCCGGTGCCGCAAGCGCCGCAGAAATGCCGGCGCCCGTTCTCCGAGGAGGCGTAGATTTTCGGCTCGCCCTTCGTCACCGTGACGGCGTCAGCCGGAAACATGGTCCAGCCGACCATCGGCGCTCCGGCGTGCCGCCGGCAATCGGTGCAATGGCAGAGCGCGTGCGTCATGGGCGCGCCCTCGGCCTGATAGCGAATGGCGCCGCAGTGACAGCCTCCGGTGATGGTCATGGCCGGGTTCCTCGGACGAAAATAGGATGAGAGTCAGGTTTCAAGGACTTACGCTCGCAAACGGAATCGACTTACGAACCGGCCCGCGCGGCGCTCAACCGTAGCGCTCGCCCCAGGTGTAGAGCGCCTTCAAAACCGGTCCGAGCGCCTTGCCCTTGTCGGTTAGGAAATACTCGTAGCGCGGCGGATGGCTTTCATAAAGCCTCGTGCCGATCACGCCGGCGGCCTCCAAGCTCTTGAGCCGCGCCGACAGCGTGTTGGGGGCAACGCCGCCGAGCCCCTTCTCCAGCTCCTGGAAGCGCTGCGGGCCTTTGCGGAAGAGATCGCGCAACACGAGCAGCGACCATTTCTCGCCGATCACGTCGAGCGCGCGCGCCAGAGGACAATCTTCCTGGCCGTATCCGCCTGCCATGAGGGCTCATAGCGCATATCCCTTGAAGAAATCAAGTCACTATCTATTGACAAGTAACTTGCTCACTTATAGGTATATCGCATCGATCCGGCCGCCAGCGTTCGAGGTCCGGCATGCAGCTTCAAGACCATCCGACGGTGCACCGGCTCGCGGCCTCGCCGCGTCCCGAAGCGGAGCCGATCGATGCGGCGGCGCTCCGCCAACTCGCCTTCGACTGCGGCGCCCACGATGCCGGCCTTGTCGAGATCGCGCGCTCCGGCCTCGACCCTCAGCGCGACGAGCTCCTCCGCAACTATCCTTGGACCAAGACGGTTCTGAGTTTCGTCGTGCGCATGGCGCGCGAGCCCCTGCGCGGCGCGCCACGCTCCGTCGCCAATCTCGAGTTCCATCGCGCAGGTCACGAGATCGATGCCATCGGGGCCGCCATCGTCGCCGCGCTCGAAGCGCGCGGTATCCGCGCCGTCAATCCCTCCATGGGCTTTCCCATGGAAATGTCGCAGAGCTCCGGTTTCGCCCCCTGGATCGTCTCGCACAAGCCGATCGCGGTCGAGGCCGGCCTCGGCCACATGGGCATTCACCGCAACCTCATCCACCCGCGATTCGGCAACTTCGTCCTGTTGGGCACCGTGCTCGTCGAGACCGAGGTCGAGGCCTACGACCACCCGATCGACTACAACCCCTGCCTCGAATGCAAGCTCTGCGTCGCCGCCTGCCCGGTCGGCGCCATCGGCCCTGACGGCTCGTTCAATTTCTCCGCCTGCTTCACCCATAATTACCGCGAGTTCCTTGGCGGCTTTACCGATTGGGTCGAGCAGATCGCCGATGCGCGCGACGCCTTCGACTATCGCCGCCGCATCCACGAGACCGAGACATCGTCGATGTGGCAGAGCCTCTCCTACGGCGCCAATTACAAATCGGCCTATTGCATGGCGGTGTGCCCTGCCGGCGAAGACGTCATCGGCCCTTACCTCGACAACAAGCAGCAGCACCTGAAGGACATCGTGCGGCCGCTGCAGGAACGCGCCGAGCCGGTCTATGTCGTCGAAGGCTCGGACG
>JBFWTF010000166.1:0-5630 GCA_050247995.1 Methyloceanibacter sp. | reverse complement strand
GGAGGATAGAGGAATGTGTGTATCAGGTCCGCATTCCTCAACCGCCGGCGGGAGGGGAGGCCGAAGGCGGCTTGCCGCCGCCTCCAAGCACGCACCAAGTCCCCCTCTCCCCTTATGGGAGAGGGCTTCCCGCCGCGATCTTGCGGCGCAAGCTCGCAAGTCGCGTGGCGGGAAGGGTGAGGGGCATTCGTGTTTGACGCGGGCTTCGCCGCTGACCCCTCACCGCACCGCAAGAGCGGTGCGTATCCTCACTGGCAAAGGAGACGGGCGCGTTCCGCGCGCTCCCCAGGGTGGGGATGCCCCTAGAGGCGCGCCCCGGCGCGCACCCGGAATTTGGCGTGGGGGCCCGCCATCGGCAAGGGCGGTGGTCAGCGCCTGGGGGGCCGGCGTGCCGCGCTCGTGCCCTTCGCCTCAGTCGTGCAAGGGTCCTTTGCGCCTTAGGCTGGTCATTTGGCGGCGATGTCGATTTGCGCGTCGCGCTCCAGTCGCGCGCGGCAAGCGCGGCGCGAAATCGCCCGTTTGAGCAGGTGGCATTCGGCGAGAACGGGCTGGCGAGGCCCGACGCGTTCCGGCCTTTGCACCGCGTCGTCGGCACGCGCGGGGATGCTGGCCGCGGCGAGAGCGACAAGGGCTCCTGCCGCCAGAGCCAAGATGCGGGTGACTTGAGCTTGCGGGAAAAGTCTCGTGTTGCAGGTCTTCATGGCCGTTCACCTATTCTTGTGCCTGAGCTTCGGTACCGGGCGATTTCGCGAAGGCGCGCGCCGGTTCAGCGGCGGAGGAAAACGCCTGTTGCGCCGCCCTTGCCGGCGGCGGCAGCTGCGGCGTCCGACTTGATCCAAACGATCCCGCGCAAGACGAGCGGAACGAGCAGCACCGGAACGAACGCGCCGAAGGCAATCGGCAAGGCAGCGTTCAAGCCGGAGACATCGAGCGCGCCGAGCCGCCAGCCGAGCATGCCGGCAAACGCGGCAACGCCGGCCCAAACCGGAAAGAGCCAGTGTCCATTGTGTTTCGCCATGGTCGTTTCTCCCTTCACCGCAGGCGACGCTTCAATACCCCCTGCCCCTTGGCGCTTCTTGGCTTGCGGCGACAAACGCTAGGACTGCGCCGACAAACCGCGGGAAAATGGCGACGAAAGCGCTTGAAACGGGCGCCCGCGATGGCCTAATGACCTCTGCAACAACCGGGCATACGACCTTTGGCCAGAGTTCCAGCCATGCTTGATCTCTCCCATCTGCCCGCGCTTTCCGTCGATCTCCTGCTCAGCGCAGAGCCGCCGCCCCCGCCCCCGCCGGGGCCCGTTCGCCTATCGCTCGCCGACCGTCCGGAACGCGAGCGGCCGACGCTGTTGCGCGAATGCTTCGCGCGCATGGGGTTGCCTTATGAAATCGATCCGATCCGCGACAAGCAGCTCGAGGTCGATCTCGGCCTCAACATGCTGCCGGACCTTCTGATCGCGTCAGGCAAGATGCATGGCACATGCAACCGGCGAACGCGGGCGCTGGTCGAGGGCGACACCGACGACGCCGCGTTGATCATCAACTTGCACGGTCCGCATCTGATCGAGCAGGACGGCAAGGAAATCGTCCTCGGCGACGGCGACGCCGTTTTGGTATCGAGCGCGGATCCGTCGGCGTTCACCCATCGGGCGCCGGGCGGCATGCTGGGCTTGCGCTTCCCCCGGACGCGCCTGGCGCCGCTGATGCGCGGCGGAGAGCGCTGCTATATGCGGCTCATTCCTTCCGACAATGCGGCGCTCCGCCTTCTGACCAATTATGTCGCTTTGACCTGGAACGAGCAGGTGACGGCAAGCCCCGAACTGCGGCAATTGATGGCGTCGCATATTTGCGAGCTCGTGGCGGTCACGATCGGCGCGCCTGGCGCGCGCGAGGCGGCACAGGGCGACGGCATGCACGCGGCGCGGCTGCAGGCAATCAAGCAGGATATCTTGACCTACCTCGATCAGCCCAATCTGTCGGTGACGGCCCTTGCCGATCGCCACCGCTGCACGGAACGATACATCCAGAGGCTCTTCGAGGCGAAGGGGACGACCTTCACCGAATATGTGCAGGAGCAGCGTCTCTTGCGGGCCTATCGGCTCCTCCTCGATCCGCGCCGCGGCGGCGAGAAGATCAGCGCCGTCGCCTATGATTGCGGCTTCGGCGATGTGTCGTATTTCAACCGCGTGTTCCGCCGCTATTACGGCGCGACGCCTTCGGAGCTTCGCGCCCGCGCGGAGCGGGACGCTCCCGCCTCGTCCAACACCAGGTAAGCAAACCCCCCGGCCTCCCGCTCGCCCCCCGCGTCAATCTTCTTATTTGTGGCCGCCGCTCCACGCGCGGAGGTTCTCCGGCGAACGGAAACGCATCCATTGCCGCTCGGGGTAGCCGAAATTGTCGGTGTACTCGTCGCAGAGCGAGGGACTGCGGCTCATTGCGACGACCAGCTCCATTATCTCGGGCGACGGCGGCCGCAGCATGAGGTTGGTCCAGCGCGACGCGCCGAGGATCCGCGTCAGGCGCCGCCGGTCGACGCGCTCGCAAAAATTGGCGTCGAAGGGCGCGTCCTTGACGATCTCCTCGCCGATGACGCGCGCGGAATGGGAGGCGAGGTTTGCGCCCTGGCCGAGCATGGGATCCACGGTGCAGTGGACGTCACCGGCGGCGAGCGCGAATTTTCCCTCGCCCAGGTCGAGCGTGCTCTGCCGCACGATCGGCGTGATGGCGCCCTGCAAGACGTCGTTCGGACCGCATAGACCGAACGTCGCGTTATCGATGCGATCGAAGACGTGCGGATGGTGCTTCTCGAGCTTGGCGAGAACCGTCGCTATGAAGAGGGAGGGATTGTCCGCGTGAGGCAGCCGGGCCAGAACCTCGAGATCGCCGCCCGGAATATTCTCGAACAGCAGCGCGGACGCCATGCCGCCCAGGGTGAGGATCGGAAGGTCGATCAGCTCCCCTTCGCCGGGCGAGGCCGAAAGCGTCGCGCCGAGCGGATCGGTGGGCCTGATGCCCGTGAACAAGCCCGCCAGCAACTTTCGCTGCGGGCGATTGTGAGGCGACTCGCCCACCACGCGTCCGAATGCGTTGGCGAGCGCCCCTCGACCGGAGGTCACGACGAGCAGGTCGAAGCGCCGGGAAAGCTGGCCCAAATCCGCCGCTTCAATGGTCGCAATCTCGATCCTGCCCCCTTGCGCCTCGAAGTCGGCCATCAAACACGGCAGGTAGATGCGATAGTCGATGGCCCGGTTGGGGCGCGCGAAGCCGCCGCGGAACTCGAGCCGAGCGGGACCGCCGAAACTGTAGTTGTGGCAGGTGTAATGAAACCGCGCGTCGGCCCAGTGATCGATGCCGAGTTGACGCTCCCGCTCGAGCGTCGGGGCAAAATGCGCGACGGTGTTGGGCAGCTTCGAGGCGGAAAACTGATCGGCCGTGCGATCGGTGACGATCGTGGTGTCGATCCCGTGGCGGCGAAGGTAAAGCCCAAGATGAAGGCCGGCGACTCCGGCGCCGATGATGCCGATGTGCCTTTCCATGACGCGTTCCCGCGAAGCTCCTTGACGCCAATCCGGAACGAGCGGCCCATCGGCAACCTATGGCCGCTTGCGCGCTATCTCAATGGCTTGTTCTGAGACCTTCATAGCCTGGCGCGCGTCCTTCGAAGCTCCGCTCGCACCGAGGAGATGCTTCTAGTCTCCCCCCGCTCGCGGCTCAGAATGGCGGGCGTGTCGTGCCCAAGCTCCCGGCTCTCGCCTTGAGAAAGAGCGCGCGAGCGCATTCGTGCTCGCGGTGAGGGGTCGGCCGCGAACCGGCGTCGAAGAGAAAGCCCCCTCACCCTTCCCCGCCATCCGCCTTGCGCAGAGCCGCGCTCGCGCAAGAGCGCGGCGGTAAGCCGTCTCCCACAAGGGGAGAGGGGAAAGCTCCTCGCCAATCACTCACCAGAAGGGGCCGATCTCCTCCCGCCTGATGCGCGTCTCCCGGTTGATATGCGCGTTGAGCACGAAGCCCAGGCCCGCCATCATCGTCAGCATCGAGGTGCCGCCATAGGAGACGAGCGGCAGCGGCACGCCGACCACGGGCATCAGCCCCGTGACCATGGCGACGTTGATGAAGACATAGGCGAAGAGGCAGAGCCCCATGCCGCCCGCAACCAGGCGCGGGAAAGTGCTGCGGCACCTTAGCGCCATGTAAGTAATGAACAGAAGCACGAGAAGGTAGAGCGCGAGCAGAACCGCCGCGCCGATGAAGCCCATCTCCTCGGAGAACATGGTGAAGATGAAGTCGGTATGCTTCTCGGGCAGGAAGTTGAGCTGGGCCTGCGTTCCCTGCATGAAGCCCTTGCCGGCGAAGCCGCCCGAGCCGATCGCGATCTTCGACTGGAGAATGTGGTAGCCGGAGCCCGAGGGGTCGCGCTCGGGGTCGATGAAGGTGAGGATGCGTTCCTGCTGGTAGTCGTGGAGCTTGGCCCAGATATGGGGCAGCACGACGATGACGCCGACAAGGGCGCCGATGAAATAGAGCCAGCTCACTCCGGCCAGGAACAGCAAGCCGCCGCCGACGATGCCGAACAGAGCGGCCGTGCCGAGATCGGGCTGGTCCAAGGCAAGGACGACGGGAAGGCCGACGAGCGCGAGCGGCGGCAGAACGGCATAGGGCCACGACACCTGGCTCGGCGGCAGCCATTGGTAGTAGCGCGCGAGCGCGAGCACGAGCGCGATCTTCATGATTTCCGACGGCTGGAAGCTGAACTCGCCCCAGCCGATCCAGCGCTTGGCGCCGCCGCTCTCGACGCCGAACAGGAGCACGCCCACGAGCAGCAACAGAACGACGATGTAGAGCGGATAGGCCACGCGCAGCCAAAAGCGGATATCGGACAGCGCCACGGTGAAGAGGAGCGCAAGGCCGAGGCAGTAGCGGACCACGTGGCGGCTGGCCCACGGCTCGAGCGAGCCGCCCGCCACCGAATAGAGCGCGGCGACGCCGATCAGCGTGATGGCGGTGATGAGGGCGAGGAACGGCCAGTTGAGCGCAAGCAGCTTTTCCTTGAGCTTGACCTGGGGCCGCTCCAGCCCCTCGGCGAACAGCGCCTTCATTGCTTGCGCTCCTTGGCGGCGCCGGGCGCGGCCTCATTGCTCGCAAGCAGCGCCGATTTCAGCGCCGGATCGCGCAACAGAACCTCGGTCATGACGTCGCGCACGACGGGCGCCGCCGCGCGCGATCCGCCGCCGCCATGCTCGACGACGCAGGCCGCGGCATAGCGCGGGCCTGCCACCGGCGCGTAAGCGATGAAGAGCGCGTGCGTCTCGCCGTACCAGCCCTTGAGGAAGCCGCGATTCTTGGCGCTGATGACCTGAGAGGTGCCGGTCTTGCCGGCCATTTGCACGTTGGGAAGCGTCAACGCCGAGCGCACGGCCGTGCCTCCCTTCTCGTTGACGACGCCGATCATGCCGCCGCGCACGAGGTCGAGATGGGCGGGATCGATGTCGAGCGCCGCGGCCTCGGGCTGTGGCTCCGAGGGAACGACCAGGTGCGGGGAGACCGCCCTCCCCGTGGCGATGCGCGCGGTCGCGACCGCGAGCTGAAGCGGCGTGAGCGAGACATAACCCTGGCCGATGCCGCAGCTGATGGTCT